>JBIPLS010000258.1:0-2624 GCA_044368305.1 Pirellulales bacterium
GTTTTCTTCGAGGTACGGCAGCATCGCCACCCGCCACGAGAGCAGCGGCTTGCCCTCCTTGTCGCAGATCGCGGCTGCGGGCAGCCTGCCATTCGCCGACTCCGACATCATCATGGCCAAGGCGATCTGCCGGGCGTTGTTCATGCTGGCCGTGCGGCGGGCGGCCTCGCGGGCCGCCTGCACCGCAGGCAGCAGCAGGCCGACCATCGCGGCCGGCGCCGCGCCGAGGCTGGGCCCGCCGAGCGGCCCGAGCGGCAGCGTCGAGCGACCCTCGGCCAGGATATCGCCCGTGGCGTCGCGGCGGACGACCGACACGGCCGGCAGCAAATGCCGCGTCACCACGTCGGTCGGCGGCAGCTTCGGCATCTCCGCGCCCGCGGCGGCCAGTTCCGGCCCCACGAACGGCGTCAGCGCCTCGTACGCCGCAGCGAGGGCCGCGACCGCCGCCCGCGGCTCCTGGTAGCCGAGCGCCGCCGTCTTGCCGTCGAGCAGGGCCTGCACCTCGGCCACGTCGGCGAGCGAGGGCCCGTCGCCGGTGCGGGCCATGACCTTCTCCAGCAGGTCGGCGGACACTGCCACGAGCAGCCGGTCGCCGTGAATGCACCAGGCGGGCCGCACGGGCGCCCCCTCGAGCCCGGCCGTGTAGATCGTCGTGTCGCCGGCCTTGCGCTCGTCGAGTTGCAGAGGCGGCGTCCCCGGCTGGGCCAGCGCCTGCCTGACGAGGCCGAGCAGGGCCCGGTGCGTCTTGGCGAACGTCTTGGCGTCGTCGAGGCCGACGATGGCCGCCGCCCGCGGCACCTCGGTGGCGCCGGCACCGGGCAGCGTGAACACGGTCCAGGTGTCGCCGAGCGGCTCGAGCAGGTGATCGTTTACATCGAAGCCGGCGACGGCGCGAACCTGCTCGAGCGCCTGCGTCGCCTGGGCGGACGACCCGGGCTGCACGGCCTCCATCCAGGCCAGGGCCGCCGCGAGCGTCGCCGACAGGTCGAGCTTCACGACCTGGGCCATGGTCGCGTCGGCCGGAACCCGCTTCAGGTCCGCCGCGGCGACGACGCCGCGGCCGGGCACGAGCAGGCCGGTCGGATCGGTCTTGAAGTCCACGATCGCGGCCGACGCGAGTTCGGTCTTGGTCAGTCCGGCGAGCGCCTGGAAGGCCGCGATCCCGCCCAGGCCGCTGGCCTCGATCCCGGCGTCGACCTGGGCCGGGACCGGCCCAGCGGCCCGCATCGCCTCCAGGCCGGCGGCGACGTCGGCGTGGACGAGCATCGAGCGGCGATCGAGCGGCAGCCGCTTGTCGAGGGCTGCCTTCCAGTCGGGCGTCTTGCGGGCCTTGTCGGCGAGCCGGTCGAGCAGGTGCTCGAGCGCGTCGGTGCCGATGGCCGCCATGAAATACCCGTCCTTGAATCCCCACGCGAACTCCGGCCCGCCGCCCGGCAATTGCTCCAGCCGCGACCACTTCTGGCCCGCGGCCTCGAACGTTTGGGCCGGCCCGCCGGCGGCCTCCAATGGGCCGAGCAGCTTCGCCAGCGCCCGGCGCACCGCCTCGACCTCGGGTCCGCAGTTGACCACCAGGCTCGCCTCCACGTCCGGTCCCTGGCCGCCGATTGCGAACGAATCGACCGTCAGCGCGGCGGGCCGCGTGAGGAGCGTGTACAGCAGCTCGCGGGCCTCCTCCGGGAACTCGTCGCCGTTGGCGGCGGCACGATCCATCATCTTTCTGGCCGCCGCGGCCATCTGGTCGACGAACCGCCGCACGTCGGCCTCCGCCAGCAGCGCCTCGGCACGGTTTGCCGACCCGGCCGCGGGCTTCGCCATCCCGGCGAGGGCGACGTGCAGCAGGCAGGCGTCGGGCGCCGCCCGCTCGATCACCGGGTCGGGCGGCAGCGGTGGCACGGAGAGGGGCAGGCCCGCCGCGGTGGTCAGGCCGAGCAGGAAGACGATCGCCTCGACCGGTCCCATCATCATCATTCCGATGGTGTTCATGAAGACCGCGACTCCTTCTTTCCCCGGGATGATAACGCGGGCCGATCCGACGCCCGTCGTCGGCCGATCCTGCATCCAAAGATTTTCGTCACCATACCCGGCGGGCGGGCGGAGGGCCATCCGCCCGCGGGTAGCGGCCCTGCGGTCGGGGAGGACGCTGCGGCACGGCGTCCCTACCGCTTGCGGCCGCCTCGGGCACCACCATATTCTCCGCTGGGATGTTGACCGCGGGCCGTCGGGCCGGATGCGAAGCCGGCTTTGGCGCATGGCGGCGAAACTCCGGAGGTGCGACATGGCGCTGCGAGGCCGGCCGAATGCCTTCACCGCCCGCCGCCCGCTGCTGGCGTGCCTCGTCGCGGTCGCGGCCGCCGCGGTGCCGGCCGCGGAGACTGTCCTGCCCGTGGTCGGCGGCGTCGCGGCGCAGCCGCTGGCCGTGCACGCGCGGCAGATCGTCGAGGCGCTCGAGTTCACCGGGAACCCGTTGGGCGCCGAGGCGCGGACCAAACTCGAGGAGGCGCTGCGGGCCGCCGACGAGGCGACCGTAGCGGCCGGCGTGCAGGCGGTTCTCGATCCGCTCTGCCTGCTGGGCGTCCACATCAACCCCGAATCCCGGGTCAAGGTCGCGGCCGGGCCGGCGCGGC
>JBIPLS010000259.1:0-2613 GCA_044368305.1 Pirellulales bacterium
GGAAGACGAACCGGGTGAACTCGTTTCCGGAACCGGGTGAACAGTTCACCCAATTACAGAAAGCAGAAGGACGCCGCTGCCGTTTCGGCGGCAGCGTCGTCCGGCAGAAGGGTTCCCGGCGAGGTCGTTTCGGAGGTGGTCGTGAGCGAGCGAGGCGGTCGTCCGGCAGGGCCGATGGCGCGGACCTGGAGGACGGGGCCACCGGCGGCGGTGCGTCGTCCGGGTCCGGGACGGCGCTCTCGTCTTGCGTGCGCGTGGGGCGAGCACGTCTGGCTCGAGGAGCGAGCTGGGGATCGCCCGGGCTGGTGGCGTGGGTGGTGCGAGCGGTGCGGCAAGTTCCTGGGCTACCGGCACGGCGACGCTCGGGTGATGCAGTCGGGCGAGCGAGGGCCGGGTGGCGTGTGGCGCTGAGCAAGGAGGCGCAGTGACGGCATGACGTACCAGTTACCGAAGGCGAAGCGTGGCAGGGCGCGTGGGTTCAAGGCGTGGCGGCCGCAGGCCGCGACGCGCGAGCTCCTCGAGCAGGTGCAGGAAGTCCTGCGGCAGTACCGGGCTCATCTCCCGGTGACGAACCGGCAGGTGTTCTACCGGCTGGTGGCGGCGTATGGGTTTGAGAAGTCGGAGTCGGCGTATGAGCGGCTGGGGAACGTGTTGAACCGGGCGCGTCGCGCCGGGCTCGTGCCGTGGTCATCCATCCGGGACGACGGATTCCATCGTGGCGGGCATACCGGGTGGGAGTCGCTCGGCGAGTTCGCGGCGACGGTGCAGGCGTGGGTGGACGGCTACCGGGTCGATCGGCAGGCCGGGCAGGATCGGCGGCTGGCGCTCTGGTGCGAGGCCGCGGGCATGGTGCCGCAGCTCGAGCGTGTGGCGCGGGAGTATTCGGTGCCGGTGTTTTCATCCGGCGGGTTCGATTCGGTGACGGTGAAGCACGACAAGGCGGAGCAGTTCGCGGCGATGCAGCGGGTGCTCGTGCTGCATCTCGGGGATCACGACCCGTCGGGCGTGCACGTGTTCGGGAGCCTCGACGAGGACGTGCGGGCGTTCTGCGGTGAGCTCGGCGGCGAGGTGGAGTTTCGGCGGCTGGCGGTGCTGCCTGAGCACGTGGACGAGCACGGTCTGGAGACGAGTCCGCCGAAGGCGTCGGACCGGCGGGCGTTTGACGGCGAGACGGTGCAGGCGGAGGCGCTGCCGCCGGACGTGCTGGCGGCGATCGTGCGGCGAGCCGTCGAAAGCGAGATCGACATGGAGGCATACGCGGCGGCGCTCGCGGACGAGCGTGAGCAGCGTTCCCGGCTGGCCGCATGGGCGGAGCGTCTGGAGTCGCTCGAGGGCGGCTGAGTGGACACGTGCGACAGAATGGCACCGGCGTTACTGGAAGGGTCCGGGATGGGTTCAGTAGGTTTCGGATATGCACGTTGATATGCACGCGATCCACGAGCAGCTCACCCGCGAGCAGGCGGCGGAGTACCTCTCGGTCGCGCCCGGGACGCTCGGCAGGTGGGCGGCACAGGGTCGCGGGCCGCGGTACGCGAGGTCCGGCGATCGTCGCGGCCGCTGCTGGTACGCGCGACGCGATCTTGACGCGTGGCTCGAGTCGCGGAAGGTTTCCCCAGGTCATGGAGCGAAGACATGAGCGCCCGGCAGGTCCAAGAGCAGGCGGAACGCGAGCAGGCGGAGAACGCGCGGGCCGAAGAGCTCACCAACGCGTTTCTGGCGCTCATGCACCGGAAAGAGGCGGAGCACCGTGACCGGCTGACGACGTACCGCGATCTCGTGTTCCGTGCGGCCGACAATGGCGGGCAGCTGTCGCAGTCGGATCTCGACCGATTGGTCGATATCACCCGCACACTCGACCTCACGGTTGACCAGTTCTCCGCCGACGTGGCCGCGGTGAACCGCGACCGCGAGCACGAGGCCGCGATCAGCGCGATCAGCGACAGGCGGGCCGCCGCGACGCGCGAGCACGACGCCGCAGCGGAGGAGGAAGTCCGGCTGTCCCGCGAGTGGGGGCCGGTGCGAGACGAGTACGAAACCCGCCGCCGCGAGCACGACGAGCGGATCTCGAAGGTGCGGCGGGACCGCGAGCGATCGACGAACGCGATCGATCGGCTGTCGCTCGAAGCCTCGAAGCGCGGCGACCGACAAAGCCACGACCGACACTCTCACCGGCGCGTATGGGGGCCGTGGTGAGCGATGGAGCTTTCAGCGTCGCCACCGTTGGGAAACCTCACGACCCCCCTAGGGGGGGATCGGAGCAGGGTCGGTTGGGAGGAAAACCATAACGTCCCATTAGGGGGAGGCGGACGGGACGGACGCGACGAAAAACCGGCGGGCGTTTTTCATGCGGGAAAAGAGGCCGAAAAGTGACACGTCGCAGCGGGCAATCGGAGCCGGTCGGGCCGGTCGCGGTGGCGGCGGCGATCGCGTCGGCGACCGACGACGCGGTGGTGGCGCTCACCGGCCGGTCGGCTCGGGTCTGGCGGGAGGTGCAAGCGGGCTGGTCGCTGGACCCGGCGAGCCTCGAGCTCCTGCGGTGCGCGTGCGAGGCGCTCCAACGGGCGGACGAGGCGGCGTTGGTCGTGTCGCGTGAGGGGCAGGTGTTCCGTGATC
>JBIPLS010000260.1:0-2565 GCA_044368305.1 Pirellulales bacterium
CGTGGTGATCGCCGCGCCGACCGTGCTTCCAGAACGCCGCGCCGCCGGGGTTGGCCACCTTCACGGCCCAGCCGCGGCCCCGCGCGATCGCATCGCCGACGAGGCGGGCGGCCTGCGCGGAGTCGTTTCGCGCGACCGCGTCGAGCACGTCGTCACGGTCCGCGGCCAGGAGGAAGATGCCCTTGTCGAGAATCGGCAGTTCGGCCAGCTCGCGATGGGCCAGGTCGGCGGCGCCGGTCGCGATCGCGGCGTCGAACACCGTCGTGTAGCCGAGCGCGGCGTAGAGGCCGCCCGTGGCATGGATCGTGGGCACGGCCGCGGGGCCGGGCCGGCGATGGCGGGCGAGATGGGGCGCGATCCGTCGCCCCGCCGCGACCTTCGGTCCCGCGACGTGGCTGTGGATGTCCACGCCGCCCGGCATGACCACGAGCCCGCCGGCATCGACGCGGGCGAAGCCCGTCGGGTCAGCGGGCCGGGCCACGATCTTCCCACCGTCGACCCAAATGTCGTCGACGACGCCGTCGCGACCGTTCGCCGGGTCGTGGATCGTGCCGCCGGCGAGGACGAACCGGCCGGCCGGGGCGCTGGGAGCGGTCATGCCCGGTCTCCCGCGGCGGCCCGCCGCCGCACGGCGGCGAGGAGCGCGGCGAGCGCCTCCGGCTCCGCGCGGACCACCGTCAGTCGGTCGCCGCGGGCCGCGATCGCGGCCTCGACCGCTTCCGGCAGCGGGCCGAGCGGCACGACACAGTCCACCTCGCCGCGTTCGACGAGCCGCAGCGCGTCGCATTCGGCCGGCAGGAACGCCGCGCCCGCCCGATCGGCCCGGGCGATCGCGCCGGCGGCGCCGTATCGCCAGTTGCATACGGCGGCAGCCGCGGCGTGGCCCTCGAGCGGCACTTCGAAGGCGGGCTTGTGGTGGGCGAGGCCGCGGACGAGGCCGGCGAGGCTCCAGGGCTCGAGGCCCGTCGGATCGTCGTGCCGGGTGACGAAGGCGACGCAGTCGGCGGCCGCGAGGGCCGCACGGAGTGTCTCCTGGGCGGCGGCGAGCGCCGTCGGTGCCGGGGGAACGGCGACGCCGGCCACGCTCGCATGCAGGAGCCGGGCGAGATCGACCGCTTCCGCGCGCGGGATGCGGACGTGGCCTGCCTGCGCCGGGCCCGTCGGCCCGACGGTGAGCACCCGGCGCGGGCGGCCGGCCACCGTCGGCGGCGTGACGAACGCGTCGCGAAACGCCGTCACCCGCGCGGGCGGACAGAACCAGAAGACGACGAGGTCGGCACGGTCGCGGACTTCCTCCGGGTCGGCGGTGACGGCGCCCACCCTGGCGATCGTCGGGCCTGCGACCTGGCCGCAGTCAGCGGCACCGGGATCGACGGCGGCGCCGACCGCCTCGGCGAGGTCGCAGGCCAGGGCGGCCGTCTCCACGGCCGCCGCCGCGAACCCGGTGACGAGCACTCGGCGGGCGGCAACGAGCGCCGCCGCGGCGCGTTCACCGTCCCACGCCGTTCCCCCGGTCTGCATCACGGTTTCGACACGACCGCTTTGCCGTGCGGGTGGACGGGCTGGGCGTGGCGCGGCTGGGGTGGGGCGAGCGTCACCAGGCTGGCGGCAAGCCGCATGGGAAGGGTTCCGGATGGTCGCGGAGGGGACGGAGCCAGAGTATGCCGCCCCGCCGGGCGGCCTTTCAACGCGGCACGACGGGGGCTGCCCGCGGCGCGGCCGAGCCGGTGTGGGGCGGGCTACAGGCGGGCCGCCTCGGGCCGTGCGAAGACGAGCCGGCCGGCCGTCGTCTGCAGCGTGCTCGTGACGTGCACGTGCACGGTGCGGCCGATCTGGTCGCGGCCGTTCTCGACCACGACCATCGTGCCGTCGTCGAGGTAGCCGACGCCCTGGTCGGGCTCCTCGCCCTGCTTCACCAGCCGCACGGCCAGGGCGTCGCCCGGCACGAACGTGGGCTTGAGGGCCACCGCGACGTCGTTGACGTTGAGGGCCGGGACCGCCTGCACGCTCGCCAGTTTCATGACGTTGCCGTCGTTGGTGACCAGCCTGCCCCCGAGCCGACGGGCGAGCGCCACCACCCGCGACTCGGGCGAGGATTCGTCGTCGCTTTCGTCTCCCGGGCCGACGACGTCGATCTCGATCGTCTTGTTGGCCCGCAGCCGCGAGAGCACGTCGAGGCCGCGGCGGCCGCGGATCCGCCGCTGCCGGTCGGACGAGTCGGCGGCCACCTGGAGCTCGTCGAGCACGAACGAGGGCACCACGAAGCGGCTCTCGAACACGCCCGCCTCGGCGAGGTCGGCGATCCGGCCGTCCACGATCGCGGTGACGTCGAGGACGTTGGGCCGCAGGCCGCGGACATCCCGGGCGAACTCGACGAACGGGATCAGGAAGCGGAAGTCCTCGCGGGTCTGCAGCAGGAGGCTCGTGCAGACGTAGCACAGCACGCAGCCGAGGATCAGCGGCAGCCAGTTCCAGGCAGGGTGGCTGCGGTTGGGCGGGAGCACCGGCGACAGGGCGAGCATCGCGACGTAGGTCAGCAGCACGCCGACGAGCAGGCCAAAGTAG
>JBIPLS010000134.1:0-9452 GCA_044368305.1 Pirellulales bacterium
GGCGGTGGCGACCATCGCGGCCACGCCGACGAGCGCGAACGTGACGAGTGCGGGAGCGCGTCTGGGCGGGGACGTGACGGGCGACGGCGGGGAGCCGGTGCTGGAGCGGGGGGTGGTACTGCTGGCGGGGACGTCGGGCACGCCGGTGAAAGACGACCCGGGGACGATCACGCTGTTGTCGGCGGGGGGTCTGGGCGTGTTCACGGTGGACTTCGCGGGCCTGTCGGCGGCAACGACCTACCGGTTCCGGTCGTTCGTGCGGACGAGCCAGGGGCTCGTCTACTCCGACAACGTCGGCACGTTCACGACGGCCGCGGCGTAGGTGGCGTCGGGCTGGCTCGTTGCCGGCATCACCCGACGAGCCGCCGGGTCGTGATCAGTACGTCCGCGTGGACGTGGTGGCCGACTGCTCCGCCAGGGCCACGCGGCCGGTGTACTTCTCGGGGTTCGCGGCGAACGCGTCCCGGGTCTGCGGCGAGGCGAAGAGGTATATCCGCGATTGGCAGGCGACGCCGAAGCGACGCTGGCCGGGCAGGCTCTTGCCCTGCTCGAAGGCGAGCACGGGATCGTCGCCCGAGAGGGCCGGCGCGTAGCGGTCGGGGTCGGCGAGGAAGGCCCGCTGCTGGTCGGGCCCGGCGAAGAGATACGTGCGGCCGCGATGGCGGGCACCGTACTGGGGCCGGCCCTCGGCCCAAACCTGCTTCTCCGCCAGCGTGACCGGGCAGTAGCCCTCGAGCCCCAGGGGCATCGGCTGCTCGGCCGCGGCGTTGCTGGTCGGTGCGGTCGGGCTGGCCGGTGCGGTCGCCAGGCCGGGCCACTGGGGCCGAGCCGGTGGCATAGTCGGCGGCGGCTCCGGCCGCGCGGCCGGGTTCGTCGCCACCGATGCGGCGGGCTTGTTGCCGCCACCGGTGAAGGGCCGGCGGATAGTCGCCCAAAAATCGGACTGGGGCGAGGCCGCGGCGCGGTCGGTGGCGGGCGGCTTGGGGCCGGGCAGATCGGTGACGCTCGCCGAGGATTCCGGCGCGGCGGCGGCGAGCCAGGGTGGAGTCGATGCGCTCGGCTGCTCCTGCGTGGCGCCGGCCTGGGCGACGGGCTCGATGGCAGGACGGGGCTGGGCGGCCGCCGATGGGGCCAGGGCCAACGGCGCCGTGGGGCGTTCGGCCGTCCAAGCGGACGGCGCGCGGGGCAATGACGGCTCCGGCAACGCGACCGGTGGACCAGCCAACGATTCCTGACCGCCGAGCGGACGGATCGTCGCCCGGTCGGCGGCCGTGACCGAGTCGTCTGCGAAGCTGGAGAGGTGGCGGACCTTGGCCGTGACCATGGAGATCGAGCCCCGCTCACGCGCGGCGGGGTCGAATGCGGAGGTCGCGAGCGACAATGCCGCAGCGTCGCTGGCCGGAGTCGTCGCCACCTCGCGGGCCGCCCGTGCGGCGGCGGCGATGAACGCCGGCGGCGCGTCGGGGCACTCGAAGGCGGTGAGTTTCTTTCGGCCCTGGTCGAGCACCACGGCGGCGGGCACGTGCACGATCCCGAGTCGGCGGGTGAACTCGGGATCGGCATCGACGTCGACGACCACCGGCTCGAAGCACGTCGCCAGCAGGGCGTTGGCCTCCGCACTGTCCCGCACGAGCGCCGCGATGCGGCGACTCTCCTCGCTCCACGAAGCCACGAAGACCGCGAGCACGGGCCGACGGCTGCCGGCGGCGGCGTTGCAGGCGGCCGACAGGTCCGCGTGCCACGGGGACTCGGCTGCCACGGCTGCCGGGAGGCAGGCTAGCGCCAAGGAGGCGACGAACAGCGGCCGGAATCGGCCGATCCCGCGGACGGTTGGACGGAACATCGTTCTGCCTCGGTGCAGCCGATCCCGCGCGCCGCCCCCCTGGCGCCCCGCGAGAGTCAACCTGCGGCTTTTATCGGTCGACCGGGTTGCAGGAATCGCGACGAAAAACCGGCCCGCAGGCAGCCCGGACCGCGCACTCCCCCCGGCCCGCCAGGGGGCGGATGTCGCTGCACTGCCTGCTTCGCCCGAAACCCCGCGGCGCCGGCGTCTTGACAAGGTTGCGGGTTGGCCGGATACTTATTTAGTCGTTCTTCAAGCGACTCCGCGAACCACTCACGAGGTAGCGGAAGGCTTCGTCGTTCGTTTTCGTCCCTCACTGTTCGTTTCGGCGATCTGGGGCGGACCGCGGCTCGAAGCGGGAATCTTCAGGTTCATCCTGGTCGGTGGCCCGGTGCCACGCCTGGAAACCACAAGGTCCGCCAAGCGCGTTTCCGCCGTCTGAAGGCCGTTCCGGGCCCGGTTCCTCATTCCGGGACACGCGTCCGGGACGTCGTCATCGTCCGTCGCCACAAGACGGATCGTGTCCGCCACCGTGCGGACTGTGTCAGGTCGGTTTCACACTCGGGAGCGGTGGTCTATCCATGTCCAAGCGGAGGCGTTCGCGGGGCCGTCAGGGATTCGGCGGCCAACCGGGGCAGGGCGGTTTTCAGCCCGGGGCCCAAGGTCAGGGGTACCAGGGCGGGGGGTACGGTGGCCGGCGGCGGGGTCGATTCCGCCGCGGCGGCGGCGGCGGCGGCGGGCCGGTACCGGCCGGGGCCGGCGCGGTGGGGATGGATAGCGAGGGCATGCGGCCGCCGGAACTGGAGCCCGAGGTCACGGAGAACGGTGAGCCGGTGCCGCTCGAGCCGGGCAGCGGTGTGCTGGAGATGCACCCCAACGGCTATGGCTTCCTGCGCAGCCCGGAGAACAACTACACCCGCGAGCGGACCGACCCGTTCGTGCCGGCCACGATGATCGAGCGGTATCGCCTGCGCGAGGGCGTGTTCATCAAGGCGTCGGTGCAGCCCGGCCGCCGGCAGCAAGGGCCGAGGGTGCGGGAAATCCACGAGGTGGAGGGCATGGCGCCCGACCTCTATGCGAACGTCAAGACGTTCGACCAACTGACGCCCATCAACCCCGAGACCTGGCTGCGGCTGGAGACGGGCCAACAGCCGCTCACGACCCGCGTCATGGACATGCTCACGCCTCTCGGCAAGGGGCAGCGGGCCCTGATCGTGGCGCCGCCCCGCACCGGGAAGACCGTGCTGCTCCAGCAGGTCTCCCAGGCCATCTCGACCAACCATCCGGAACTGGAGCTGGTGATGCTGCTCATCGACGAGCGGCCCGAGGAAGTCACCGACATGCGCCGCACCGTCAAGGGTGAAGTGCTGGCCAGCAGCCTCGACTGCGACGTGGAGAGCCATGTGCGGCTTTCGCAATTGGTGGTCGAGCGGTGCAAGCGGATGGCCGAATGCGGCAAGGACGTGTTCCTGCTCATGGACTCGATCACCCGCATGGCCCGGGCCTTCAACAAGTGGGTGGGCAACACCGGCCGCACGATGTCGGGTGGCGTGGACATCAAGGCCCTCGACATCCCGAAGAAGCTGTTCGCCACGGCCCGCGTGTTCGAGGAAGGAGGGTCGCTGACGATCGTCGCCACGGCCCTGATCGACACCGGTAGCCGCATGGACGAGCTGATTTTCCAGGAGTTCAAGGGCACCGGAAACATGGAGCTCGTGCTCGACCGCAAGCTGGCTGACCGCCGGGTCTGGCCGGCGATCGACATCTCGCAGTCGGGCACGCGGCGGGAGGAGAAACTCCTCGACCCGAACACCCTGCACGCCTGCAACATGTTGCGGCGGACGCTTTCCAGCATGCATCACGTGGATGCGATGGAGCAGCTCACCAAGCAGCTGGCGAAGTTCAAGAGCAATCGCGAGTTCATCACGCTGATCGCCAGTTCCCGCGAGGACTGAGCGGCTGCGGGCTATCCGCCGCGGGATCGCAGCCGCTCGAGCCAGTAGGCGTACTGCGGGTCGCCGCAGCGGAACGAGAAGTTCGCGTCGGGAAGCCGCTCGCCGCGGGAGCCGTCCGATTGCACCCGCACGACGATCGTGCCGTCCGGCCGCTGCTCGATGGAAAGCCGCTCGTCGGCGATGTTGGCGGATTTCGGCTCGTCGGCCATGCGGACGGCTCGGAGGCGGGCGGGGACGCGCCGTCCGGAGCGGGCGACCGACCGGAAGACTCGAGCCCTGCATTATGGGGCCTCTGGGCCGGTGATTCCAGCGGGTGGCGACGGGCGTTTTGACACCCTGCGAGCGACGTTTCTATACTCGTTTCCTTCCGGTCTCGCTCCGCGGAGTTTCACGCATGACGCAGTACGCGTCGCTCGCCGACGACTTCTACGTCAACATGAACCTGGCGACGGAGATGGAGTTGCCGTCGCAGCGGGAGACGATCCTCCACTACTTCGAGCGGGTGCAGAAGAAGTTCCCCTCGATGCGGAAGTTCTACTGCCGCGACAAGCGGGATTACGTGCTCGAGGAGGACAAGGATCAGGGCCGCTATCGCTGGGCCGCGGTCGAGGCGAAACGGCTCTGCTCGGGGCAGGTGAACCCGCCGTCGTTGGAGGCGGTGATGGAACAGCACCGCCTCGTGCTCGATCTCGCGCCGGCCTTCCTCTCCGTCAGTCCGTTGGATTGCGAGGCCCTGGACGTGTTGTTCGGTTTCGATTTCGCATACCGGGGCAACCACAACGCCCTGCTGGCTGAGGCGCTGGGAGTGGGGCCCGCCTTCGACCGTCTCGGCGACGCGCCCGGGTCGCGGGTGATCAGCTATGAACCCTCGCTCACGGTGGCGCTCGACGAGGAATGCCGCATCCAGGTGCGGGTCAGCACGGAGACGCGGACCAACGCCTTCCAGGTCCGCACCGGGGAGTTCAACGAGGAGCAGTTGAGCGTGTACGTGACGGCCCGGCAGTACGGTAGCCTGGAGCCCGACACGAGTTACGTGGACGCGCTCGACCGCCTGGCGCAGGTGGCCCGCGACGTGGTCGACAACTGCGTCGTGGACCAGATCCTGCGGCCTCTGGCACGCACGATCTCGCTGAAGTAGTCGCCGCCGCCGAGCCGAGAGCGGAGCCGACAGCGGGCGAGCACCGGCCCGCGGCCTTGGCGAACGCCTCCGCATCCCGCGGGCTCGGGAAGCCCTCGCCGAACCAGCCGCCTGCCTTTTCCGGCTGCGGGTTAGCGGTCCCGACGGCCGCCATCGCCGCCTCGCGAGCGGCTGCGGGCGTCCAGGTTGCCGGCGATCACGATGCCGATCGCCTCCACCCAGCTCGGCACGTCGCGGACCTGGTCGAGCCCGCTTTCCGCGAACAACTCGTCGTCCTGGGGCCGCGGCTCGCGCCGCTGCGGCTCCCGGCTCGCCTCCTCGATGCCGAGGAACTCGAGCCCTTCCTCATCCTCGTCGTATCCGCCCGCCACCGGCGCGAAGTCGGCACGGCGTCCCCGCGAGAACGTCGACGACGAGGAACGGATTCCGTCGTCGGAACGCCTGCCGCGGGAGCCCCGCGAGCCCCGGCCGGCCTCCGTCCTCGAGCCCGGCTCGCGGCCCGATCCCGAACGGCCCTCGCCGCCGCGCCGCCGGCGCCGGCGGCGGCGGCCACGCCCTTCGCCGTCCCCCTCGCCTTCCCCGCTGCGGGCCGCATCGCCGTCGCCGCGGGCCGCTGCGTCGGCGGGTCGCTGCGCGGGGCGAACGCCGTAGCCGGCGGGCAGCGGTTCGTCGTCGAGATCGTCTGCGTTGCGGGGCGGGAGCCGCTCGCTCCGCTCCCCGGACTCGCGACCCGCCCCTCCCTCGGTGGCTTCTCCGCGCGAACGGCCGCGGCCGCCGCGGCGGCCGCGGCGTCGCCGCGGCCGGTCCTCGGTCTCGTGTCCCGCCCGCCGGGCTTCCGCGCGAGGCTCGCCGTCGCGGCCGCGGTCGGCGTCGGTGGCCGGCGCGAAGATGTCGGCGGCGAACGCGTCGCCTTCGGCTCCCGATGCGAATGCGTCGGCGGAATCGCCGGCGTCTCGGGCCCGCTCGACGCGCGGCGGAGCATCGTGCCCGACCGGCCGGCGAGCGCCCGCGTCCCCGCGATGCTCGGCGTCGGCCACCCGGTCGCCGTCCCGCCGGCCGCGGCCGCGGCCACCCCGACGCCCTCGGCGGCGCCGGCCGCGCCGCTCGCCGCGATCCTCGCCGTCTCCCTCGCCACCTTCGCCGCCGGCGGGTGAATCCGCCCGCGGTGGCGATTCCGTGTCACGTTCGTGCCGCACCCGCTCGGCGGCCGGCCGCTCGGAAGACTGTTCAGCCCGCGGCGGTCGATCGCCGCCGTCGCGCCGCGGCGGTGCCGGCCGCGGTGGTGGCTCGCCCGGCGAGCCCGCGACCCCGAGATCGGAGGCGAGGGAGTCCCAATCGCCGCCCGCCGGGGTGGCCGGCCGCGGCTTCGGTTCCGTCCGCTCCCGGGGTGCCGGCCGGGCGGGCTGGGCCGGGCGGGGCGGGGCGGGTTCGGAGGATGGTGCGGCGCCGAGCGAATCGGCGAGCGAAGCCCAGGGATCCTGGGGATCGTGTTCGGGCATGATGTGGCTTCCAGGGCGGTGACGCGGTGCGGCCGCCAGGCCGCCGGTGCGTGTGCCGGAAGGATACAACAACCGGCCCGTGGGCGTCAGGTCAGGCCATTTCCCGCGGTCGCCCGCCTCATGGCGTCGGGCCGATCGTGCGGATCATGCTCCCGTTGTCGGCGACCTCGAACAGCGGGCGATACGGGCTCGCCAGGCTGCGACGCGAGCGGCCCGCGGGGTAGTAGACGACGTTCACCCCGAGGTTCCAGGCCGCCGGCGAGAACTGCGAGACGGCCCCGCCGGGCAGGATGTCGATCGTCTGGGTCTTCCCGGGGATCACGTAGGTGAACGTGCCCTCGAGGGCGAGCGAGCGGCCCATCGGCGCCCGCACGAGCGTGCCGATCAGGCCGTCGTTCTCGCTGGTGGCGCCGCCCCACACCTTCCACTCGTTGGCGTCGCCGAACTGCAGGCGGTAGAAGCCCGCGTACAGGTCGAGCGTGCTGGCGAGTCCGGGGGAGCGGGTGATCGGGCCGAAGAGGCTCGTCTGGTCGCCGAGGTTGGCGGCGCCCCAGAAGCCGACCTCGTGGTAGCCCCAGACGTAGCTGATCTCGGCGCGGATCTGGGAGACGTCCACGTTGTCGAACCAGTTGTCGTTCAGGTAGTCGTAGACGGCCCCGCCCTGCAGGCCGCGGCCCTCGAAGGCCCGGGTGAAGAAGCCGGTCGTGAGGAAGTTCTGGGTGCGGGCGTTCTTCGCGAAGGTCGTCGTGCCGACCTCCACCGACGCCGGCTGGAAATTGGTCTGCGTGCCGCGCCAGCCGACCTGCCAGCCGACTCCGAAGGCGTTCCAGAACGGCATCGCCCAGTTGAGGTATTCGTTGGTGCCGAAGTTGCCGTTGATGCCCAGGTCGGTGGCGTTGGTGAACGACGTGATGCCGGCGCTGGCGGTGAAGTCGCGGTACCACCTCCAGCCGTAGTAGGGCTTGCCGAACCGTCGCAGCCAGGCGCAGATCCGGCCGTGCGGGATGCACAGGTCGCACTCGTCGTCCTCGCACTCGTAGGGATCGTCGTAGAACGACTCGACGTGCAGTTCCGCGGGATACTGCCCCATCAGCAGGCCGTCTTCCCCCGGCATCGTCAGCATCGATGGGTCGTACTCGCCCGGCATCATGCCCGCCATGTCGGGCGGCAGGTCGTCGGGACCGGCCTCGATCACCTCCGTGCCCTCGGTCATCGGCCCCGTGGCCGGGGCGGGCAGCTTCTCGTTCGTGCCGGCGCCTGGCGGCACGCGGCCGGGCACGCCGGCGTCGTCGAGGCCGCCCACGGAGGGCACCTGCGTCATCACGGAAGGGATGCCCTCGGTGTTCATCGCCAACCGCTCGGGGCGACCGGTGCGGGCCGGCGGCACGGCCCGCGGTGCCAGGCCACCACCGAGCCGTGCGGGTGGCGTCCGCCCAGGCGGGGTGCGGCCCGCGGCCCGCTGCATGCCGGTCGCCTGCCGGCCTTCGGCCGCCAGCATCGGCCTGCCGACCTCGCCTTGCGGTGACCGCATGATGTTGAGGCCGAGCAGCCCGTCGGGATTGTCGGGGTCGAAAGCCTGCCGCATCGCGCCGGAAATGCGGTTGGGGCTCGGGAAGTCGCCGCGGCTGCGGTCGCGGTCCCGCAGCGGCGCGTAACTGGCGGCCGGTTGCCGCGTGCCGCGGGCGACGGCGGAGATCGGTGGCACGCCGTCGGGCAGCGTGACCGCGGCCGGCGGGCCGGCGGGCGGGGCGACGACGGGCCGCGGTTCGACGGCTGCCGGCGGGGCTGTCACTTCCGGCGCGGGCTCGGCGGCGGGCGGTGTGGCGGCCTTCGCGGCGCGGTGCGGCGTCCACTTGAGCTCGGCCGGTGCCGTCGGCTGGCCGACCGTGTCGGCGGCCACCGCCGTCGCCATCGCGACCGTCGCCGCGACGAGCGCCGCAGGCAGGTGCTGGAACCCGGGGATACTCTTCATGACGTCACCTCCGAAACGGTCCCTCCACGCCGTGGTGGCGCGGCAGAGACTCCGCGATCGGAAGGGTTATCGGCACCCGCACCTGCGGAACTTCCGCCAAAATCGACGCGACCCACAGGGGTTGCCCAGGTTGCCCGAGTCGCGGACCCCACCGGGCGGCCGTGCGTCAAGCTGCGGCCCGGGCGGAGTCGAGGTCGCCGCGGAGGTCTGCGCAGTCCGGCGGCCGCCCGCCCTCGTCGGGGGCGTCCGAGCGGAAGGGATCCGTGGCGGCTTCGGCCCGCGGTCAGCCCAGCGCCTGGGCGAGGTCGGCGATCAGGTCGTCCGCGTCCTCGATGCCGCAGGCCAGGCGGATCATGTTGTCGGGGATGCCGAAGGCGGCCCGCTCGGCGGGCGAGTAGTTCCAGTAGCTCATCACCAGCGGCTGCTCGATGAGCGACTCGACGCCGCCGAGGCTGGGGCCGATCCGCGGGATCCGCGCCGCGTCGACGACGTCGGCCGTGGCCCGCCAGTCGGCGTCCTTGACGAGGAACGTGACCAGGCCGCCGTAGCCGCGCATCGTGCGGGCGGCCACGGCATGGCAGGGATGGCTCTCCAGGCCCGGGTAGTAGACCCGCTCCACCCGCGGGTGGCCCTCCAGGAAGCGGGCTACCGCCAGCCCGTTGGCGTTGTGCCGCTCCATCCGCAGGGCGAGGGTCTTGAGGCCGCGCTCCAGCAGGTAGGCGTTGTGGGGCGAGTTGACGCCCCCCATGATCCCGCGAAGCTTCCGCACGGGCTCCAGCTTCTCCCGGCTGCCGATCACTGCGCCGGCGAGGAGGTCGTTGTGGCCGCCGAGGTATTTGGTGGCCGAATGGAGCACGAAGTCCACGCCCGCCTCCAGCGGCCGGAGGTTGTAGGGCGTGCACAGCGTGGCGTCGATGAGCGTGAGCACGCCCTTGCGGCGGCCGATGGCGGCGAACTGCTCGATGTCGACCACGCTCAGGTGCGGGTTCGTCGGCGACTCGCTGACCAGGAACTTCGTCCGCGGCGTGATGGCTGCCTCCATGGC
>JBIPLS010000262.1:0-2523 GCA_044368305.1 Pirellulales bacterium
CGGCGACGGCGATCACGAGTGCGGCGGAGAGCGCCGCGGCGACCAGCCGCACGGGCGCGGCCTTGGGCTGCCCAGCGCCGGCCAGCCGTTGGATGCGGTCGAGGAGGCTGCCGCCGTTGGCGGCCAGAACCAGGGCCGCGGCCTGACGGCGTTCCTCGAGCGCGAGGAGCGCCTTGGCGTAGGAGAGCCGGGTTCCGGCATGGTGGTTTTGCAGGGCTTTGACGGCGAGATCGTCGGCGCAGTGTTCCCGCTCGGCGCGAATCCGGGCGGAGATCCACCAGGCGGCCGGATGATGAAAGAAGAGGACCTCGATGCAGGCCTGGAGGAGGTTGACGAGGGCGTCGCGGCGCCGGACGTGGGCGAGTTCATGGGCGACGATGGCGTCGATCTCGTGGGCCGGCATGCCCACGAGCGCGGCGGCAGGCCAGAGGATGACGGGTTTCAGCCAGCCGACGACCGCCGGCGCCTCGACGGCGGCGGAGGCGAGGATGCGAACCGCCGCGTCGATGCCGAGGACGCGTCTCCAGCGGTCCACGCACGCCTGGAAGCGGCCGTCCGCCAGGGCGTCGGCCCGGGCGACGAGTCGGCGCGTGACCCACCAGCCGAACGCCATCCTTCCGGCCGCGAGGGAGGCGCCGGCGATCCAGGCCAGGGCGACCAGCGGCAGCCAGGGGGCGAGCCACTGGCGGAGGGCGGCGGCATGTCCGGGAAGATCGCCCGCCGCTCGGGCGGCGACCTGAGCCGGGACGACGACGATTCGCGCCGGGGCGACGCCGTTGTCCGCCGCCTGGGTGACGCGGTTCGCGGCCACCTGGGTGGCGGGCGGCGGTGCCCCGACGCGGTGCAGCGGGGCGTGTTCGCCAGCGGCCACCGGCACGAGCAGGAACGTGGCCACGGAGACGAGCGGCAAGGACGCCAGCGCGACGGTGGCGAGAAAATAGCGGGCATTGATCGTCGCGGTGGAACGCTGCGGGATGAGCCGCAGCGCCACTGCCAAAACCCCCGCCACGGCCAGGCCTTGCCAGAGCGAATGCAGGCAGGTCCAGCCGAGCCGAACCGCAGTCGGGGCGGCGAGCAGATCGAGCAGCCACGCGGGCAGTGGGGCAGCGACGTTCATGGGAGCGGTCCTTTCGTGCGGGAGGACGCGGCAGCGGCGGCGGGCATCGATGGACGGTCGGTGTGCCGCGGGCTGCATGGAGCCCGGGGCAGAACCAGGACCACGAGTCAGGCGAATTTGGATTCCATGCGGTCGAGCAGGCGGCGGATCTCGTCGAGTTCCTGTGGCGAAGCCTTGCGGCCGGCGAGGGCGTGCAGCACCAGTTCGGCCGCGGCACCGCCGAAGGCCCGCTCCACGAAATCGTCCACGAGCTGCTTTTGGGCCTTGGGCCGCGGGGTCGCGGCCCGGTAGCGATGGGCCCGGTCGCGATCGTCGCGGAGCACGAGCCTCTTTTCCGTCATGATTTGCAGCATCTTGAGCACGGTCGTGTAGGCGACCTCCTTACCCCCGGCGGTGAGCGCCGCATGGACCTCGCGAACCGTGCGGGGCTCCCGCTCCCACAGCACTCGGAGGATGGCGAGTTCGGCGTCGGTCGGCTGGAAGGGGGCGGTCACGGGAGGCTCCAGGAAGGTGTTTAGTACGTCATGTATAGTACTAGGATTTTCGTCGATGTCAACGGGCTTCGTGAAAGATTCCTGAATTGAAAGCCTGGGCAGCGAGCTGGTGGCGATGCGGATGCCGTGGCCCGCCCTCGCGGCGCCGTCAGAGTCTTTTTTTCAAGGTCCAGCCGGCTGCGGAGGCGGATTGTTCGAGTCCCCGGCCGCCGGTAGGGTGATCGTTAAAGGAAGGATCCGAGCAATGCCCACCATCCTCGTCGGAAGCCGGCCGCTCCTCTCCCGCATCGCGCTTGTGGCGATCGCGGCTGCAGCCGGGCTGCCGGTCGCCGCCGCCGCCGACCCCACCGTCCCCTTCGTCGCCCGCGTGGGAGACGTGACGATCGGGCGGCCGCAACTCGAGGCGGCGCTCCTCCGCGGCAACGTCCCCGCCCTGCCTGCCGGCCCGCAGCGGCAGCAGGCCGAAGCGGCCACCCTCGAGAAGCTCGTCGACGAAGTCCTGCTGCAGGCCGTCGTGGATCGGGAGGGCATCCAGGTCGATCCGGCCGCGGTCGATGCCTCCATCGCCCAACTCGACAAGCAGATCAAGGCACGCGGCGGCACCTTCGGCGCGTTCCTGGAGATGACGCACCGCACGGAGGCCGAGTTCCGCGGGCAGGCCACGCTCGAACTCGCCGTGCGGCAGCTCGTCGCCCGGCGGGTCACGCCCCAGGCGGTCGAGGCCTATTTCGAGAAACACCGGCGCGAACTCGACGGCACGCTGATTCGGGCGAGCCACGTGGTTCTGCGGCCCGATCTCGGTCGCGGCGACGTGGCGGTGGACGAGTGCCTCGCCCGTGCCGCCGTGCTGCGGGGCCGCATTCTCCAGGGCGAGATCACGTTCGCGGAAGCCGCGCGGGCCCATTCGGCGGG
>JBIPLS010000135.1:0-9437 GCA_044368305.1 Pirellulales bacterium
CACCGGCTTCCGCCAGACGGTCCCAGGCCCGTGCGTTGTGCTCGACCGCTCCGGCCCGGAGGGCCGCCCGCCGGGCCTCATCCGCCACGACTCGCCCTCCGCGCCCATGACGATCGCCGCGCCGCGAGCAACATGGTGGTCGCGCCGGCGGCGAGGAGCGGCCATGTGGCCGGCTCCGGGACGGCCGTCACGGTGAGATCGTCCATGGCGAAGTAGGCCGGCGTGTTGAGGCCGAACGTCCCCTGGTCCGAGCCGTCGAACGCGAACTCGATCGTGTCCACGGTGCCGAGCGCGGTGAGATCGAACCACGCCCATGTGGCGCGGATGCCCGGCGGCGATTCGCCCCGCAGGTCGGCGAGGTAGAACGTCGCCGTGCCGGTCGTCTCGCCGGCGAGCTTTCCCGTGGCCGTCGTCGCGAACCAGCCGCCGGCTGGCAACGGGGCCGCGAATCCGTACTGGTCGCCGTCGCGCATCGTGAGCGCCGCGTACGTCGTGTTGGCGATCCGCATTCCGGCCACCGTCGTGGCCACGGGCAGCGTGATCGTGGCGCCATCGGCATAGGCGACGGCATACGTGCTCGACTGGTAGCCACCACCGGGATACGACGCGTACTGGTTCTCGAAGGCCGGGTCGGTCGTGTTGACGACGTTCGAGTAGGCGAATCCGTTCCAGTACTCGTAGACGGAAACGATGCCGAAAGTGTTCGCGAACGACACGCCGGCCGACGTCCAGGGCGCGTTCACCGATTGTCCCGGCGACAGGCTGCCGGGGTCGCCGTTGAAGTGGCCCGAGAGGGGAACGGTCAGGTCCTCGAAATCGACGACCACGTCCGCCCTGGCCGACAGGGCCGCGGTGCAGGACACGAGTACCACGAGGCGGAAGACGAAATGCATGAACGACTCTCCAGCGGGCCAAAGGAAGGGCGGCTGCCCGCGCCCGGCGGATCACCGGACGCGACACACTGACCGAAGGCGCGGCACCGCCGCGCCACCGTGCGGATCAGTTGCGGGGAGCGGCACCTCCGGGCCCACGAAGAGTCGGTGCGGTCATGGCAGGACTCCGGGCTCGCCTCCGGCCCGCGTGCAGGCGGCCGCGAGAATCCTCGGTTCGACCGTCTCTGCCAGCAGCCGCACGGCACCGTCGCCGAACAGGGCGTGGGCGCCGCCCGGATGACGGCTGCGAAGCTCGTCCTCCCAGGTCGGCCAGTTCACGGCATAGGCTTGATCGAAGAGATTGCGGCCGTTGATCCACTGGCCGTCGGGCCAGTCGCCCGCGGCGCACTCGCCGACGACCGCCGTCTTCGACAGACCGTCGGTGATCTCCCGCTCGGCGAAGCCGCGGTCGTGCACGAGAACGCCCTTCTCGGGATTGTTCGGTGAGGCGATCCGCTCGCCGGTGATGCCTCCGTAGTCGCTCCCGCCCATGCCCGCGACCACGGCCGACCTTGCGGACGAAGGGCAGGTGTAGATGGCCAGCGGCGTCGCGGCCGCCGCGGCGTTGGCCGGGTGGTCGAACGGCTTCGTAAAATCGATCCGGGCGGCGAGGGCCTGCTCCTCGAGCCACGGCAGGACCGCCGCGCTCCAGGCCATGCACCGGGCCGTTCCGGCCTTCCCCGCGGCCCGCCATTCCAGGCAGCCGACGGGGAATCGTCGCCGTGCGAGATGATGGCCGTGCAGGGCACAGCCGACGTTCCGCAACTTGGCGAGGCACGATGTCCGGCGGCCGGCCTCGCGGATCGACTGCACCGCCGGCAACAGCAGGGCGACGAGCGCGGCGAGCACCGCCGCCACGACGAGCAACTCGACGAGCGACATGCCGACGCGGTGGCGTGCGGGGCGTTCCATGGTGCTGCCGCACCGCAGGCGCACGCTCCCGCCGCAGGACGCACGTGCGACCGCACGCGCGAACGACGACGAAGCGGATGCCTGCAGCAGCGGATCCTGAATGACCTCGCGACCGGCCGCCGAGCGACCGTGCCCGTCATCCCGCCCTCGCGGTCCGACGGACTCCTGACTCTGGTAGGTCTTCTGACTCCCAGGCTCAGCCGACTGCGTGCCTTCTCGCGGCGGAACCCGCCGCAATGGCCTGAAGCAGCCGGCCTCGACGCCTGGTCACAGCGGCGGGGCCGTCCCGGAATCGCACCGGAGTTCCCTGTTTGCCGGGCCAGAGCAGAAGCCTTGGGCCGACCACCAGAGTCGAACGCGGAGTCTAGCGGTTGTGCAGGCCATGTCAAATCATTCCGCCGTGGGCCGGGAAGACCGCAGGGTTTGCCAGGCGGGGGTCGGTGGATGTCAAACCTTGACGATGGAGGTGACCATTCCCGCGCAACCCTGACGGTCGTACGGCAGCAGCCGTCAGGCCTTGCGCACGCGCGCCGCACGGCATGCTCGCCCCAACGCGCACGCGTTCATCGCCCGGGAAAAAAAGCGGTGAAGGGCCTCAAGCCGCTTTCACGGAGTCGCCGATAGCCCCCATGTCCCCCGGGGCATCACTGTGCCCGTCGGGCAACCAGGGGGCGGCAGTAACCTGCGATCCCTCGAGTCACGGAATGGCTCGACAGGCCTGCCGCGGAGAGTACGTGGATCACAACCTCGGGGTGACAGCGTCGCAAGCGGGACGACCACGCCGGTGATCCACAAGCAAAGGAGATGTGGCTCGATGAAGCGTATGATGTTTCTCGGTGCACTGATTCTCGGTGTCACTGTTTGTACCCAGTCCTTCGGTTTCGAGCTCCTCGATCGGATGCTCGGCGGCAAGGGCTGCACCTCGTGCTGTGAGCCCGGCTGCGACGCCGGCAACGGTTGCTGTGAGCCCGGCTGCGGTGCCGGCAACGGCTGTGCGGAGCCGGCCTGCGGCGCTGGCAACGGCTGTGCGGAGCCCGCTTGTGGAGCCGGCAACGGCTGCTGCGAGCCGGCCTGCGGCGCGGCTTCTTGCTGCGGCGTGCGGAAGAAGCACGACCTTTTCGGCGGGCTGAAGGGCCTGTTCGAGAAGTGCAAGCGGAAGCACCGTGGCTGCTGCGACAGCTGCTGCGGTGAGCCCGATTGCGGTGCTGGCAACGGCTGCGAGCCCGCCTGCGGTGCCGGCAACGGCTGTGCGGAGCCGGCCTGCGACGCCGGCAACGGCTGCTGCGAGCCGAGCTGCGGTGCGGCTGGCTGCTGTGGTGTTCGCAAGAAGGCGACCCCGATCCGGGATCTCCTCCGTGCGATCCACGCCGCGAAGAAGGCCTGCCATCGCAAGAGCTGCTGCGACAGCTGCTGCGGCGAGCCCGACTGCTCGGCCGGCAACGGCTGCTGCGAGCCGGCTTGCGGTGCCGGCAACGGCTGCGTGGAGTCGGCGGCTGCCCCGACCCCCGATGCCTCTGCGTCGAACGCGCAGGGCAAGGTGATCGCGGCCAGCCGGACGGTTGCCGCCAAGTGACTTGACGGTCGATAGGTCGAACGGAGATCTGTTGCCCGACTTCGGCCAGTGAGCTCCGCCCGGGGGGAAACCCCCGGGCGGAGTTGTTTTTACGGCTGCACCACAGCCCCTTTGGGCAGGGAAATCACCCACCGCCGCACGGGCACCGGCGGGCTGACGTGATCGACCAGACGCGCCGCGGCCTCAGCCGTGTGCCGGCAGTCGCACGCGGAACACACCGCCCGGCCCTGGCAAGCGAAGCCTGGCCACTTGCGGGCGAAGCGGTCGCCTCGTGCAAGGCAGAAATGGCTGGCCGACGGGGTCAGCACTCGAGGATCCCCAACCTGGCGAGGTGCGGGAGACTCGACGTGAGGAAGACGCCGCAGGCCTGCTGGACGAGTTTCATCCGCTCCGTCGGATCGCTCACCGGCTTGCCTTCGCGCTGGAGCGAACGGCCGCTGCCGGTCAGCCGGGTGTCCACGCGGCCGGCCAGGCCTTCGCGGCCGTGCTCCACCAGCTCATGCAGGATCGCGGCATCGAAGTCCCCGAGCGAGTGGCCCGTGCCGCTCGCTTCACTGGCCAGCGCTACCGGCCGGCCGCCGAGCGCATCAGTCGCCAGCACGGCCTTGTTGAAGGCGCTGCGCAGCGTGATCTTCCCGGTCAGCTCCGCGGGTGAGTCGCCCACCGGCCCGGCGGTGACGTCGAAGAGCCCCATGGCCACGCCCGCGTCCACGGCCTTCGCGAGTTCCGCCGGCGGTGTGCCCTCGAGCGGCTCCGCCGCGATGATTTCCGAGAGCCGCATGCTGTGCTTCGAGAGCATGCCCAGGAGCGACTGGTAGAGCGGTCCCTGCACCGTCGACGTGACCACTCCGAGATTCACCTGATACGGCAATGTGCTGCCCGGCCGCGCCGTGCGGAAGTGGAAATCATCGGCGTCGCGAAGCCGGTCGGCGACGTCCGGCATCATCTTGGGTTGCTTCGCGTAGATGTCCCAGCGGAAGGCGGTGTTGGCGCAGAAGTCCTTGTGGGCCTCCGTCACGAGCCGATTGACGGTCGTGCGGAAGAGCTCCTGAAACTCGGGCCGCACGCAGAGGTCCCAGAAGTTGGTGAACACCGGCAGGCTGCCCACGAACGACATGCCGTTTGCAGCGAACGTGCCCGCCACGTCGGCGAAGTAGAAGCTCGTCCAGTGCTCGTTGAGATACTCGTGGGCGAGGTAGCGGATGTCCTGCTTGAGCAGCCCGTCGAGGTAGGCCGAGGCCCGCGGGTTGTCCTCGAAATACTTGGCCTTCTTGTCGCGAATGTAGACGAGATAACTCAGGGCGTCGCGGGTTCGCTGCAGGCTGTCGCCCTGACGCAGCGCGGCGTATTGCCGGAGGATGCCGCGGATCGGCTGAAGATGGGCCCAGCCCGGCATCGCGTTGTAGCTCACCAGCAGCAGGCCGCCGGGAGTGAGCCGCTTCTTCGCGAGGGAGAGGATTTGTTCGCGCACCTCCCGCGAGACCCAGCTGTAGACGCCATGAAGAGCGATGAACTGAAACTCTCCCAGGTCGTCCGGGAGGTGGGCGAAGTCCGACGTGACGATGCGGGCGTTCTTCAGGCCGCCGGCGGTGATGTCGCGGTCGACCAGTTTGGTGTGTTCGGGGTTCACGTCGACGCCGACGAAATCCCCCCGCGGATTGGCGGCGGCGAGCGTGGTGAGTGAGCGGCCCAGGCCGCAGCCGAGTTCGAGGTAGCGAAAGCCCGTCGCGACCTCTGGCGGGGTCACGCGGTTGAGGGCGGCGACGTACCGCATGGCGACGGGGGCCATGTTGGGGTAGAAGCCGGGGATGTAGGAGACGTCCGTGATGTAGCCTTCGGCGGCGGTGGCGGCCATGGGGTCCTCCTGGTGGGGGAGGAGTGTACCCATGGTCGGATTTCCTGAAAAAGCAGGTCGGGCATTCCGACGGATCGAGGTCGTCTCGGCAGACGCCCTGTCGGCGATCTTGGATGTCAGGAGTTTCCTGGCCGAGCACACAGGGCGTTTCGCACAGCCTTTTGCGGGATGAACGGGGCGACCACGAACCGGGGCCGCTGCCCTACAGCATCTCGGCCGCCGTGCCCTGGCGGGCCACCCGGCCGGCGACGAGTTCCACCACCCACGTCGCCGCCCGCTTCGCGAAGCCGTGGTCGTGCGTCACCACCACCATCGTCTGACCGCCCCGGGCGAGATCGAGGATCACGTCGAGCACCTCCGCCGTCATCGTCGGGTCGAGGGCGCTGGTCGGCTCGTCGAAGAGCATCACCCGCGGCCGCATGGCCAAGGCCCGGGCGATCGCCACCCGCTGTTGCTGGCCGCCCGAGAGCGTCGGCGGCCGGGCGGCCGCGAACGCCGCCAGGCCGACGCGGTCGAGCAGCGCGATCGCCCGCTCCCGCGCGGCTTCGGCCGGCTCCCGGCGCACGACCCGCGGCCCGAGCGTGACGTTGTCGAGCACCGAGAGGTGCGGGAAGAGGTTGAACTGCTGAAACACCATGCCCACGTCGCGCCGCAGTTCGTCGCGGGCGACCCCGCCGTGCGGGCCGCCGACGAGCCGGTGCCCCGCGATCGTCACCGTGCCCCCCTCGAAGGTCTCCAGGCCGTTGAGACAGCGCAGCAGCGTGCTCTTGCCGCCCCCCGACGGGCCGACGAGCACGGTCACGCCCCGCTCGGCGCCGCGGAAAGTCACGGCGTCGAGCACGGGTTTCCCCGCCCGGTGCTTCGTGAGCGATTCGATCTCGATCATCCGTCCCGTCCTCACCCCGCCGCCGATTCCGGTCGCTCGAGCCGGACCTCGAACCACCGGGCGAGCAGCGCCAGCGGCCAGCTCATGCACAGGTAGAGCACCGCCGTCACCAGCGCCAGTTCGACGATCCGGCCCGTGGAGAGCGCGAGCACGCTGTATCGCTTCGTCAGCTCGACCACCGTGATCGCCGAGCACACGCTCGTGTCCTTGAACAGCGCGATGAAGTCGCTGGTCACGGGCGGCATCACGATCCGCACCGCCTGCGGCACGAGCACGTGCCGCAGCGCCTGCCATTTCGAGAGCCCGAGCGACAGCGCCGCCTCGAATTGGCCGAGCGGAACGGCCCTCAGGCCCGCCCGGTAGATCTCCGACTCGTAGGCGGAGTAGTTGAGCGCCAGCCCGAGGATCGCGGCGAGCACGGCCGGAATCGCGAGGCCGATCTTCGGCAGCAGGAAGAAGATGGCGTAGAGCTGGAGCATCAGCGGCGTCCCGCGCAGCACCTCGACATAGCCCGCGAGCAACGGCCGGAGCCACGCGGGGCCGTGGAGCCGGCCGACGGCCACCGCGAGGCCGATCGCGATCGCCAGCGGGAACGAGAGGGTGGAGAGGAGGATCGTCATTCCGGCCGACGACGCCAGGAGCGGCAGCGTTTGCCACAAGAGCTCGCCCAACGTGCGGCGGCGGGCCACGGGAATCTCGGTCGCGTCCCGCAGCATGAGCATCTGCTGGCGACCGGCCAGATCCCAGCGGTCGTAGAGGCTCTTCAACCGGCCGTCGGCGACGAGCCTCCCGATCGCCTCGTCGATGGCGGCGGCGAGCCGGGGCGTGCGGCGCGAACTGAGCACGGTGTAGAGCCCGCCGGCGAACGGCCGGTCCACCGTCCGCAGGCCCGCGAAGCGGTCGGCGTAGAAGGCGAAGATGCAGTCGTCGAGCACGGCCGCGTCGAGCACGCCGCTGCGCACCTGCTCCAGCGAGTCGAGCGTGCCGTCGTAGCCGATCACCTCGAGCTGCGCCTCGCCGCGGGCGGCCCGGGCCCGCATCTCCGTCTCGGCGGCCGAGCCCGTCAGCACGCCCACCCGCCAGGGCCCGCGCGGACCGGGCTCGGCGAGGTCGGCGAGCAGGGCGGGCGGAGCGCCGCGGCGGCCGACAACCTGCAGCGCATAGCCGAAATACGGACGCGAGCAGGTGTAGTCACGCCGCCGCTCGGGCGTGAGCTCGATGCCGTTGATGACGCAGTCGGCCGCCTGGTCGAGAAGCAGCGGCAGCCGATCCCACTGGCCCTGCTGGAAGCGGGCCTTCACGCCCAGTTCGGCCGCGATCAGCTCCGCGAACTCCACCTCGAACCCCGTGATCTTCCGCGGGTCGGCGGGATCGGGAAAGACGTGCGGCCCGCCCCCCTCCTGGTCGGCGGCCCAGACGAGTTCGCCACGGCCGCGAACCTCGTCGAGTTCGGCGGCACGGCAGGGCACGGCCACGAGCCCGAGCGTCGCGACGAGGATCCAGCCGGGGCGGCTCATGAGCCGCCGCCCCGCAGCCGTCCGAGGCCGGGCGTCTCGCCGCAGGCCGCCGCCAGCCGGTCGGCGTCGCCGCCCAACCGGGCGGCCTCAGCGAGCCATTCGCCGGTGGTGGTCGCCGCCGCCGCGAAGTCGGCCACCAGCGGATCGACGAGCCGCGCCTGCGGAACGGAGCCGACGAGCAACTGGATGTCGCGTTCGAGCCCGAGCCGTACCAGTCCCATCACGAGCCAGCGCAGCAGCAGCCCCCAGAGGATCACCCATACGACGGCCTCGCCGAGGAATCCGATCCCCGACACCGGCCTCCCCTGCCAGAGGTTCCCGTGGAAGAAGTTCCAGCCGGCCCGCACGAGCACGGTCACGAGGAGCGCGGCGAACAGCAGCTCGAAAAGCCAATGCAGCAGCGGCCGGCCGACGCGGCGGCGGCGGTCCGCGACCAGCCGCTCGATGCCGGTCGAGAGCCAACGTCCGGCCCGGTCGACGACGGCGGCGGTGGCGGCCGTGGCGCCGGCCTCGTCGAGCCGGCCGCGACCGACGAGCGGCTCCTGCATGCCGGCCCGGGCGGCCAGGCCGGCGAGCACGGTGCGGGATTGCCCCACCTCCCCGGCCGGCAGGCCGAGTTCCTCGACCGCCCTCCAGCCGCCGTCGCGCGAGGCGGCGGCCACGTCCTGGCCTGCCAGCAGCCGGCCGACCACGCCCGCGCCGGGCCGGACGCGGCCCCATGCCGAACCCAAGGCCCCGATCACGTGGAGGAAGCTCGCGAACGGTCCGCCGTGCCAGCGGGCCACGACGTCGTCGCCGATCAGTCGCTGCCAGGCCGCACGATTGGCCCGCAAGGTCTCCCCGAGCGCCCGCGCGAGGATCGTCTCCAGTCGCATCCGTTCGGCCGTCACCCCCGTGGCGAGGGCGGCGACGGCCGGCCCGCTGCCGGCGAGGCCGGCCTCCGCCTGGCGCATGAACCAGGCGGCGAGGTCGAGGGCGCCGGTGCGGCGCACCCGCCGGGCGGCGCGGCCGGCCAGTTCCCCGTCGATCGCCGCCACGAGATCGCGGAATCCCGGCTCGGGGGCGAGGCCCGCGGCGGCCCGCGCCGCCGCATCCAGGCCATCCACGCGGAAGATCCGCGGCACGGCGAACCCTTGCGACTCGAGTTCGCGCCGCCAGTCGGCACGGATATCGGGATCCCTGGAGGCCTGCGTCTGCACGAACAAAAGCGGCCTGCCGGGGGCGAACGCCTGCACCTCGCGGGCCACGATCCACGAGCGGTATTTCTGCGCCGTCGCCACGAGCAGGAGCACGTCGCAGGCGGGCAGCACCGCCTCGAGCAGATCGCGGTTGTGGTTGCCGTCCGGCCGCCGCGGATCCGCCGTCGCGCCGCCCGGCAGGTCCTGGGTGTCGGGATCGGGGCAGTCGACGAGCACGATGTTGGCGACCGCGGGCGATTCGCTGCGCACCAGTCGGGCCTGCATCGCGTCGAGCGGCAGCCAGGACACGTCGACGTCCCGCGCCGCCACGACCACGGGCTGCACCGTCGTCGGCCGGGCCACGTCGCCGGCCGCCGTCACCTCGGCGCCGACCAGCGCGTTGACGAGCGTGCTCTTGCCGGTGCCGGTGCCACCGACGACGCCCACGACGAGCACCCGCGACAGTTCGCGCCGGGCCTTGTCGAGTCGCGGGGCCACCGCCTCCCACTCGGACCGCACGCGGCGGGCGGGCGGCCAGTCGGGCGCCGCGGCCGCCCAGCGGCCGAGCGCGTCGACGAGCAGGT
>JBIPLS010000136.1:0-9393 GCA_044368305.1 Pirellulales bacterium
TCCTGATCGGGCTCTTCGAGGCCACGAGCATCGACCGGCGGGTCAAGCACCACCAGTCGCCGCGGCCGCTGACCCACGACCTGCTGGTGGCGGCCGTGGAGCTGATGGGGGGAGAGTTCCAGGACGTGGTGATCTCGGAACTCAAGGAGCACACCTACTACGCCGTGATCCGCGTGGCCCGCGACGGCGACGTGATCGAGATCGATGCCCGCCCCTCCGATGCGATCGCCGTGGCGGTGACCTGCGAGCCGAACCTGCCGATCTACGTGGCCGAAGAGGTGCTGGAGAACGTCCTCGGCTGACCGGGCCGCCGTCTACAGCCCGAACGCCTTGCGGAGCACGGCCAGCGACCGCGGCCCGTGCTCGGCGGCCACGACGACGTTGAGCCGGACCTCGCTCGTGCTCACCAGGTCGATGTTGATCCCTTCGTCGGCCAGCGGCTTGAAGAGGCGATCGGCGACGCCCGCATGGCTGCGGATGCCGACGCCGGTGATCGACAGCTTGGCGACCTGCGGCACGTCGACGACCTTCGCGCCCCGGGCGGCGGCGATCGCGTGGGCCACCTCGGCGGCCCGGTCGCGGCTCTCCGCCGGCACCGTGAACGACAGCTCGGCCCGCCCGTCGCGGGGATGGCTCTGCACGATCATGTCCACGAACAGGCCGGCGCGGCCGAGTTCGGCGAACACGTCGGCCGCCACGCCGGGCGTGTCGGGAAGGTCCGTGAAGGTGACGAGCGCCTGCGAGGCGTCGAGGATGCAGTCCTCGATCGCCAGGTCCTCCATCCCCTCCAGCCGCCGCACGACCTCGAGCGGGGACGACTTCGCGGGCCGCACGGCCGCGGCGTCGGCCTCGCCGTCCACCGTCTCGGCCTCCAGGCCGAAGGCGCGGTGCACCGCCTGCACGGCCGCCGGTCCGTCCTGCCGGTCCACCAGCACCGAGATCTTGATCTCGCTGGTGGTGATCATGCGGACGTTGATCCCCTCCTTGGCCAGGGCGGTGAACATCCGCCCGGCGACCCCTTCCGCCCGGGCCATGCCCACGCCCACCACCGACACCTTCGCCAGGTCGCCGTCGTGCGACACGCCCGTCGCCCCGAGCGTGGCCGCGACCGCCCGCGACAGGTCGAGCGCGTCGGCGAGGTCGTCGGCCGGCACGGTGAAGGAGATGTCGGCCCGGCCCCCCTGCCCCACGTTCTGCACGATCATGTCCACGGCGATGCCCGAGGACGCCAGCCGCGAGAACAGCGCGTGGCTGGAGCCGGGCTGGTCGGGGACGTTCTCCAGCGTGATCCGCGCCTCGTCCTTGGCCAGCGCCACGCCGCTGGCCGGTCGCGGCGTCGCCTGGTCGGCGGCCAGGATCAGCGTGCCGGGCACGTCCCTGAAGCTCGACCGCACCAGCACCTTGGCGCCGAACTTCTTGGCGAACTCGATCGATCGGGAGTGCATCACGCCCGCGCCGAGGCTGGCCAGTTCGAGCATCTCGTCGTAGCTGATGGAGGCCAGCCGCCGGGCCTCCGGCAGGAGCCGCGGGTCGGTGGTGTAGACGCCGTCCACGTCGGTGTAGATCTCGCACACGTCGGCGTCGAGCACCGCCGCCAGGGCCACGGCGGTGGTGTCGGAGCCGCCGCGGCCGAGGGTCGTGATGTCGCCGTGCTGGTCGATGCCCTGGAAGCCGGCCGCGATCACGATCGCCCCGTCGGCCAGGAGCTTCCGCACGTGGTCCGTGGAGATCGAGCGGATGCGGGCCTTGGTGTGGGTGGAGTCGGTGCGGATGCCGATCTGGGCGCCGGTCAGGCTCACCGCCTTGTGGCCCGCCGCCTGGATCGCCATCGCGAACAGGGCCACGCTCACCTGCTCTCCCGTGGAGAGGAGCATGTCCATCTCCCGGGCGCTGGGCCGCTCGGCGATCTGGCGGGCCAGGTCCACGAGGATGTCGGTCTGGTGGCCCATGGCGCTGACCACCACCACCACCTGGTCGCCGGCGACGTGCCGCGCGATCGCCTTGGCGGCCGCCGCCTTGATCTTCTGCGGGTCCGCCACGCTCGTGCCGCCGAACTTCTGCACAACCAGGGCCATCACTGTTTCTCCACCGCGAAAAAGGTGACAGCCACCTTTTTTCGGAAGACCCCGGCCTCGCGCCGGGGCCGTGTCGCCGGCAGCGACCGGCAAAAGGTGGCTGTCACCTTTTTCGGTCCTTTTCCAAAAACTCCCCCATCAACCGCCATCCGGGCAGGATCGTGTCGCCCGTGGCGGCCGCCGTCGGCTCGTCGTATGCCGTCCGCCCCCCGGCCGCGATTCCGGTGCCGGCCATCACGAAGGGCACGGGCCCCCGCGAGTGGGTCTTGGTGGACAGGAACGTCGGGTGGTCGGGGCAGACGAGGATCCGATGGTCTCCGGCCGCGGCGAGATGGGCGGCGATCGGGGCGACGATCTTGGCGTCGATCTCCTCGATGGCCTTCACCTTCGCCGCCGCGTCGCCCTGGTGGCTGGCCTCGTCGGGCGCCTCGACGTGCACGCAGACCAGGTCGCTGGCGGCCAACTCGGCGATCGCGTACCGGCCCTTGGCTGCGTAGTCGGTGTCGAGATAGCCGGTGGCTCCGGGCACGTCCACCCGCTTCCATCCGGCCAGCGCCGCCAGGCCGCGGAGCAGGTCCACGCCCGTGATCATGGCGCCGCGGAGGCCATATTTCCGCGCGAACGGCTCGAAGGCCGGGGCCCGCCCCGCCCCCCACAGCCAGACGTGCGTGGCCGGACGCCCGCCGGCCGCGATCCGTGCGGCGTTCACCGGATGCCCGGCGAGCCAGGCGGCGCTGGCGGCCATGACCTCGGCGAGCAGCCGGCTGCCGGTGCCCCGCGGAAACGCGTCGGCCACCGGCCGGTCCATGAGATCGTGCGGCGGCGTCGCCCGGAGGTCGGCGGCCAGCGGCGCGGGTTCGGGTCCGCCGCGCTCGGTGTGTCGCTCGGTGTGACGATAGAGCAGCAGGTTGCGGTAGCTCACGCCGGGGACGAACCGCCAGGCGGCGGCCAGGGCGGGGAAGTCGCGGGCCAGGCCGGCCTGCGCGGCCTCCAGCAGCGCCGTCGCCTCCGCCGTCGAGACATGCCCGGCGGTGAAGTCCTCCATGACGCCGTCGCGGACCGTCACCAGGTTGCAGCGGACCGCCCAGTCGTCGGGCCCCAGCGCGATCCCCTGGGCCGCGGCCTCGAGCGGCGCCCGGCCGGTGAAGAACGCCAGCGGGTCGTAGCCCAGCAGGCTCATGCAGGCCACTTCGGAGCCCGGCGGCAGCGTGTCGGGCACGTGATTGGCGAGACCCACGCGGCCGCGGGCGGCCAACGCGTCGAGGGCCGGCGTCCGCGCCGCCTGCAGGGGCGTGCGGCCGCCCAGGGCGGCCTGCGGGGCGTCGGCGGCGCCGTCGGGAATGATGACGACGTGCTTCATGGGGGAGCTCACTCGTCGAGCACCGACAGGCAGACGCTCGTGCCCGCCACGACGTCGCTGGCGTCGATGTGGGCCACCGCCTTCGCCATGGCGGCGGCGGCGCAGCCGTGGGTCATGATCACCAGCGGCACCGGCCCCGCCGGGCCGGGCGGCTCGTGCTGGATCATCGAGGCGATCGAGATTCCGTGGGCGCCGAGGATGCCGGTGATCCGCGACAGCACGCCGGGCCGGTCGCTGGCCGGAACGCGGAGGAAATGCCGCTGCCTGGGGTCGCCGCCGATCCGCGCCGCGGCGCCCTCGACGTCGAGCACGCCGGTGGTGCGGAAGGTGATCGCCGCGCGACCCACGACCGTGTCGATGATGTCGGCGACGACGGCCGAGGCCGTGGGCATCTGGCCGGCGCCGAGGCCGTGGAAGAACATCCGCCCCACGGCATCGCCGACGATGCTCACCGCGTTGTAGGCGCCGCGGGTCTCGGCCAGGGGCGTGCCCGCCTTGACGAGCGCCGGGGCCACCCCCATCGCCAGCCCGTCGGCCGTGCGGCTGGCGCGGGCCACGAGGCGGACGCGGTAGCCGAGCTCGGCCGCCTGGGCGATCAGCGGCTGGTTCACGCCCTCGATGCCCGTGCGCGGGATGTCGCCCCACGGCACCCACACCCCGAAGGCGAGGTGGGCGAGGATCGCCAGCTTCTGCGTGGCGTCGCTGCCGTCCACGTCCATCGCCGGGTCGGCCTCGGCGTAGCCCTTGCGCTGGGCGAGGGCCAGCGTCGCGGCGTAGTCGGCCCCGTCCTCCTCCATCTTCGAGAGGATGAAGTTGCTGGTGCCGTTGAGGATGCCGCGGATGCTCTCGATGCGGTTCGCCGCCAGGCACTCGCCGATCGCCGCCACGATCGGGATGCCGCCGGCGACCGCCGCCTCGAAGGCGATCGACCGGCCCATCCGCCGGGCCAGGTCGAAGAGTTCCGGGCCGTGCTCGGCGAGCAGGGCCTTGTTCGCGGTGACGACGTCCTTGCCCTGCTCCAAAAGCTCGATCATCATCGACCGCGCCGGCTCCAGACCGCCCACGAGCAGGGCCGCCACGGAGATCGACGGGTCGCGGGACACCGTGCGGATGTCGGTGGAGATCCGGTCCGCAGCCAGGCGGAGGCCGCGGTCGCGGCCCACGTCGCGACACACCGCCCTCTCGACGACGATCGGCCGCCCCGCGTGCCGCGTGATGTGGTCGGCCGATTCGACGAGCAGGCGGACCACGCCCGAGCCGACGGTGCCCAGGCCAACGACGCCGACGCGGATGGGTTCGCTCATGGAGGATGCGGTGCGGGAAAACGGGGCTGAGGCGGCGACGATCCTACCGTGCCGCCCGGGCAGCGTGAAGAAAACGCCGGCGTGCCCGCCGCCGGGACCGGCAACCGCACACTCGTGGGACCGTGGGCTTGGGCGGCAGCCGGGAGTTTCGCTATCGTGATCCTCACACGGAGGGTCTTCATGATGACGTCGCGGGCGGTGTGTGCGGTCGGAGCGGTGATGCTCGCGACGCTGGCCGGCGGCCCGGCCGCCGCACAGACCGCCCCGGCCGGCGCCGCCGACCCGCTGGCCGACCTCGAGTCCCTCGGCTATCAGCCCCTCGCCGTCGTCTCCGGCACGCTGCGGCTCGCCGGCTCCACCACGCTCCAGCAGGCGGCCGCGCTCTGGTCCGAGGGCTTCACCGCGATCCATCCCGATGCGGCCCTGGAGATCCGTTCGGACGGCAGCGACGCCGGCTGGAAGGCGCTCGTCGAGGCCACCGCCGACGTCGCGCTGCTGAGCCGACCCGTCTCCGACGCGAACAGGAAGGCGTTTGCGGAAGCCGCGGCCGGCAGGAAACTCGTCGTCGTCCCGGCCGCCTTCGAGCGACTGCGGTGGATCGTGCACGCGGGCAACCCCGTCGCCGACATCCTCTGGTCGCCCGACACTGGCCTGGTGGCTCCGGCGGCCGACGCCGCGGCCCTCACCTGGGCCCGACTCGGAGCCGGCGACGAGCAGGCCGGCGTGCCGCTGCGGGTGCATGCGACCGAACTCGGCTCCGGCACCCGCTGGCACCTCGACCGGCTGCTGACCGGAACGACGCCCGCGGCGGTCGCCGTGACGGAGCATCCGACGATCATGGCCCTGGCGGCGGCCGTGGCCGCCGACCGCGGCGGGCTCGGGCTCATCGGCGACAACGACGGCGCCTGGCCGGGCGTGAGGTCGCTGCCGCTGGTCGTGCCGGCGAACGCCGACCCGCCGGCGGACGCCGTGCCCGGCTCCGAAAGGACGCCCGACTGCCGACCGCTGTTCCTGGCGATCGCGGTGCCGCAGGAGGGCGAGTGGCCCCCGGCCCTCCGCGAGTTCATGGCGTACGTGCTCAGCTGGCAGGGGCAACTCGACGTCGCCCAAGACGGCCTCCTGCCGCTCTCGCGACCCGAGATCCTGGCGCAGCGGGAGATCCTCGGCGGACCGGTGGAGCGGTAGCGAACCATGCGAGACCAACGGGCGGCGTTTCCCGCCAGCGGCAGGCGCACTCGCCGACGCCTGATCCATGCCCTAACGCTGGCTGTCACCTGCCTGCCAGCCGGCGGGCAGGATCCGCAGCAGCACGGCGGGGGCCCGGCCGTGGCCGGCAACGCCCGCTACCTGGCGCCCGGCGCCGTGCAGCCCGGCCGTTACGTGCTCGGCATCAACGTCCGCAACACGCCCACGGGCGTCGAGATCGCCGGCGTGAATCCCGGCGGCGTGGGCCAGCGGTTCGGGCTCGAAGCGGGCGACGTGATCGTGGCCGTCGAGGGCGTGCAGGTGGGCTTCGTGGGCGATCGTCTCCACGACCTTGGTGACGAGATCGCCCGCCGCGTGGACGGGGCCGGCCGCGTGAACCTGCTCGTCCGCAACCGCCGCGACGGCGGGCTCGTGCAGGTGCCGATCCAGTTCAACCCGGCCGTCGGCCGGGCCGTGGTGGGCCAGATCTTCGTGCCACCCGGGGTGGCCGTGCCGGGCTCGGCGGTGGTGACGATTCGGGTGCTCGACGTCACGCAGCCGCAGTGGCAGCACGTGGCCGTGTTGCAGGGGCAGGCGGTGGTCACCGCGCTGCCGTTTCCCTACCGCCTCGACCTTCCGCCCCTGCCGCCGCAGCACCGCTACGCGATCGACGCCCGCATCGAGGATCGCGGCATGGTGCTCGTGCAGACGCCGGCGGCGGTCCCGTTGGCGGCGGTGGATCGCGACCAGCGGGCCGATCTCACGCTGGTGGCGGCCGGGGCCCCGCCGGTCGCCGTGCCGTCCGTCGGCGGCACGCCCGGCATCCCCCCCCGCGACCAGGTCGAGCGCTGGATCCAGGCCGCCCTCGGCCGGCCATCGCGGCCGTTCGAGGTGGATATCTGGCTCGCGAGCCTGCAGCGGGGCCGGTCGCTCGTCGACATCCAGGCGGGGATCCTCAGTTCCAGCGAACTCTTCGAGCGGCAGGGCCGCAGCCGCGACCTGTACGTGGCGGAGGTGTTCCGGCTGCTGTACGGATCGCCCCCGAGCGCCGCCCAGATCGCGGATCTGCGGGCCCGCTACGACCGGGCCTTCGGGGTGCGGCAGCGGTTCGTCGAAGACCTGCTCAGGCAGCCGCGCTGACCCGCAGGGAGCCTGGCGACGTCCGACGGGTCGGCCCGATGCATGCGGCGATGGCGGGCGTTCACGGCCTGCCGGGGCGTGCGGCTTGAGTGTCGCGGCTGCCGCGGATGGCGTACAACAGGCGACTTTCCGTCCGCCCCGGAGCGCCCATGGAACCGTCCGCCCGCGAGTTTCTCTTCCGCCTTCTCCACGCCCCGAGCCCGTCGGGCTACGAGCAGCCGATCCAGCGGATCGTGCGGGACTACCTGGCCCCGATCGCCGACCAGGTCACGACCGACTCCCACGGCAACGTGATCGGGGCCAAGAATCCGGCCGCGGCCACCCGCATGCTGCTGGCGGGCCACTGCGACCAGATCGGCCTGATCGTGCAGTACGTCGACGGCGACGGGTTCGTGTCGGTGCAGCCGATCGGCGGCTGGGATCCCATCCAGCTCGTCGGCGCCCGGGTCACGATCTGGACGGCGTCGGGCCCGGTGCCGGGCGTGATGTCGCGGAAGCCGATCCACCTGCTCACAGACGAGGAGCGGAAGCAGGTCCCGAAGATGAAGGATCTGTGGATCGACGTCGGGGCGACCGACAAGGCCGACTGCGAGTCGGTCGTCCGGGTGGGCGACTGCGTGACGCTCGAACTCGAGGCCCGGGAGCTCCGCAACGGCCGCGTCTGCAGCGTGGCCATGGACGACAAGATCGGCCTGTGGGTGGTGCTGGAGGCGTTTCGGCGGGCGGTCGCAGCCGGCCCGCTGCCCTGCGGGTTGTTCGTGGCGTCGACGGTTCAGGAGGAGATCGGCCTGCGGGGCGCCCAGACGAGCAGCCACGGCGTGGATCCGCACGTGGCGATCGCCGTGGACGTGACGCACGCCACCGACTGCCCCACGATCGACAAAAAGTCGGAGGGCGACGTCGGCCTCGGCAAGGGGCCGGTCGTGTTCCGGGGCCCGAACATGAACCCGCACGTGGTCGCGCGGCTGCTGACGGCCGCCCGGGACCGTGGGATCCCCGTCCAGATCGGGGCCAGCGGCCGGGCGACCCCGACCGACGCCAACGTGCTCCAGACCACTCGCAGCGGGGTGGCCACCGGCCTGGTGAGCGTGCCGAACCGCTACATGCACTCCGCGGTCGAGACCGTCAGCCTGGACGATGCCGATCGGGCCGCCGACCTGCTCGCCGCCTTCGTCCGCGGTCTGGAGGGGCCGATCGACTGGGCGCCCTGAGACCCTGCCAATCTGGCACGTGGACTTGGCGGGGCCGGGTCCGCCGGCCGCGCTGGTGGGCTTTTCAGCGGTGATTCCGCGGCGTAGCACCGCTTCCATGCCCGCGGCACGCGGCTTGCATCCACCCGGTGCATCCGCGGAGCGGACTGCCAAACGATCCACCACGGCCCCGACGGAGGGGCCGGACATAGACCTGCGAACGAGGAGGTTCTCGTGGCCAAACAGATGGTGTTCGACGACGAAGCCCGCCAGCCGCTGCTCGCCGGCGTGTCCAAGCTCGCCCGGGCGGTGAAGAGCACCCTGGGCCCGCGTGGCCGCAACGCCGTGCTCGACAAGGGCTGGGGCTCCCCCAAGGTCACCAAGGACGGCGTGACCGTCGCCGAGGACATCGAACTCGAGGACCCCTACGAGAATCTCGGCGCCCAACTCGTGAAAGAGGCCGCCAGCAAGACCAACGACGTCGCCGGCGACGGCACTACGACGGCCACCGTTCTCGCCGAGGCGATCTTCCGCGAGGGCATCAAGATGATCGCGGCCGGGGCCGACCCGATGGCCCTCGCCCGCGGCATTCACAAGGCGGTCGAGGCCGTTTCCAAGTCGATCCTCTCGATGGCCACGCCGATCAACGAGAAGAACAAGCGGGAGCTGATGCAGATCGCCACGATCGCGGGCAACAACGACCCCACGATCGGCAACGTCCTCTCCGACGCGTTCCTCAAGGTGGGCAAGGACGGCGTGATCACCGTCGAGGAAGGCAAGCAGGCGGAGACGACCGTGGACGTGGTCGAGGGGATGCAGTTTGACCGCGGCTTCCTCTCGCCGCACTTCGTCACCGACGCCGACTCCCAGACCTGCGAGCTGGAAAACGCCTACGTCCTGGTCTACGAGGAGAAGATCTCGAGCGCCAAGAACCTCGTGCCGCTGCTGGAGGCGATCAGCAAGTCCGGCAAGCCGCTGGTGGTGATCGCCGAGGACGTGGATGGCGAGGCCCTGGCGACGCTCGTCGTCAACAAGCTTCGCGGCATCGTGCAGTCGGTCGCCGTGAAGGCTCCCGGCTACGGCGACCGGCGCAAGGCCATGCTCGGCGACATCGCCACGCTGACGGGCGGCCAGGCCAT
>JBIPLS010000137.1:0-9354 GCA_044368305.1 Pirellulales bacterium
GCCGCCGAGCCATCCCTGGCCTCAGCGGCTTACGGGGCGGCCGTCGTGGCCGCCGGGGATCACCGCACCACCCGTGCCCCGCCACCCTTGATCTGCTTCTCCACTTCCGCCCGGGTGGCCATGGAGGTGTCGCCGGGGGTCGTGCTCGCCAGCGCGCCATGAGCGGCGCCGTACTCGACGGCCTTCTGCGGGCAGTTGAACTCCAGGAACCCGAAAGCCAGGCCGCTGGCGAAGCTGTCGCCGCCGCCGACGCGGTCGAGGATCTCGAGTTCCGGGTACTTCCGGCTGTCGTAGAACTTCCCGTCGTGCCAGCAGATCGCGCTCCAGTCGTTCTTCGTGGCGGTGATCACCCGGCGGAGCGTCGTCGCCGCCACCTTGAAGTTCGGAAACTCCTTCACGGCCGTCTCGATCATCCGCTTGAAGGCGTCGGTCTCGATCTCCGAGATGTTGTGGTCGACGCCCGAGACCTCGAAGCCCAGCGACGCGGTGAAGTCCTCCTCGTTGCCGATCATCACGTCCACGTGACGGGCGATCTCCCGATTCACCTCGCGGGCCTTCGCCTGGCCGCCGATGCTTTTCCAGAGGCTCGGCCGGTAGTTGAGATCGTAGGAGACGATCGTGCCGTGCTTCTTGGCGGCCTGGACCGCCTCGATGGTCAGTGCCGCCGTCGTCTCGGACAGGGCCGCGAAGATGCCGCCCGTGTGGAACCAGCGGACGCCCAACGTGCCGAACAGGTGGCCCCAGTCCACGTCACCGGGCTTCATCTGGCTGGCCGCCGTGTTGCCCCGGTCTGGCACGCCCACCGCCCCGCGGATCCCGAAGCCCCGTTCCGTGAAGTTCAGGCCGTTGCGGACCGTGCGGCCGATGCCGTCGTCGGGCCGCCACTGGATGAAGTCCGTGCACACGCCCCCCTGCATGATGAAGTCCTCGACCAGGTGTCCCACCTCGTTGTCCACGAAGGCGGTGACCACGCCGGTCTTCAGGCCGAAGCACTTCCGCAGGCCGCGGGCCACGTTGTATTCCCCGCCTCCCTCCCAGACCTGGAACTGGCGGGCGGTGCGGATCCGGCCCTCGCCCGGATCGAGCCGGAGCATGATTTCGCCGAGCGAAACCTGGTCGAAGGTGCAGGATTCCCGGGGCTTGATGGGGAGTGACATGTGCAGATCCTTAAGCCGTCTTGAGGGTGGAGATGTCGAGCGGCGGCACGCCGGCTTCCTGGGCGATCTCGTTGAGGGCCTCGACCTCCGCGGTCGAGAACAGCAGGCCGCCGGCGGCGTCGCTGCGGGCGGCGGCCTGGGCCTCGAGTTGCCCGGGCAGCATGCACTGCTCGTTGCCGTGGCCGAGGATGTCTGCGAGCACGGCCTTGACGTTCGCCGCCTGCGACCGGCCTGCCGCGAACGCGCCGCCGCTGACGGCCTCCGGATGAATGACCTGGAAATAGAAGGCGCAGGTCTGCTTCTCACCGGCCACCGGAGCCCGGTTGCGGAGCGTGGGCAGCGACCCGCCGATGAAGCCAGCCACGATCTCGTTGATCAGCGACAGGCCGTAGCCCTTGTGATCGCCGAACGGGAGCAGCGACACGGCCGCCGCCGGATCGGTGGTCGGCTTGCCGTCCTTGTCCACAGCGGCGTTCGGCGGCAGCGGCTTGCCCTCGCGCTTCAGTTGCTGCACGCGGCCCATGGCGATCACGCTGGTCGCCCAATCGATCACGATCGGGAACCCGACGGCCTCGGTCGTGGGAAAGCCCCAGGAATGCGGGTTCGTGCCCAGCGTCGGGAACACGCCCTTGAAGGGAACGACCTCGGCGAGGGCCGCGGTGCAATTGGTGTAGGCGATGTAGCCGCGCCTGGCGGCCTCCATCACGTAGCCGCCGCCCCACAGGTAATGGAAGGCGTTGTCCACGCTCACCGTGCCGCAGCCGTGCCGGTCGGCAAGGCGGATGCAGGTGTCGATCGCCTCCCAGGCGACCGCCTGGCCGAGCTTTTTGTGGGCGTTCCACACCTCGCAGGCGTCGAACCGCGACGGCAGCTTCGTGATCGCCGCCCGCGGCACGCAGCCGTGGGCCCGGGAGCCGAAGTGCTCGTCGAGGTGCAGGGCCTTGATGGCATTGTGCGTGCGGATGCCGTGCCGCGTGGCGGCGGTGGCGAGCTTGGCCGCATGCTCGGCCTCGGCGGCGTCGAAGCCGCGGTGCAGATAGGCGGCGCGGACGATCGCCTCGTGGGCGGCGACGGGAACGACGTGGAAGATTTCCGGCATTGGCTTCAGGTCCTAGACGACTCTCGTGATCGGCACCTCGGGGTTGACCTGCGCGAGCGGCTGCTCGCCGTGCATCGCGCGAATCAGGTTCGTGACGGCCGCCATGGCCTGCCGCTGCACGCTCTCGTGCGTCCGCGAGCCGACGTGGGGCGTGACCAGGCAGTTGGGAAGCCGCGTCAGCGGGTGATCCGCCGGCGGCGGCTCCTCGTCGAGGACGTCGGTGCCGTAGCCGCGGACGCGGCCGCTCTGCAGGGCCGCGGCCATGTCGGCCGTGTTCACGATCTCGCCGCGGGCGCAGTTGAGGACGATCACGCCCGGCTTCATCCTCGCGATCGTCTCGGCCCGCACGAGGTCGCGGGTCTCGGGCGTGAGGTTCGTGTGCAGCGAGACGTAGTCGGCCGCCGCGAACAGCTCGTCGAGCGTCGCCGCCCGCGGAATGCCCTGCTCCCTGGCGAAGGCCTCGTCCCAGAAGACGTCGTAGCCGATCGGCTTCATCCCGAAGGCCTTGGCTCGGATCGCCACTTCCTTTCCGATCCGCCCCATGCCCACGATCCCGATCGTCTTGTCGAGCAGCTCGTGGCCCGTCTGCCGCTTCCAGCCACCGCCGCGGACGGAGTCGGCGTGGAACAGCAGATTCTTCTCCAGGGCGAGCAGCAGCAGGAAGGCGTGCTCGGCGACGGTCGTGTGGTTCACGCCGGGCGTGAACAAGAGCGGGATCCCGAACTCGGTGCACGACCGGACGTCGATCTTGTCCACGCCGATGCCGTACTTCGACAGCACCTTGAGCCGCGGCCGCGCCTTCTCCAGGACGCGGCGGGTGATGGCGTCGTCGCCGCAGATGTAGCCGTCCACCTCGCCGACGGCCGCCAGCGTGTCGGCCTCGTTGAGGGGCCCCCGGGCCGTCACCACCTCCCAGCCGGTGGCAGCCAGCGCCTCGTGATGTCCGCCGGGCGTGTCCTGAAAGGAAGTGGTCGTGAGGAGGATGCGCGGCTTCATGGACGCTTCCTGCGGGGTAGTGAGGGAGCCGAAAACGTATCGCCCGCCACCGAAAACCTCAATCACTCGCCCTGGTCCGGCCGCGGCGGTGCGACGAAGTGCGACACCACCCCCTCGGGGATGAAGGCCTGCAGGAGCGTCGCGTGCCGGCCGTTCCACTTCCAGAGGTGGCAATCGCGGCGATCCGCGGCGCCCGCCCCGGACGTTCCCGTCCGCAGCAGCCAACGGGCCTCGCCGGGGCCGAGCGGGTAGGCGGCGAACTCGGCCTCCCGCTGGGCCGGCACGCGCGTCTTGATCCAGCTCCAGTGGTTGACGTGCCGGCGGTGCCCGGCGTCGGGATGGGCGATGCACCACAGCCGATACTCGAGTTCGGTGACGGCCACGATCCGGCGGGCCTCCGCCGCAGCCAGCGGATGCCCGCCGCCGAGCAGCGCCACCGCCGCCTCGATGCCGCCGGCCGACGTCGTCAGCACGAGGGCGGGATCGGGGTCGCGGCCCGCTGCCGCGTCGCCGCCCGCCCACCGGCGGCGGGCGGCGGTCACCGCGGTCCAGTCGTCGAACCACGACACGAGACTGGCGGCCACGATCGCCCGCTCCGCGGCTGCGGCGGCCGCCGACTCCGCTGCCGACGGCCGGCGGCCGGCACGGCGGTCGGCCACGAAAGCCACGAGGCCCGCCAGCCATTCCCGCGTCTCCTGCTGCATCGGCTGTCTGGCGCTCCGCGGCGGCGATGGTGCCCGGGTTCGGGTCTGCCCTATGATGGTCGCATGATTCCGTCCGCCCCCCAAGTCGAACCCCGGCGGGCACCACCGCGGGCGGTGGTCGTGATGGGCGTGTGCGGCGCGGGCAAGACGGAAATCGGTCGCCGGCTCGCCGCCGCGTTGGGCTGGGCGTTCCGCGACGCCGACGACTTTCATCCACCCGCCAACGTCGCGAAGATGCGGTCCGGCTCGCCCCTGGACGACGAGGACCGCTGGCCCTGGCTCGACGCCCTGGCCGGCGTGCTGGCCGATGCCGTTGCCGACGGCGACCGCACGGTGCTCGCCTGCTCGGCCCTGGCCCGCCGCTACCGCGACCGGCTGCGACTGCCGCACCCGCTGATGCGGCTCGTGCACCTCGACGACCCGGGGGGGGTGGTGCGAAAGCGAATCGAGCAGCGGGCCGGCCATTTCATGCCGGCCACGCTGCTCGACAGCCAGGTGGCTTTGTTGGAGCGACCGACCGCGGACGAGCGGCCGGTCGTGGTGGACGTCGCCGCCGCGCCGGACGCCATCGTCCGCTCGATCCTCGCGGCCCTGTAGCGACGTCGGCCTCGACTAGCGATTCAGGAACCGCTCGCGCAGCCACTCGTTCTTGCGGCGCTCGAGCTCGATCAGCTTGGCGACGGGCCCCTTGCGGGCGGCCTGCACCTGCTGGCCGTTGCGGATCTGGCTGGCCGACGCGGCACCACCGACGAACAGGGCCGACACGACGGCGATCACGAACATCACGCGACTCATGGAAATCACTCCTGGGGCGAAGGAAGACACGGCTCTCGGGCACGGGCGGGCGACGGCACGTTGCCGTCGGGGGAGCACCCACGCCCCGAGGATCGTCGCCCAGCCGCACGGTTCTTCAGGCGGCGGCCCCTCCGGCCGTGTCCGCGGCGCGACTGAAATTCCGGGCACTTTCGGCGCGTCGCGTGCGGCCGGCGCAGCCCGGCGGCCACGGGCCCCGCGCGGGCGAAAAATCGGCTCCCGCCGCTTGACGCGTCAGGTTTTGCGCGCCGGGGTCGCCAGCGGGTCGTCGGGCCAGGCGTGCTTCGGATAGCGGCGCCGCAGCTCCTGCCGGATCCGCGGGTAGGTGTTGGCCCAGAACCCGGCGAGATCGGCGGTCACCTGCTGCGGGCGGTGGTTGGGGCCGAGCAGATGCAGCAGCACGGGCACCCGGCCGCCGGCGACCCGGGGCGTGTCGCGGACGCCGAACAGGTCCTGGATGCGGGCCGCCAGCACCGGCGAGCTTGACCCGTCGTAGGCGAGCCGGACCCGCTTGCCATTGGTCAATGCGACTTCCGCGGGCGCGAGCCGCTCCACCTCGCGGCCCATGTCCGCGCCGAGCAGCCCGCGGAGCCGCGGCAGCCAGTCGGCCGTCCGCACCTCGTCCAGCGTCCGCAGCCCCAGGCACACGTCGGCGAGCAGCCCGCGGACGGACGCATCGTCGAGCGGCGGCAGCCCGAGGTCCGGCATGGCGACGGCCAGCCACCGTGCGCGGGCGAGGAAACTCCCCGCGGCCGTGTCGGCGGCCGGCGCCACGCGATCCCAGGCGGCGGCCGCGGCCTGCGCGAGGATCGCGTCTGCCTTGGCCTGGTCGGCGATGCCGATGGGTGTCTCGTCGAGGACCAGGTCCATCCAGGCGGTCCGCCGCCGGGCTTCCACCTGCCGGCGGGACGGATGAAAGAGGACGTCGTCCGTCGTGCGTAGGTTCGCCTCCGCCAGCGGCCCGTCGTCGAGCCAGCACCGCTCGATGGCCGACGCCTGCCGCACGCCGGCCTCGCCCGCCGCGTCGTCGATGTCGATGGCGAGGAACAGCGGCTCGCCACGGACCCGCGACCCGGCGTCGAGCCGCACGCCGCGGCCGCCGACCATGGTGCCGCGATCCTGGGCTCCCGGCCGCAGCCGCGCGACCCGGTCGGGAAACGCCTCCAGCAGCGCCCGCATGAGGGCGGTCGCCGGTTCGGCGGCCCGCGGCGTGCGGGCGGCGACGATCCGCTGGAGTTGGTCGGCGACCCGGAGCACGTTGTGGCCGCCGGCCGGATGCACCTCGAGCTGCGGATCCTCGGCAGCCCGCCCGGCCTGAAACGCCAGCAGGGCCGCGACGCGGTCCACGACGTCGGAACGGGACCGTGCCGTGTGCCGATCGCGCGGGCCGCTCCCGTGCCGCGCGGGCCGGAACGGGTCGCGCTCCGAGAGCAACGCGGCCGCGACGGCGGTCTCGCGAAGCACGCCGTTCGCGGCGCCGGCCAGCAGCAGGCGGCCGAGCCGCGGGTGGGCCGGCACCCGGGCCAGTTCGCGTCCCACGGCGGTGATCCGCTCGGCGCCGGCTGCGCCCGCAACGGCGCCGAGCTGCTGCAACAGGCGTCCGGCGGCCGCGACCGCCGCGGGAGGCGGGGAGTCCAGCCAGGGGAAGTCGGCCGCCTCCCCGATGGCCAACAGTTGCAGCAGCGGGCCCGCCAGGTCGCCGCGGACCGCCTCGGGCGGCTCGGCGTCCGGCCGACGGTGGTGGGCCGACTCGTCCCACAGTCGCCAGCAGACGCCGGCCTCCGTGCGGCCCGCGCGGCCCGCCCGCTGGTCCGCGGCGGCCTTCGAGATCGGCACCAGTTCCAGCCGCGGCAGGCCCGTGGCATGCGTGACCCGCAGCTGCCGGGCCAGTCCGGAGTCGATGACGGCGGTGACGCCGGGAATGGTCAGCGACGTTTCGGCGACGTTCGTGGCGAGGATCACCTTGCGCCGGCCGGTGTCGTCGAGCACGCGGTCCTGGCGGTCGGGCGGCAGATCGCCGAACAGCGTGAGCAGCTCGTGGCCCTGCCGCTCCACGCCCGGCGCCACCTCCCGTTCGCAGCGCATGATCTCGCCCACGCCCGGCAGGAAGGCGAGCACGTGGCCGGACGTGACCCGCAGCGCCTCCGGGATGCCGGCGGCGACGAGTTCCACGAGTTCCCGGCGGTCGCCGTGCCGCAGGAACCGGGTCTCAACCGGAAACGTCCGCCCCGTCGCCGCAACGATCGGGCACGCGGTGCCGCCGCCCAGCATCCGCGCCACCGGCTCCGCCGCCAGCGTGGCGCTCATGACGGCGACCCGCAGGTCGGGCCGCAGCGTCTGCCGCAGCCGCACGAGCAGCCCGAGCACGAGATCCATCTCCAGCGTCCGCTCGTGGAACTCGTCCAGGACCACCGCCCCGATGCCCTCGAGCGCGATGTCGTCCATCAGCCGCCGCAGCGTGATGCCTGTCGTCTCCACGACCAGGCGGGTGTCGCGGCCGACACGGGCGTCGAACCGCACCTGGTAGCCGACCTCGCCCCCCACCTCCCCGCCCCGCAGCCGCGCGATCTGGCCGGCCACCGCCCGGGCCGCGAGCCTGCGCGGCTGGAGGAGCACGACCCTCCCGGCGGACCCGAGGTCGTCGAGCAGCGCGGCCGGCACGAGCATCGTCTTGCCCGAGCCGGGCGGGGCCGTGACCACGACCGCACCGCCCCGCGCCGCCGCCACCGCGCGGTCGAGCACCGCGGCCACGGGCAGATCGGTGGGCAGACGCGACGGAGTGGTCATGGAAGCCGTGGCGAGGAGGGACGATGCCGACCGATGATAGCGGTGGCCGCGATCACGGCGTGTCCGCCGGATCCGCGACGTCCTGCCAGGAAATCGTCCGCCGCGAAAAGCCGAACCAGCGGGCGACCCACCGCGGATCCTCGATCTCCAGCCACTCGCCTGGGCGGCCGATGCCCCGAAACAACGGGGCGTAGTGGCGGTGTGCCGGCGGCAGCGCCACGCCCAGCCGCTGGCAGAGTTGGTCGAGTTCGGTCCGCGAGAAGGGCGTGCAGACATAGGCCCGCGGACGGTTGTCGGCATACACGCAGTGGGCGAGGAAGGCATCGACCACGCCCAGCCAGTACCCGAGCGGCAGGACGAGCAGCGTCACGGCCGCCACCCGCGCGGCCACGCCGGCGCGGGCGTACGAGCCGCCGAGCCCCGGCCCCCGCCACTGCATGAGGAACGCCGGCCCGGCGACGGCCAACGCCAGGTTCCACGGCCACACCGGCGCGTCCCAGCCCAGCCGGAAGGCGAGGACGGAGAAGGTCGCCAGATGGAACGGCACGGCGGCCACGGCCGCGGCCCGACGGATCCGCGGCACGAAGCATCCGACGCCCAGGAAGATCTCCGTGCCGGCCACGGCGGCCGCGACCACCGGGCCGAGCCATGCCGGACCACCGGGACAGACCGCCCGCAGCATCCACGCGCCGCTCGTCGTGTAGTACGGCGGCGACGTCGCCTTGTGAATGCCGGCGTAGCACCACAGCGCCCCGAGCCCGGCCCGGGCCACGATGCGGCCGCCCGCCCAGCCGGTCGTGCCCCAGAGCAGGGTCGCCAGCGACAGCAGGTGCGGCTGCATGCGGGATTGGTCGGCGACGATCGCCACCGCCAGGACGGCGGTGTGCAAGGGCACGCCGATCCGGGGCCACGGCAGGGCGACGGCGAGGCTGGCCAGCATCGGCCAGCCCGCGTGCACGTCGGGCAGGTGAACGAGCGGCAGCATCGGGGGATGCGTGCGCGGCTCCCACACCCGCCAGGTCATCAGCACGGTGGCGGCCTGCGCGGCCACGAGCACCGCCCGCACCGCCCACTCCGCGCGGGAGCCGCCCCGGGGCCGTTCGTCGCCCGGCCGCCCGGCCGCGTCCTCCTCCGGCCGCCGTCCTGTTGCCGCCGTCTGCATGCCGGGATCGTACCGTCCCGAGGCGTCGAGGAAACGACGGACTGCCGCAGTTTCGCGGGGCGCGGAATCGTGCCGGCCACGCCGCCGCCTCGGCGCTGCGGTTCCCAGGATCTCCCGGCCAGGCTTACACTGCCCGAATCCCGCCCAGCTATCGTCGCCCCCATGCGCCACGCCGCCATCGATCCCGCCCTGTTCACCGCCAACCGCCGCCGCCTCGTCGCGCAGCTTCCGGGCCATGCCCTGGCCATCGTCCACGCCGCCGACGTCCAGCCGACCACGGGCGACGGCACCCGCCGGCTCCATCCGGCCAGCGACCTCTTCTGGCTGACGGGCGTGGAGCAGGAGGAGAGCGTGCTCCTGCTCGCCCCGCAGGCCCACGACCCGGGCCGCCGCGAGATGCTCTTCCTGCGGCAGCCCGACGAGCAGCTCGCGCAGTGGGAGGGCGAAAAGCTCACCCGGGAGAGGGCGACGTCGATCTCGGGCGTCACCCAGGTTCGCTGGCTCGCCGAGCTCCCGGCGATGCTCCACGCCCTGGCGTGCGAGGCCGACGCCGTGTACCTCAACCTCAACGAGCACGAGCGGGCCGCGGCCGAGGTCGAGGATCGCGACCTGCGGATGGCGCGGCGGCTGATCGAC
>JBIPLS010000138.1:0-9164 GCA_044368305.1 Pirellulales bacterium
GCGCTGAGCCGCTCACCCACCCAACACAGCGCGGTGCTGTCATCAATATGCTGGCACGTGATGCGGTTGTCGCGAAAGGACTTGCGGCTCACTTTGTGCCATTCGTGACAGCCACCATTTGTCTCGAGACCCCGGCTTTCGGCCGGGACCGCTTCGCCTGCGGCGACCGGCAAATGGTGGCTATCACCTTTTTCCCTCAGCCCGCCGCCTGGCGTCGGCGGCGCCAGGCCGCGACGCCGATGACGGCGACCGGCCAGAGCAGGCAGGCCCCGGCCGCCACGAGCAGCGGCGCGGTGCCCGGCACGGCGTCGAAGCGGCCGCGACCGAGCAGCGTCTGGGCCAGGGCGTAGCCGCCGAACAGGGCGTGACCGACGCCCGCCGTGGCCACGAGGCGGACGCGTTCACGCTCCCCGACGCCCGCGCGGCGGGCGGCCCAGGCCGCGACCGGCAGCCACTGCAGGGCGTGCAGGGCCGCGCCGTGGGGAAACTTGAGCACGCCGGCGGCGCCGAGCATCTCCGCCGGCAATCCGGCCGCCCGACGGATCTCCCCCTGCCAGCCGGCCCAGATCCCGAGCCCGCACGACACCGCGAGCAGGCCGAGCCCGACGCGGGCGGCGAGCGACATGTCCGGGCGCAGGCGGACGTCCTGGACGCAGCACCTGACGGCCAGGATGCAGATCACGACCGTCACGCCGATGATCAGCCAGGTCATGAAGTCGTACGCCGCAGCATCGAAAGGCGTCGCGCGGTTGAAGTGGCTGGCCACGCCGCGCCAGCGCTGCAGGTCGACGACCCCCACTTCGAGGACGAGCGCCGCCGCGGTGGCCCATGACAGCGACAGATCGCCACGGCGCCGCGGGAGGGCGGCCCACACCCAGCCCAGCGACAGGCAGGTGAGCCCGCCGGAAATGCCGAACAGGATCGGCTTCCGCCACGTGACGGCTCCTTCCCACGGGCCGCCGAGCACGGCCCACACGACGGCGTGTGCCAGCCCGCTGGCGACGAGCAAGCCGCCGGCGAAGGCCAGCGGCCGGCCGCGCGGCTCGCAGCACCACGCGGGAAGTCGCCGGTCGAGACGGGAGGAGGCTGCCATGACCCGACAATCGTATCCCACTCCCCACCGGCCCGCGTGCGGGCGGTTTCCATCGCCACGGCGAGACGTCGCCGTGGGGCGCATGCGGGCGGGATGAGGTGAACGCGGAGCGAGTTGAAGCGTCCAACTCCAGCAGCGCGGCGGCGCCTACTTCCCGACGCCCGGCAGATACGCTTTCAACTCCGGCACCGCGTCGGCCGTCGCCTTTGCGACGAGCGCCGCGATCGGTTTTGCCCCGTCGGCCGAGAGGTGCGTTCTGTCGAACTCGCCGGCTTGCTTGGGGTGCGGCGGGCCGAACGCTCTCGACTTCTCCGGACCGAGCCGCTCCGCGACTTCGACGCTCAGCGTGTAGAGATCGACGAGCGGCACGTGTTTCTCCGCGGCCACCGCCTTCGTCGCGTCGACGTAGGGCTGTTGCTCCCGGTCGATCGAGCCTGCCGCGGTGAACACTCGGCGGCACAGCGACGTGACGAGTATCGGCTTCGCACCGGCCGCGCGGGCCTCATCCACGTACTGCCGCAGGAACTCGCGGAACGTGGTCGCCGGATCGGTCTCGCGGGCGGGGCCTTTGCCGGGCCGATCGTTGTGACCGAACTGAATGAAGACGTAGTCGGGCTTCGCGTCCAGCACCTTCTTCCAATACCCTTCGCTGCGGAAGCTCTTGGAACTGCGGCCGCCCACGGCGAAGTTCGTGCACGTCGCCTGCGGATCGAGCAGCTCGGCGAACGCCTTGCCCCAACCGGCTTGGTCCGTCACGGTCGAGTCACCGGCGAGTGCGACGTGAATTTTCGCAGGCTCATCCGCGGATACCGGATGGCAGCAAAACGCGAGGCAAGCCGCGAGCAACATCATCCGTATGGCAACCGTCATCGGCAGACATTCCACCTTGAGCCAAAAAAGACGTGTGCAGCAGGTTCGTTTCGGAGTTTACGATATAGATCGTGGCGAACCTTGGCTTCGCCACCGATCGACCGAGCGAACGGGGCCATGGATGGCCGGATTAGGCTACACTCCGCGTCGCACGATGCGACGCTGTCGATCGTGGCGAACCTTGGCTTCGCCACCGATCGACCGAGCGAACGGGGCCATGGATGGCCCGTTCGCGATACATCTAGGGCGGCTAGCTCAATCGGTCAGAGCACCTCGTTTACACCGAGGGGGTTGGGGGTTCGAGTCCCTCGCCGCCCACTGGATCAGTTTGCAGCGGGTCTCCTCCCGCTATCGCCTCTTCGTCCGTCGCCGCTGCTCCTCCTGCCGATCTTCCAGCCACTTCGGGATCACGAAACCCTCGTTCGCGCCGCCGTCGGGCTCCGGAATCAGCTCCAGCTCCTCGATGAGCGGGATTTGGACGTCCTGCTTCTCGATCAGGGCAGTGAGGGTCTTGGCGGAGATTTTCTCGAGGCTGGGCAGGGCCAGCGGGCCTTTCCTCGATGCGAGTGCCTCGGCGATGGCCACGGAGTCGCGGGATCCGAAGGCGGTGAGGGTCAGGAGCGAGCCGTCCCATTTCACGTTGCCTGCAAGCGCTTTGGCCGTGGCGGCGTCGAGGGCGAATCCATCCCGACGACACCAGCTCGGTTCGCCGCCAACTCCCGCACGACGCGCCAGGCCGCCATCGTCCTTGGAATCCACGCGGGTCAGCGCATGGCCAGCCGGGCGACGTCGAAACCGAGCTGGCGGGCTTGCGCGACGAGCGCGGCGTAGACCTCCGCCGGCAGGTGCCGATCGCGGGCCAGGATCCAGAGAAAGCGGCGGTCGGGCGTGCCCAACATCGCCCAGCGGTAGTCGTCGTCGAGCGCGATGATCCAGTAGTTGCCTTCGCTGGACACCGGCACCAGGGCCGCCATGCCGCCGAACCGCACCCGCAGCCGGGCATTGCCCGAGCAGGGCACCGGCTCGGCCCGGCCCACGACCTCCCGGCACCGCCCGCGTTGGGTGCGGCACATGTTGACGACCCGGATCGAGCCGTCGGGCTGCGGTTCGTAGCGGGCCACGGAGGCGACGCACGACCTTTGGAAGCAGTTCGGCAGGCGGGCGATCTCGTGCCACGTGCCGGCATAACGGGCCGGATCCACCCACGGCACCGTGGGCAACGCGGCGACCCGATGCCGGCCGCCCGTCAGGCAGCAGGCGACGAGGATCAGCAGGGTGCGGCGCGACGGCGTCATCGGGTGAGGTCTCCCGGGCGGGGCAAGGCCACGCCGCAGCGGCGTGTCAGGTACACTTTCCAACGCTACCCTCGCGGTGGCCTGCCGTCGAAGCGAGCCGCCGACCCGTTTTTCCCCCTGCCGCCCGATGTCCAACCGGTTGCCGATCGCGTCCCACGGGCCGCCCCCCGTCTCCACAGCCACCCGCCTCGTGGCCGCCTCGGCCGTCCGCGGCCTCGTCGCCGTGGCCTGCGTCGCCTGGGCGGCGCGGCACGGGCTCGCCCAAGACACGCCGGTCGCCTTCGTGGGGGCGGAGGTGCTGCCCGTCGCCGCGCCGCCGATTCCGGGAGGCACGGTGGTCGTCGGCGGCGGAAAGATCCTCGCGGTCGGGCCGGCGGCCTCGACCCCGGTCCCGGCCGGGGCCGAACGGATCGACTGCGCCGGCAAGGTGATCATGCCGGGCCTCGTCGACACCCACAGCCACGTCGGCGGCGGCTGGGGAGGCGATGCGAGCGGGCCGATCCAGCCCGACGTGCGGGTCCTCGATTCGATCAACGTCCGCGACGCGGGGTTTCGCAAGTGCGTGGCCGGAGGCCTGACGACGCTCAACATCATGCCCGGCTCGGGGCATCTGCTCAGCGGGCAGACGGTGTACGCGAAGCTCCGCAAGGCCTCCACGATCGACGACATCCTCATCCGCGACGCCGCCGGGCGGCCGCTCGGCGGCATGAAGATGGCCAACGGCACGAACTCGCAGAAGGATCCGCCCTTCCCGGGGACGCGGTCGAAGTCGGCGGCCCTCGTGCGGCAGAAGTTCCTCAAGGCGCAGGATTACCGCCGCAAGGTGGCCGACGCGAAGGGTGATCCCGCCAAACTGCCCGACCGCGACCTCGAGATGGAGGGGTTGGTGGACGTGCTCGAGGGGCGGGTCATCGTCCACCACCACGCCCACCGCGCCGACGACCTGATGACCGTCCTGCGGCTGCGGGACGAGTTCGGCTTCAAGGTGGTGCTCCACCATGCCAGCGAGGCCTGGAAGATCGCCGACACCCTGGCAAAGGCCGGCGCGGCCTGCTCGGTGATCGTGGTGGACGCCCCGGGCGGAAAGATCGAGGCCATGGACATGTCGCTGGCCACCGGGGCCGTGCTGGAGAAGGCGGGCGTGCCCTGCGCGTTCCACACCGACGACGGCGTCACCGACTCACGGCTCTTCCTCCGCACGGCGGCGTTGGGCGTGCGGGCCGGGATGTCGCGTGGCAAGGCCCTCGAGGCCTTGACGCTCGCCGGCGCCAAGATGCTCGACCTCGACGGCCGCGTCGGCTCGCTCGAGCCGGGCAAGGACGCCGACCTCGTGATCCTCTCGGGCGACCCGTTCTCCCTGCGGACCAAGGTGCTGCAGACGTGGGTGGAGGGCCGCAAGGTGTTCGACCGGGAAGACCCCGAGGATCGGCTGTTCGCCGTCGGCGGCTACGGCGCCAGCCGCGACCAGCGGTTCCACGGCTGCTGCATCGACCTGCGGATGGCGGAGGGACGATGACCCGCCACCCTTACTTCCTGCCGATCGTAGCCGCGGCCCTCGCCTGCTCCCTGGCCGCGGCTGCCGGCGTCGCCGCGGACCCCGCGCCGCCGCTGGCCGTGCGCGGCGACGTGGTCCACACCATGGCCGGCCCGGCCATCCGCGACGGCGTGGTGCTGCTGGAGAACGGCAAGGTAAAGGTGGTCGGCCCGGCGGCCGACGTGGCCATCCCGCCGGGCGTGCGGGTGCTCCGCGGCGCGGTGGTGACCCCGGGCCTGGTGGACGCCCACACCGTCGTCGGACTGGCCGGTTTCCTCAACCAGGATCAGGACCAGGACCAGCTCGACAAGGGCGACCCCGTCCAGCCGGAGCTGCGGGCTGTCGATTCCTACAATCCGCGCGAGCGGCTCCTGGAGTGGATCCGCGGCTTCGGGATCACGACCATCCACACCGGCCACGCGCCCGGCGCGCTCGTCTCCGGGCAGACGATGGTGGTCAAGACCGCGGGCGACACGGTCGAGGAGGCAATCCTGAAGCCCGTCGCCATGGTCGCGGTGACCCTCGGCGACGACGCCCGGCCGGAAGACGACAAGAAGTCTCCGGGCACGCGGAGCAAGGCGGTGGCGATGCTCCGGGGCGAGCTCGTGAAGGCCCGGGAATATGCCCGCAAGCGCGGCCTGGCCGACGCGGAGAAGCGGCCGGAGCGGGATCTGCGGCGGGACGCCTTCGCCGACGTCCTCGACGGCAAGCTGCCGCTGCTGGTGACGGTCAACCGGGCCGCCGACATCGACTCGGCCCTGCGGGTCGCGGCGGAGTTCGGGATCCGCATCGTCCTCGACTCGGCCGCCGAGGCCTACCTGGCCGCCGACCGCATCAAGGCCGCCGCCGTGCCCGTGATCCTCCACCCCACCATGCGCCGGGCCGGCATGGGCGAGACCGAGAACATCGGCTTCGAGACCGCGGCGAAACTGCGGGCCGCGGGCATCCCGCTGGCCCTGCAGAGCGGCTACGAGAGCTATGTCCCCAAGACCCGCGTGGCCCTGTTCGAGGCGGCCGTCGCCGCCGCCAACGGCCTCTCGACCGAAGAGGCGTTGGCCGCGATCACGATCGACGCCGCCAAGATCATCGGTGTCGACGACCGGGTCGGCTCGCTGCGGCCGGGGCGGGACGGCGACGTGGCGGTGTTCGACGGCGACCCGTTCGAATACACCTCGCACTGCACCGCGGTCGTCATCGATGGCCGCGTCGTGGCCGACGAGCCGCGCTGACGCCGGCCCCGGCCGGCGCCGGCCCGGCGGCCGCGTGGTCAAAAGCAGCCGTTCCGGACCTCCTGGGCGATCAACTCCTTCAGTCGCTGGATCGCCTGCTGCTCCATGGCCTTGGCGTCGCACCAGAATTGGCGGAGATCGTCCCGCCACTCGGCGTTGGCGACGTATTGGTCGTACCGCCACAGGGCATCGAGCCGGCGGCTGAGCTCGTGGACGAGGTCGTGATCATGGTCCGAGCATCCGGCAGTCTCGCCCATGTGGGCGAACTCCCGTTCGGCGGCGAGCGACATGAGGGGCGTCTCCAAAAGTTCGCCCGTCGGAGACCCGACGGGCACGGGTATCGGCCATCCCTGGAACTTCCGGTCCGCCTGTCTGCGGCCCGCGGATAGTCTTGCAGCGGACGATTCGCCGGCAAGCCGGGCGGCCGGCGTCCCGCCCGCCGCGATCGGACACTTGGCTTGGGGTTTCAGGACGCCGGGCTACAATCCGCAGAGGGGCGACGCGGAGACCAGCCATGAGCACGATGCACCGCCAGGCCGACCGGGAGCCCGCGACCTTCGAATCGTTCGACGACTGGGCGCACCTGGTTTCCGCCCACCGGCCGCCGGCCGTCGGCCTCGCGGCCGACGCCGCTCCCGCGCGGGTGTCCCCCGACGCCCTGCCCTATCGCCCCACGATTCGCCCGGCGATGGCCGTGCTCCGCATCGTGGACGACGGCGCCGAGGACGGCGAGCTGATTCGCGTTCGCCGGGACCGGATCGTCATCGGCCGCACCGCCGGCGACGTCTTGATTCCGCACGACATCTCCATGTCGCCGCAGCACGCGGCGATCGAGCGGCTCGGCGATTCGGCCTGGCAACTGTCCGACTTGGGCAGCGCCGCCGGGACGTTCGTCCGCGTGACGACAGCCCGGCTGCGGGACGGCCTCGTGCTGCTCGTCGGCCGGACGCGGCTGCGGTTCCAGTCGGTGGATGCCACCGAGGCTTGGCTGGTGGAGGAACGGTCCGACCGTCCCGGGCCGCGACACGAGTGCCATGGCCCGGTCACGTCGTTGGGCCGCGGTGACTGCGGCTGCGGCATCGGCCTCGACGACCCCTTCGTGAGCCAGATCCATGCGGAGATCCGCCGCACCCAGCGGGGCTGGGTGATCGACAACACCGGGATGAACGGCCTCTGGGTGCGGATCGACGGCCCGGTTCGCATGACGGCGCCGGCGCAGTTCCAGTGCGGCGAGCAGCGGTTCGTGTTCATGCCGTGCGGCTGAGCGACGGGCAACCCGCAGCCCCGCCGCTCCCGGATGCGGCCTAGCCGCTCATCCATTCGGGCAGCCGCCGCACCCGGCCTTCGCGATCGACGCACACGACGGTGGTGACGCCCGTGGCGATGATCGTCGCCCCGCGGACCAGTTCGTAGGCGTGCCGGATGTGCGCGGCGCCGGTCTTCACGACCCACGTGCGAAGCACGAGCAGGTCGTCGTACTCGGCCGGGGCCAGATATTTGCAGGACGCGTCGGCGACCACCATGAAGAGCCCCGCGTCCTCGAACTCCCGGTAGGAGCGGCCGAGAGCGCGGAGCATCTCCGTGCGGCCCATCTCGAAATAGGTGAGGTAGTTGGCGTGATGCAACCGTCGCTGGCCGTCGGTTTCCTGGTAGCGGACGCGGATCTGCATTTCGTGGCGGTCGGACATCCGGTTTCCTCGATGGCGGCGGCCCGACGTCGCGGCATCACGCCGGGGTTCGTTGACTGCGGACGTCGCGGGAATCTATCCTTTTCCCTTGGCCGCCCCAAGCATTCCCCGGCCCGATCCCCGGAGACTTCGTTTCGTGAGCCTCGGCGCTGCAGGAGAAGGTGGGGTCGGCTTCGCGACGGCCCGCGGCCGCAGTTGGCCGGCGCTCCGCCAGTTCACCGTGTTCCTGGAAAACCGCGTCGGGCAGTTGCTCGAGGTCGTGCGCCGCTTCGAAGGCTCGAAGGTCCGCATCGTGGCCCTGTCGATCAACGATTCCGGCGAGTGCGCCTTCGTGCGCTTCCTGCTCAGCCATCCCGAGCAGGGCCGGGAAATCCTCGAGCGGGCCGGTCTGGCCCTCATCGAGAGCGACCTCATCGGCGTGGAGTTGCCGGACGATCCGCAGCCCCTGCTGCGGATTTGCACGGCCCTGCTGCAGGCGGAGGTGAACATCATCCAGGCCTACCCGATCCTCTCCCGGCCGCGGGGCCGGCCGGCCGTGGCGCTGATGGTGGACAACACCGAGATGGGCCAGGAGACCCTCGGCTCCAAGGGGTTCACCATGATCACCGAGGGCGACCTCGACGGCGACGACTAGCCGGCGGCGGGCCGGTCACTCGGCCATGAACATGCCGTCCGGCAGCCCTTGAACCTGGCGGACCACGATCTTTTCGATCGCGTCCCAGGCGACCGCCGTCAACGTCACGCTCCCGTCGACCGCCTGGCTGGCGAAGAGGCCGTGCGTCCCACGCGACCAGTGCGGCTCGTACCACTCGGGAAGAATCACGCCGCCCCCGCCGGCGAGGTGCAACTCGACGATCCCGCCGTGGCCCCGCTCCAGCCACAGTCGAGCCACGAGACGGGCCGCGGGATGATCCGTGCCCTCCGGAGATTCGGGCGTCGCCTCGTCCGACCAGGCCGCGGGCAGAGGCGACGCGCCGCCCATGTCGAGCCCGACGTGCGATCCGTCCACGTCCGAACCCAGCCGCCACTCCTCGGCCGTCGGGGCCACGGGTGGCTCCACCGGCCCGACCGCCGGCGGCAAGGCGGGGGCCTCGGCCTCCTCCTCGGGCGATTCTTCGGTGGCTTCCGGCGCGGGAGCCTCGTCGGGGGCGACTTGCAACTCGGTCGGCGGCTCGACCGCTTTCGGCCGAGGCAACGTGGGGATGACGACGGCGACCTTGCATTTCGTGCACGTGCCGCGTTTGCCGGCCAGGCTCTCCGCGACGACGATCTTGTCGCCGTTGGGGCAGAAAAACACGATCTTGTCGCCCACGCGGCGTGGCGCCGTCGCATCCGCCTGCTTCCGCGGGATGATCCTCGTCTTTTCGTCGCTCACGGCGGTCGGCTCCGCGGGGCTTCGGCTGCCGCCCTCGCCGGCGCTGGCGGGGGTGACTCGACTTAGAGTCTACCTCGCGG
>JBIPLS010000016.1:0-27369 GCA_044368305.1 Pirellulales bacterium
GCGAATATCCGCCGCCCTCCCGGCGGCGAGCCCTGCCAGTCGCAGTCCGCCCTCCCGGCGGGCTGCGAGCTTGACGGACGACGGTCACGGACCGCCGTCCGTGCGATTATCCGCCGCCCTCCTGGCGGAATGCACCCGAAGGCCACGAGTCCCCCTTGCATTTGCCGGCAAACGTGGGAAATTTGGCGCCCTGATCCGCTGACTGCCCGCCCGGAAGGCCATCCCCATGCGTACCAAGAGCGTCGTTCCCCGTCTCCGCGCCAAGAAGAGGCTTTTCAAGCGCGTGAAGGGCTCCGTCGGCGGGCGACGCCGCCTGCTGCGAACGGCCAAGGAGTCGATCATCCGCGCCGGTGTCTACGCGCACCGCGACCGCCGCCGCAAGAAGCGTGATTTCCGCCGCCTGTGGATCGTGCGGATCAATGCCGCCGTCCGCGAGCGCGGGATCCGCTACAGCCAGTTCATCGCCGGACTGGAGAAGATCGGCTGCGAGCTCGACCGCCGCACGCTCGCCGAGATGGCCGTCGTTGACCCGACCGGCTTCGACGCCGTCGCGGCCGCCGTGCGCCAGGCCCTGGGCCTGCCGGAGCCGGCCGCGGTCACGTGACGCCGTGACAGCCGTCCCGCTCGCCGCCTTCCGCGCCGAACTCGAGGCGCTGCACACCGAGGCAGCCGCGGCCCTCGCGACGGCATCCGACGCCGCCGCACTCGAGGCGGCCCGCGTCGAGTTCGTCGGCGCCCGCGCCGGCCGGCTGAAGGCGATCCAGAAGCTCCTCGGCGGGCTCCCCGGCGGCGACAAGCCCGAGGCCGGCCGTCATTTCAACGACACGAAGGCCGCGATCGCCGACCTGCTCGCCGCCGCCCAGGCCCGCATCGCCACCGGTGCCGGTGGCCAAGATGCCGGCGGCATCGACGTCACCCTGCCCGGCGACCCGGTGCCCCAGGGCCACTTCCATCCGCTCACGCAGACCATCCGCCGCGTCCAGGAGATCATGGCGCGACTCGGGTTCGAGAGCGTGGACGGCCCCGAGGTCGAGGATCAGTGGCACAACTTCGAGGCCCTGGCCATTCCCGCGGAGCATCCGGCCCGCGATCCCCTCGACAACTTCTATCTCGCCGTCGCCCGCGAGACCGACCCGCTGCTGCTCCGCTCGCAGACCAGCACGGTGCAGATCCGCGTCATGGAGAATCGGGAGCCGCCGCTGCGGATCGTCTCCCTCGGCCGCGTCTACCGCCCCGACACCGCCGATGCCACGCACTACCCGATGTTCCACCAGGTGGAGGGCCTGCTGGTCGAGCCGGGGACGACGATGGCGCATCTCAAGAGCGTGCTCCGGCTGTTCGCCTCCAGTTTCCTCGGCGGCGACGTGCACGTGCGGTTCCGCCCCTCGTTCTTCCCGTTCACCGAGCCGAGCGTGGAGGTCGACATGGAGTGGGGCGGCCGCTGGGTCGAGATGGGGGGCGCGGGCATGGTCGATCCCGCCGTGCTCGAGGCCGTGGGCTACGACCCCGACCAGGTCTCGGGTTTCGCCTTCGGCCTCGGTGTGGAGCGGATCGCCGCCCGCCGCTACGGCGTGGCCGACATCCGCGATTTCTACCGCAACGACGTCCGCTTCCTGAGGCAGTTCTGACGCGATGATCATCTCCAGGAACTGGCTCGCCGACTACGTGCAGATCCCGGGCACGGCCGCCGACCTCGTCTCGCGACTGCTGATGGCGGGCCTGAACCACGAGGCCACGACGCCCGTCGGGGACGACGAGGCGGTGGAACTCGAGGTCACGAGCAACCGGCCCGACTGCCTGGGCCACATCGGCGTGGCCCGCGAGGCGGCCCTGCTCTTCGGCCGGCCGTTGCACGTGCCCGATCCCCGGCCGCTCGAAGGCCCCACGCTCGCCGCGCGGAGCATCGCCGTCGAAATCCTCGCCCCGGACATCTGCCCGTTCTACTCCGCCCGGGTGATCCGCGGCGTCCGCGTCGGCCCGAGCCCGCAGTGGCTCGTGAACCGGCTGCGGACGGTAGGCGTGGCGAGCGTCAACAACGTGGTGGACGTGACCAACTACGTGATGCTGGAGGCGGGCCAGCCGCTGCACGCCTTCGACATGGCCCGGATCCGCGGCGGCCGGATCACGGTCCGCCGGGCCACGGACGGCGAGCCTTTCCAGGCGATCAACCACAGGGCCTACGAGCTGTCCGCGCGGATGTGCGTGATCGCCGACGGGGAGCGGCCGGTAGCGCTCGCCGGCGTGATGGGGGGCGCCGACACGGAGATCACCGCCGACACGACCGATGTCCTGCTCGAATCGGCCCAGTTCGCGCCCCTGCCGGTGCGGGCCGCGGCCCGCGGGCTCGTGCTCTCGAGCCCGTCGTCCTACCGCTTCGAGCGCGGGCCCGACCCGGCAATGGTCGAATGGTCCAGCCGCCGGGCCGCCGCGCTGATCCTCGAGATCGCCGGTGGCACGCTCGAGGCCGGCGCGGTCGAGGCCGGCCGGCTGGCATGCACGCCGGCCGTGATCCCGCTCGATCCCGCCCGCGTCTGCGAAGTTCTCGGGGTGGACGTGCCACCGGAGCGGCAGCGGCAGATCCTCACCGGGCTGGGCTTCGTGGCCGCGGACCACGACCCGAACCGCTGGCGGGCCCCGACCTGGCGGCGCGACGCCTGGCGGGAGATCGACCTGGTCGAGGAGATCGCCAGGATCGAGGGCTACGACCGCGTGCCGGAGGACATGCCGATCGCGGCCCTGCCCGTGGAATGGTCACCGCGGGAGCGGGCCGTCCGGGTCGCCGGCGGCGTGCTCGTGGCGGCCGGCTTCTGCGAGGCGATGACCCGCAGCGTGGTCGGGGCAGCACTGGAGGCGGCCGGCAGCCCGTGGGGGACTGCGGAACCGCTCGCGATCTCGCCGGCCTTGGTCCGCGGAGCCGACCGCCTCCGCCGCACGCTCCTGCCGAGCCTGCTCGAAGCCCGGGCCGGCAACGTCGCGGTCGGCACGGGCGACGCCGACCTCTTCGAGATCGCCCGGGCCTACCTGGCCCGGCCCGCGGGGGCGCCGGCGCAGAGCCCCATGGAGGAACCGCTGCTGCTCGGCTGCGTCGCCGGCGGCGGATTCTCCCGCGGCAAAGGGCTCGCCGCCGCCGTGGTCGCGCGGCTGGGCCTGCACGAGCCCGATGCCGGGCTCGACTATCTGCCGTTCGACTGGGAACTTTTCGCCCGCGGCCGCGGCGCGGAGATCGTCCTGCGGCGTTCCGGAACCGCGGCCCACCGCGTGGGCGTGATCGGCGAGGCCGCTCCCGAGCAACTCCGCCGCCACGGGCTCGAGGGGCCTGTGGTGCTCGTCGAGATGCGGCTCGACGCGCTCGATTTCGCCGTCGAGGCCCGGCGTCCGCTGACGCGGCCGAGCGACTTCCCCGCGGTCGAGCGGGACCTGAACCTCGTCGTCGCCGCCGACGTTCCCTGGGCCCGGGTGGAGTCGGCGATCCGAGCCGCCGCCGGATCGCTGCTCGACGGCTGCCGCCTCGTCCAGGTGTGGGAGGACGCGGATCGGCTGGGGGCCGGAAAGAAGAGCTTCCTCGTGTCGGTGCGGCTGCGGAGCGGCGCCGGCACGCTCTCCGGCGACGAGGCCAACCGGGCAGTCGAGGCGGTGGTCGACGCCTGTCGCCGCCAGGCGGAGGCGGAACTCCGCCGTTGACACCGACTCGTCGCGCCGCGGGAGAGGCAGTTCGCGGTCGTCGTGCCGCGGGGGATCGCCGGGCCGGAGTCGGTCAGCGGTCTTCGTACACCCGCGTGATCTCCTCCTTGGTGATCGGCGCGGCATGGTCCTCGCTCACGACCTGCACCTGCACCCGCTGCTCGCCGGCCCTGCGGCCGCGGGCCCGCACGCGGAACACGGCCTCCTCGGCGGGAGCGAGCTTCACCAGCGGCTCGAAGATCACCGCCCGCTGATCGAGGCGGTGAGCCGCCGGGCCCTGCGCCTCGACCGGCTCCAGATCGCCCAGCAGGCTGGCCGTGACCCGCACGGCCGTCGCCGGCTTGGTGCCCTGGTTCGCCACGCGGATCACGTACTCCGTGACACCGCCGACCTCGATCGGATCCTCGCTGTCCAGGACCTCGAAGCTGATCGCAGCGAGCCCCTCCACCTCGCACACGTGGGTGGCCTGATCCGCCAGGCCGTCGGCGCTGCGGGCCGCGGCCACGATCCGCTGTGGCCCCAGGGCGACGGGCATCACGACCACCTCGACCGTGCCGGTCTCCCCCGGCGGCAGTTCCTCCAGATTCCAGAGCACGCGATGCGTGCGGTCGTCGTGCCAGCCGGCGTTGTTGGCCCGCACGAACTTCAGGCCGGGCGGAAGTTGGGCCGCGAGTTCGATCGCGCGGGCCGGCGCCGTGCCGGCGTTGGTCATGGAGATCACGCAGGTGGCGGGCCGCTGGAGGAAACGCCGCACCGGCATGTCGACCTCCATGGCCAACGTCGGGGCGGTGACGGTCAGCTTCGCCGTCTGCTCGGCCTCGACGCCGCCGTCGGCCCGGGCGACGAACCGGGCCGCCTGCACGCCGGGGCCGCGAGTGCCCAGCACCAGGTCGATCGTCCGCGACTCGCCGGGACGCAATTGGCCGACGTCGAACTCCAACTCGCTGCCGGCGCGGTGCGAGACGTTCTCCGGCAGGAAGCCCTCGAGCACGACTCCGGTGGCCGCGCCGCTGCCCGGATTGCTCACGGTGATCGTCAACTGCGTGTCGCGGCCGATGAGCACGGCCGCCGGCTCCTTGGCCTCGATCCGCAAGGCGGGCTTGGTGGCGCGGGAGCGGATCGACGCGTCGGCCCTGAAGCTCACGCTGGCCACGCTGCCGATCTCCCCTTCCTGCTGCGGCATGACCTCCACCACGACGCTCACCTGGCCGCCGGGGTCGAGCGCGCCCAGGGGCCAGACCAACTCCCCTTCGGCGGTGCCGCCGGAAGCCGTCGCGACCGGGTTGGCCGGCGGCACCGTCGTGACCAGCGCGGTGCCGGACGGGATCGCGTCGCGGAGCGTGACGTCATGGGCCGTCACGCTCCCCACGTTGCGGACGAGGATCTCGTACCGCACCGCCTTGCCCACCTGCACCTCCTTCGGCCCGCGTTTCTCGACCGCGAGCTGGGCGGCCTGGATGCCTTCGAGCTGGAGCGGTCCGGGCCTGCCTTGGCCTGTCGCCTCCGGCCGTGACGGGGCGGGTCGCCCGGCGGGGGGCGGGGCCGGGTCGAGTCCCGGCGCCAGCGGCGGCGCCGCGGCGAAGGGCACGGCCGCCGTCGCGCCATGAACGAACGGCGGCGGCGGTGCGGTCCGCTCCGGCAACGCCGGGCGGGCGGGCGGATGCGCGGGGATCGCCGGCGGCGTCAGCGGGACGGATGGCGTCGCGGATACGACCGCCGATTCCGTGGCCGCCGGCGGGGATGCCCAGTCGCCTGCCGGCACGTCGCCGGCATCGTTCGCGCCGGCCGTGGCCGGCGCGGCGGGAATGCCCGGTGGCTCGACCGCATCGGGCACGGATTCCGTGACGGCTTGGGCGTCGGGCACCGCATCCGGCATCGCCACCGACGGCGGGGCCTCGACGTCGCTCGTCGTGGCCGCGGCCGACGGAGGTGCCTCACCGACCGTGGGATACACGGGATACCTGATCGGAGCCGGCTCCTCCACATCCGCTTGGAACGGTCCCGGCGGCACGGCCTGGGCTTCGACCGCCGAGAATCGGGACAGCGGCCGCTCCGCACCGGACACGTCGCTCACCGCCGCCGGTCGGTCGAGCGATGCCCGCTGGACGAGACGATCCTCGATCGCTCGCTCGTCATCCGCCGCCGATCCGCGCGGCTGCCAGCGATCGGCGACCGGCACCTCGCGCATGCCTTCGTCGCCACCGGGAAACATGCCCGGCTCTACGGCCGGGAGCGGTGCCGCCGGATCGTCGGCAATCGCCGCCGGCACGTCGCGGGCATCGGCCGCCCGGCGGCCGATGCCCAAGGACCAGACGAGCCCGAAGCCCGCGCAGCCACACGCCAGCGCCCCGAACGCGACTGGCAACGACGACTGCCGCCGCGGGACGACGAGGTTTTGACGCGACGGACGGTCCTGCGCGGACATGGTGAGATCCCCGGCGAAGGCAGCCGTTGGCGGCGGGAGGACGCGGGGGGAGATAGCAGGCCCGCCACCGCCCGTGAAGGGCAGTCGGCTCGGGTGCACGCGGGGATCGCAGCCGATCAGGCTCCGCCGAGAACCTGGCGAAGATGGAAATGGAACTTCCCCAGCTTACCGCCGTAGTTGCCGGCCGAGATCTCCCGCACGCCGGGGCCGGCGGCAGCCCTCAGGCCCGCCCGCATTGCGGCGGCCACCGCCGCCTCGTCGATCCCGTCGATGACGATTTCCAGGGCACAGGCGACGTCGGGCCCTAGGCCGTCTGCCGCTCGGCCGACCAACCCCGGGCAGAAGGCGTCGTTCGTCGAGGCCCGCAATGCCTTGTATCGGGAGCCCACCTTGCTGCCCGACCGCACCACCCCGCCGGGAAACGGCGTGATCACGCCGCCGAGCGGGGCGATCGCGTCCACCGCGCGGCGGGCCGCCGCCAGGCCACCTTCCAGGGTCGTCGTCTGGAGGATGAAGTTGCCGCCGCCGACCCCCTTGCCGACGCCGAGCGACTCCTCGACGAGAAACTCCCCGTCCATCACCGGGATCCTCCAGAACCGGCGGCCGTCGAAGACCTTCGACTTCTCGAAGCCGTCGCCGAAGAACCGCACATGGCCGCCGAGCGGCACCCGCTCCTCGGCCTCGGGCAGCCCGTCGAACACGGCCACGGTCGGGCAGGTGAGCAGGCACTGCGACGTGCGGTTGGCCACCGCCTTCGCGAGCCCGTCGGTCGCGAAGGCGAAGGCGAGGATCGCCGCGCCCGGCCGGCCGTCCGGCGTCTCGCGTGGATCGAGCGTTCGCTCCACGCCGACTTCCGCATCGCAGCCGATCACGCTCGTGCCGTAGCCGCAGGCCGCGCGCACGGCCGCGTCGAGCCAATGGGCGTCGTGGGCTGTGACGACCAGTCGCGCGTAGCGCAGCCGGAAGGCCTCGGCGAACGTGTCGGCGATCCGCGTCGACTCGATGTGCACGACAACTGCTCCTCGCCAGCCCGGTCGTTCCGGCCGCCAGCGGGCCAGCGGCACGCAGGCTGGTGGCGGTGCCCGGGGATGGAATATGCTACCGATCCCCGCTCCAAACGCCCGTCCCCGCCACGAGGAATCCGTTCATGGGCTGCATCCTGTTCGCCCTTCTCGGCCGCTCGCGAACCCTGCTCCCCGTCCGCTGGAGCGTCGTCGCGGCGGTGCTGCTCGTCTCCCAGGGGCCGGCGGCGCCGGGCCGGGCCGCCGAACCGGCTGCCGGGCTGGCGAACGGCGCGGCGGCCGTCGTCCCGGCCGACGCGGCCTTCATGTCGGCCACCCTGCGGGCCCGCGAGCAGTACGACCGGTTCGTGAAGAGCAACGCCTTCGCCGCGCTCCGCGACCTGCCGGCCGTGCGGCGGGCCCTCGACTCGTTGGAGGACCAGCGGTCGATGCCGGGCAGCCCGTTCTCGATGGCCGAGACCTTCATGCAGCTCCCGGAGAACGAGCAGGCCCTCGACGTCCTCGCCGACATGACGGCGACCGACACGTTCGTCTACGGCGAGCCCTCGTGCATCTCCCTCCTCAAGCTCGTGCAGCGGCTGCAGCTGGCGCAGGGCATGCAGGTCGAGTTGGGCGGTATCGACAAGGATGTCGAGCGCTCCCAGAAGGCCGCGATCGTCGAGGCGCTGGCGGGCAACCTCGACCTCCTCGTCGTGCCCGACGTGGTGTGGGGCTTCCGCACGACCAAGCTCGACGCCGCGAAGTCGCAGATCAAGCGGATCGAGGTGCTGCTCAAGCTCCTGACGCAGGCGAACCCCGACCTGGCCGACGCCCTGGCGCGGAAGCAGGTCGGTGGCGGGGATGTGGTGACCTTCACGCTCCATGGCGACCAGCTGCCGTGGGGCGAGATCGAGCGGGAGCTGGCCCGCGACCTCGAAGACGAGGCCGGTCTGGAGAAGGTGCTCGACCGTGCCCGGTCGCTCGACCTGGTCGTCGCGTTGGGCGTGATCGGCGACTGGGTCATCCTCTCGATCGGCGACTCGATCGAGCATCTGGACAAACTCGCCCTGCCCGGCAGCGGCCGCAAGGGTCTGCTCGACACCAAGCCCTTCGCCAAGCTCCTCGCCCACAAGGACAAGCCGTTGACGGGCATCAACTACGTGAGCGACGAGCTCGCCGGCCTCAACACCGAGTCGCAGAAGACGGGATTCGCGATGTTCCGGCAGATCGCGGACCAGGCGGCGGTGAGCGGAAACCTGCCCCCCGAGGTGCTCGCGGAGACCCGCGGGCTGCTCGACTCGACCGGCAAGGCCTTCTCCAAGCGGCTACCCGAGCCGGGCCCTTGGCTCTCCTTCTCGTTCCTCACCGACGCGGGCTACGAAGGGTACGCCTGGGACTGGGCCCGCAACCAGCCGATCGACGGCTCCCGCCGGCTCGAGCTGCTCGGCCACGTCGGCGGCGCGCCGCTGGCCGCGATCGTGTCGCGGATCAAGTCCGATCCCACCCTCGTCGACGAGGTCGCCGGGCTCGCCGCCGGCGGCTGGCGGATCTTCAAGAAGCACGGGCTGCCGCGGATCGACGCGGAGGCCCGGGAGCAGGCCGAGGAGTTCGACGAGCACATCATGCCGCTGGGGACGAAGCTCGTGGAGGTGCTCGACAAGAAACTCCTGCCAGCGCTCGCCGACGGCCAGGTGGGGCTCGTCCTCGACGCCAAGACGAGAACGACTCGCCCGCAGAAGGATCTGCCGCCGTCGGCCGATCCGCTGCCCTTGCTGGAGCCGGCGATCGTCCTGCCGCTGGCGAATCCGAAGCTCTTTCGCGAGGGCTTGAGCGACCTCTTCCAGCTCGCCGACGAGCTCGTCGCCGCGGTCCGCGAGGTGAACCCCGATGCCGTGCCGGACGGCTACGAGGTGCCCGCGCCGGAGAAGTCGAAGGTGGACGCGGGGTCGATCTGGACGTTCGCCCTGCCGAATGCCGGGCTCGACGAGCAGATTCGGCCGGCGATCGGCGTCGGCGAGAAGGCGGCCGTGTTCTCGCTGGTGCCGAAGCAGGCGGGCCGGCTGTTGGTCGACACGAAGCTCGACACCGGCTCGCAGCTGGCCACGTTCGAGGAGCCGCTGGCCGGGGCCGCCGCCCTCGATTTCGCGGGCGTGGTGGACGCGCTGCGGCCGTGGATCGTGTACCTCACGCGCTACGGCTGCGTGCAGCAGCGCGACGGACGGGTGGACGCCGATGAGCAACTGACCGCCGAAGACGAGACGGCCGACGCCAAGGAGGCGCTCGAGCACGTGGCCGTCGTGCTGGAGGCGGCGAAGTGCTTCCGCGCCGCCACGGCCGAGACGTCGAGCACCGACGAGGCGACGGTCACGCACTGGCGGAACGTCATCCGCGACATGCCGGCGAAACGGTAGGCGGCGGGGCCTGGCGAACGAGGCCGCGGAGCAGGATATCGCCGTCGGGGAGCGACACCTCCTCGACGTCGCAGGCCGGCACGGTCGGCAGCGTGGGCAGCGTGTCGTCCCCGCCGATCACCCGCGGCGCCACGAACGCCTGGATCTCGTCCGCGGCGTCGGCCGAGAACAGTGTCCGCAGCACCTCGGCCCCACCCTCGACGAGCAGGTTCGTGAGCCGGCGGCGGCCGAGCTCGACGAGCAGTTCCCGCAGCCGCTCGCCATGCCCGCGGGAGTTGCCCTGCCAGACCTCGCAGCCCGCCGCCCGCAGGGCCGCGACACGGTCCGCGCAGGCTGCCGGCCCCGCAGCCACCAGCACGGCCGCGTCGCGGGCCGTGCGCACCAGCGCCGACTCCAGCGGCAGCCGGGCCGTGGAATCGAGCACGATTCGCAGCGGCCGCCGCGGCCCGGCCGGCCGGGCGGTGAGCAGCGGGTCGTCGGCCAACACGGTGCCGATGCCCACTGCGATCGCGTCGCAACGGCCGCGGAGGGCATGCGCGAGGGCCCGCGACCCGGCCGAACTGATCCAGCGATCGCCGCCCGGTCCGGCCGCTAGCCGCCCGTCGAGGCTCATGGCCCACTTGGCGATCACCCACGGCATGCCGGTCTCGACGAGCTTGCGGAACGGCGCGGTCAGGCGGCGGGCCTCGTCGGCGAGCAGGCCCGTCTCGACGACGAGGCCCGCGGCCCGCAGCGCCGCGAGCCCGCGGCCCGCGACCTCGGGAAAGGGATCGCCCGCCGCGACCACGACGCGGGTCACGCCCGCGGCGATGATCGCCGCGGTGCAAGGAGGCGTCTTGCCGTGATGGCAGCAGGGCTCGAGCGACACGTAAAGCGTCCCGCCGCGAGCCGCCGAACCCGCGGCGGCGAGCGCCACCGCCTCGGCGTGCGGACCACCGAACGCCGCGTGCCAACCCGTGCCGACGATCGTGCCGTCGGCGGCGACCACGACGGCCCCCACCTGCGGGTTGGGCTCCACATGGCCGGCGCCGCGGCGGCCCAGTTCGAGCGCACGGCGCATGGCGACGGTGTCGGACGGCGTGAACGTCACGGCAGATCGGCTCGCGGCCGTGGAAACTGGGGATTCGGCACGGCGCGGTTGTATCACCGAGTTTTGAAAGTATGTTTACATTGACGTCGATTTCATAGTACCGAAGTTTTTGGGAGCGTTCGAACCGATGGCCGAAAAAAAGGGTGTCAACAAGTCCGAGGAGATCCGCAAGGTCGCCAAGGCGATGCAGGAGAAGGGGGAGAAGCCGCGGCCCGTCGTGATCATCGCGGCCCTCAAGAAGCACGGCATCACCGTTTCCTCCCCGCAGGTGAGCATGGTGCTCAAGCGGATGGGGCTGCGGCCGTCGCGGGGCCGGAAGGCAGCCGCCGGGGGCGGCAAGGGCGGGGCGATCTCGGTCGAGGAACTGCTCGCGGCCAAGAAGCTCGTGCACCACTTCGGCGGCGCGACCCGGGCGCTCGCGGCCCTCGAAGCCCTGCAAAAGTTCGAGTCCTGAGCCGTCCGGGCTGTCCGCCGCCCGCCGGGCGGCTATGTTGCTCGGGAGGCTTTCGCATGATCCGAACCTCTGACCCGGACGTCGTCGTCATCGGCGGTGGCCCTGCGGGGGCCACCGTCGCAGCGCTCGTGGCCAAGGCGGGCCGGCGGACGCTGGTGCTGGAGCGGGACCGCTTCCCGCGATACCACATCGGCGAGTCGCTGATCCCGGAGACGTTCTGGGTGCTCGAGCGGCTCGGCATGCTCCCGAAACTGCGGGCCAGCCGGTTCGTCGAGAAGCACAGTGTCCGGTTCGTGTCGGAGCAGGGGCGGCTGTCAGAGCCGTTTTACTTCGCCGATTACAAGCCGCACGAAAGCTCGCGGACGTGGCAGGTGAGCCGGGCCGAGTTCGACACCCTGATGCTCGACAACGCCCGGGAGCACGGCGCCGAGGTGCGGGAAGGCGTGCGGGTGATCGACGTGCTCTTCGAGGGCGGCCGGGCGGTCGGCGTACGGGCGGCCGACGAGCACGGACGTGAGGAGACCATCCGCTGCCGCGTGGTCGTCGATGCCGCGGGCCAGAGCGGCATGATCCAGGACCGGCTCGGCCTGCGGGAATGGGATCCGCTCCTCAAAAAGGCGGCGATCTGGACCTACTGGAAGTCCGCCGTCCGCGACACCGGCCGTGACGCCGGGTCCACGCTCGTCATGCAGACGCAGGGCAAGAAGGGCTGGTTCTGGTATATCCCGCTCCACGACGACCTGGTGAGCGTGGGCGTCGTCGCGTCGTTCGACCATCTCTTCAAGGAGCGGCCCGGCAAGGACGCGGAGACGATCTTCTTCGAGGAGGTGGCCCGCTGCCCGGGCGTGCAGCCCCGGATCGCCGCCGCCGAGCGGGTGGGCCCGTTTCGGGTCGCCAAGGAATACTCCTACCGTTCCCGCCAGGTGGCCGGGGATGGGTGGGTGCTGGTCGGCGACGCCTTCGGCTTCCTCGACCCGCTCTACTCGTCCGGCATTCTCCTGGCACTGAAGAGCGGCGGACTGGCGGCCGACGCGATCGTCGCCGCGCTCGCCGCCGACGATCCGTCGGCGGCGCGGCTCGGCGTCTGGGGGGCCGACTACGTGGCCGGCATGGAGCGAATGCGGAAACTGGTGTGCGCGTTCTACGACGGTCTCAACTTCGGCCGTTTCGTCCGCAATCATCCCGACCGCAAGCCGCTGCTCACGGACATTCTCATCGGCGACATCTTCAAGGGCGACATCGACGCGCTCTGGCCGCTGCTCGACGCCCAGCGGGCCGCGGAGGCGGAGTTGCCGGCCGGCGCCGCCTCGTAGTCGCTCCGGGATCAAGCCCGGCCGAGCCAGGGCCGTGGATCGCGCCGATAACACGCCTCCGCGGAAGGGATGACCGCCGCTTCGCGTGGCTCGAGTCCTGCCGACGCGGCTCCGGCCGCGAGGTGCGGTCGTGACGGTCGTGCCGCCGTCGTGCCCATCCGGTGCCGCCAAACGCGGTGTATGCTTGACCGCGACGGCGGGATGGCAAGGTCGCCGCATTCCCCGCCGCCGACCCAGCCGACAAGGTCCGGCCGTTCCGGCCGCCCCAGGGGATGAGCGACAATCGCGAGTTCATCGACGAGTTCCTCGTCGAGTCGAGCGAGAACCTCGACCAGCTCGACCGCGACCTGCTCGCGCTCGAGCAGCGGCCGGACGACGCCCAGCGGGTGGCGAGCATCTTCCGCACCGTCCACACCATCAAAGGCAACAGCGGCTTCTTCGGCTTCTCGAAGCTCGGCGCCCTCGCCCACAGCGGGGAGCACCTGCTCGGCAGGCTCCGCGACGGCAAGCTCGCGCTCAACGACCGCGTGACCGGATCGCTCTACTCGATGGTGGATGCCGTGCGGACGATTCTCCGGTCGATCGAGGAGACGGGGGCCGAGGGTGATCAGGACTATCGCGAACTGTCCCGCACCCTCGCCGCCGTGGCGTCCGAGGAGCCGGCCGCTGCCGATTCGTCGCCGCCGGCCGCACCGCCCGCCCAGCCGCCGTCGTCAACGGCCGCCGCGTCGCCCCCGACCCCGCCCGCGTCGAGCCCGGCTCCCGAGGCAGCGGCTGCCGTCGGAGCCGGTGGCGACTCGACCGTCCGCGTGGACGTCGGCCTCCTGGCCGCGATCCTCGACCTCGTCGGCGAACTGGTGCTCGCCCGCAACCAGCTCCGCAGCATCGGCAGCGGCGACCCGGTCGTGCAGGCCTGCACGCAACGGATCAACGCCGTGACCAACGCCCTCCAGGAGACCGCCGTGAAGACGCGGCTCCAGCCCGTGGAGCACGTCTTCAGCCGCTTCCCGCGCACCGTCCGCGACCTGGCGGTGGCCTGCGGCAAGGAGGTGCACCTGGTGATCGACGGCGCCGACACCGAACTCGATCGCTCGCTCATCGAGAGCATCCGCGATCCGCTCACGCATCTCGTCCGCAACGCCATCGACCACGGCATCGAGCCGCCGCCGGCCCGCGTCGCCGCCGGCAAGCCGCGGGTCGGCCGGCTCTCCCTGCGGGCCTTCAACGAAAGCGGCCGGGTGACGATCGAGGTGTCCGACGACGGGGGTGGGATCGACTTCGAGAAGGTGCGCGAAAAGGCCGTCGCCCGGGGGCTGGTGACGGCGGACGTGGCGGCCGCCATGCCGCCCGACCGGGTGCTGCAGTTCATCTTCGAGCCCGGATTCTCGACGGCCGCAGCGGTGACGAGCGTCTCGGGCAGGGGCGTCGGCATGGACGTCGTCCGCACGAACATCGAGTCCATCGGCGGCACGGTCGACATCCACAGCGTGCCGGGCGCGGGCACGACCGTGCGGGTGCACGTGCCGCTCACGCTGGCGATCGTGCCGGCGCTGGTGGTCCGCTGCGCCGGCGAGCGATTCGCCGTCCCCCAGGCGGCGGTGCTCGAACTCGTCAGGCTGCGGCCCGATCGGGACGGCCCGCGGATCGAGGGGCTGGCCGACGTCCCCGTGATCCGGTTCCGCGGCCGGCTCGTGCCCCTGGTCTTCCTCGACGCGTTCCTGGGCCTGCGTCCGGAAACGGCCTGCCGGGAGGACGGCACCGTCGTGGTGGTGCGGGTCGATGATCACGAGTTCGGTCTCGTGACCGACGGGCTGCCCGGCGACGCGGAACACTCGGGGGGCCGCCAGGCGGATGCCACGAGCCTGATGACGATCGTCGTCAAACCGATCGGCCCCGTGCTTTCCCAGCTCGGCGTCTACGCCGGCGCGACCGTGCTCGGCGACGGCGGCGTGGTGCTGATCCTCGATCTTCGCGGCTTCCCCCGTGCCGCCCGACTGGAGCCGATTCCGCCCCCGCCCGCCCCGGTCGCCGCGGCGACGGCGGGCGAGCGCTATCTGGTCTGCAACACCCGTGCCGGCCGCCGGATCGCCGTTCCACTCGGCGAGGTGACCCGCCTGGAGCGACACCCGCGCGGGGACATCGAGCGGCTCGGCCCGCGCACCGTCGTCCGCCGCGGCGCCGCGCTGACGCCCGTCGTGGACGCCGACACCCTGCTGGGCGCGGAGCCGGGGCCGGCGGCGGAGCACGCCCGACTCGTCGTCCTGGAACGAGGTGCGGACGGCATCGCGGTCGAGGTCGGCGGCATCGTCGACGTGCTGTCTGCCGTACATCCGCTCCCCGGCGGCCCTGGCGGCGTTGCCATGCTCTCGCTCGGCGGCCGGGCCGCCGAGCTCGTCGACGGCAACGCGATCGCCCGACTCGCCCACCCCTGAATCCTCGCGGCCCGCCATGCACGTCCCGTCTCCCACCATCCGGCATTGCGTGTTCCGCGTCGGCGACGTCTGCCTGGCCGTTCCGGCGGACGCCGTCGCCGAGGTGCTGACGGCCCGGCCGACGACTCGAGTGCCGCTCGCCCCCGCGGGCGTCGTAGGGCTCGTGCACCTCCGCGGCCGGATCGTGCCGATCGTCGACCCGGCGGCCTGCCTGGCGCTGCCCGCGGCGTCGGCCGCCGAACCACAGACGCATCTCGTGCTGCGAACGGGCGACGATGACCGGTGCGGCCTGCTCGTGGCGGAGGTGCTCGACGTGATCGACGTCCCGACCGACGCCGTTGAAAGACCGACGGCCCATCCCGATCCCGACACCCCGCTCGTCGGCACCTTCGCGACCCCGCAGCGACTCGTGCATCTCGTCGACCATGCGCGGCTCGTCCGCTCGAGCGGACGAGCCCGTTCCCCATCCGCCGCCCGCCCTGGAGTGCATCCGTGACGCCCACCGCCCGGTCCGCGACGTCCGTCGCTGCCCGCCGTCTGCCCTCGTGGCTCTCGTTCCTCGCCAACCCGCTGCTCTTGGCGCTGCTCGCGGTATCGCTCTTGCCGCTGGCCCTCACCGGCATGCTGCTGCACCACTTTGCCGTCCAGGCCATGACCCGACAGGCCTTCCAGAAACTCGAGACCGTTCGCGACCTGACCGTGAATTCGGTGGATCGGCTCTTCCAGGCGCACCGCGAGCAGATCCTCGCCTTCGCCGAGGATCCGGCGACGCTGCAAAGCCTCCGTGCCCTGCGGGCCGGGTTCGCCACGGCCGCCGCCGACTCGGGACTCGACGACGACGGCCTCGCGGCGGTCCGCGACGACCTCGAGAACTTCTATGGCGCCGACGTCGCCGCCCTGATCCGCCGGTCGGGCGGCGGCGAGGCGTCGACGTCGGGCTTCGTGGATGCACTCGACGACAACGCCATCCGCCTCCAGGACCTGTACATCCGCGGCAATCCCCACCCCTTCGAGGCCAAGCACCTGCACGGCGCCGCGAACGACGGAGCGGCCTACTCCACGGCCCACGCGGCGGCGCATCCGCGGATGAAGCTGGCGCTTCGCGAGTTCGGCGTCTCCGACGTGCTGCTGGTCGATGCGGCGACCGGCACCGTCGTCTACTCGGCGGCGAAGCGGGTCGATTTCGGTGCCTCGCTGCGGCGCGGCGTGCTCGCGGGCACGCACCTCGCCCGAAGCGTCGAGCGGGCGCTCCAGAGCGGTCGCCGCGAACTGGCCTACTTCAGCATTTTCGAGCGGTACTTCCCCGCCCTGATGCGGCCCACGTCCTTCTTCGTCGCCCCGATCCATGAAGGCCGCGAAGTCGTCGGCGCCGTGGCCTTCGCGATCGACATCGAGCGGGTCCAAGCCCGCTTCGGCGAGACCGCCGGCATGGGGATGACCGGCGAGATCTACGCGGTGGGTCCCGACAAGCTGTTCCGCTCCGAGTCACGGTTCGCCAGTCAGTTGGGCGTCGAGTCGGTCGTCCTCAACCCGAAAGTCCGGGTCGACACGGCCGCCACCCGGTCGGCGATCGACGACCAGCGTTCGGGCACCGCGTTGACCACCGACTACAGGGGCACGCGGGTGCTCTCTTCCTGGCAGCCGCTGACGATCGCCGACGGCGACGGCGCGGTCCGCTGGGCGATCGTGGCCGAGATCGACGAGCGGGAGGTGATGGCGCCGAGCCAGCGGCTCGCCACCATCGGCCGCACGATCTTCGCCCTGGCCGGGGCCGGCATCTTCGCCGTCTCGTGGCTCATCGCACGGCGCATGACCCGCGAATCGGCGCGGCAGGCCCACCTGGTCGGCGGCATCGTGGACAACACGCACGCGCTGGCCAGCGCCTCGGAGGAGCTGACGAGCGTCAGCCAGCAGATGAGCGCCGCGGCCGAGCAGACGACGGCCCAGGCGAACCTCGTCTCGGCGGCGGCCGAGCAGGTGAGCGGCAACGCCCGCACGGTGTCGGGGTCGATCGACAACCTCGTGGCCAGCATCCACGAGATCGCCCGCAACTCGCAGGACGCCGCCTCCACGGCCCGGCGGGCCGTGGAGATGGCGGCCGCCACCTCCGCGACGATGGATGCGTTGGGGCGGTCGAGCCAGCAGATCGGCAACGTCGTCAAGGTGATCAACACGATCGCCGAGCAGACGAACCTGCTGGCCCTCAACGCCACGATCGAGGCTGCCCGGGCGGGCGAGGCGGGCAAGGGCTTCGCCGTCGTGGCCAACGAGGTCAAGGAACTGGCCCGCGAGACGGCCAAGGCGACCGAGGACATCGGCGGGCGGATCGAAGGCATGCAGGGAGACACGTCCCGGGCGGTGGCGGCGATCGCCGAGATCGGTGCGGTGATCGAGAAGATCGACGCCCTCCAGACCAGGATCGCCGCGGCGGTCGAGGAGCAGTCGGTGACCACCGGCGAGATCAGCCGCAACATCGCCGAGGCGACGACGGGATCCGGCGAGATCGCGGAGAACATCGTGCAGGTCGCCCAGGCCGCCCAGAGCACGGCCGAAGGGGCCGCGAACACGCAGATTTCGTCGCAGGAACTGGCGCGGATGGCCCAGGCGCTGCAGCGGCTGGTCGAAGAATACCGGAAGACCTGAGCGCCGATCATGACCGGCGCTGCGGCCCGGTCGGGACAGGGAGGATTCCCGCGTGCGTGCCCTCGTCGTGGACGACTCCAAGCCGGCCCGAAGCATCGTCTCCCGGACGTTGGGCGAACTGCGGTTCGACTGCACCGAGGCGGGCAACGGCCAGGAGGCCCTCGCCGCCCTCGCCGCGGGCGGGCGGCCCGACCTGATCACCGTCAATTGGCACATGCCGGTGATGGACGGGATCGAGCTCGTGCGGCGACTGCGGGGGGATCCGGCCTACCGCGGCCTGCCGATCCTCATGATCTCGACCGAGCACGAGGCGGAGCGGATCGCGGAGGCGCAGCGGGCCGGCATCGACGATTACCTCGCCAAGCCGTTCACCGCCGCCGCCTTCACCCGCAAGCTCGTCGATCTCGGCGTCGTCGATGAGCCGGCCGCGCCGCCGGCCCGCGCTCCGATCAGGGTGCTGATCTGCGACGACTCGGCGACGATCCGCGGCATCCTCGCCGCCACGCTCGGCACCGAACCGGACCTGCAGGTCGTGGGCACCGCCGTCAACGGCGCGGCCTGCCTGGAGATGATGCCCGCCGCCCGCCCCGATCTCGTGCTCCTCGACGTCGAGATGCCGGTGCTGGACGGGATCGCCACGCTCCGCGAGATCCGCCGGCGCTTCGGCCGCCTGCCGGTGGTCATGTTCTCGAGCCTGACGGAGCGGGGGGCGAAGGCCACGGTCGATGCCCTGCTCGCCGGCGCCAACGACTATGTCGCCAAGCCCACCGGGCTCGATGCGGCCGCCGTCGCCGCCCGGATCCGCACCGACGTGATCGGTCGCATCCGGGCGCTGGTGCCCCGCGGCGGGGCGAGCGGCGTCCGGGAGGCGCCCCGCCCGGCCCCGCCCGTGGCCCCCCGTCCGCCCCGCCAGGAGCGGATCGCGGGCGTCGTCGTGGCCGTCTCCACCGGAGGCCCGACGGCCCTGGCCGAGGTGCTGCCGGCGTTCGCCCCCGACGCCCGCGTGCCCGTGCTCGTCGTGCAGCACATGCCCGCCGCCTTCACGACGCACCTCGCCGACCGGCTCAGCCGCGACGGCTTGACGGTTCGCGAGGCGACCGACGGGGCGCCGGCACGTCCCGGCGAGGTGCTGCTGGCGCCGGGGGGGCGGCACCTGGAGGTCGTCGGCGAGGCCGCCGCGCCGCGAACCCGGCTCACGGACGAACCTCCGGAGAACTCCTGCCGGCCGTCGGCCGACGTGCTCTTCCGCTCCGCGGCCCGCGTCTGGGGCTCCGGCACCCTGGGCGTCGTGCTCACCGGGATGGGCCGGGACGGCCTGGCCGGCTGCCGGGCGATCGTCGCCGCCGGCGGCACGGTGATCGCCCAGGACGAGTTCTCGAGCGTCGTCTGGGGGATGCCCGGCGAGGTCGTGCGGGCCGGGCTCGCCGACGCCGTGCTGCCCCTGGCACAGGTCGGCGTCGAGGTCGCCCTGCGGCTCAAGAGGCGCGGCGGCTGACGCCGCGCGGAGTCGCGATGAAGGTCGCCGAGCCCCAGTTCGAGTACCTCCGCGGACTGCTCCGCCGCCGCACGGGGGTGTGCATCGACCAGTCGAAACAATATCTCGTGGTCGCGCGGCTGTTGCCCATCGTCAAGCAGCGACGGATCCCCAGCCTGGAGACGCTCATCGATCGCGTCCGGCAGGGCGTCGACCCGTCGCTCGAGAAGGACGTACTGTGCGCGATGATGACCCACGAGACGTCGTTCTTCCGCGACCGCGCGCCGTTCGAGGCCCTGCGGCAGGTGGTCGCCGAGCTGGTCGTGCGGCGGGCCGCCGAGCGGCAGTTGACCTTTTGGTCGGCCGCCTGCTCGACCGGGCAGGAGCCCTACAGCATCGCGATGGTGCTCCTCGAGCATTTCCCCGAACTCGTGGCCACCTGGCGGATCCGGATCATCGCCACCGACTTCTCGGAGCCGATCCTGGCCCGGGCCCGCGAGGGCGTGTACAGCGAACTGGAAACGAGTCGCGGCCTGCCGCCCCCGATCCTGAAGCGTTACTTCCGCCCGCTGCAGGGCCGCCACAGCATCGTGCAGGAGTGCCGCCGTCTGGTCGAGTTTCGCTCCCTGAACCTCAACGGCCCCTGGCCCATGCTCCCCCTGGCCGACGTCGTCTTCCTGCGCAACGTGATGCTGTACTTCGATCTCCCGACACGGGCCACGCTCGTCGGCCGCGTCCGGCGGGTGCTCCGGCCGGACGGCCGCCTGTTCCTCGGGGGCGCCGAGACGATGATCGGCCTCGACGAAGGCTGGAGCCGCATCGCCCACGCCGGCTGTAGTTCCTACGCCCCGCGCCGGTGAATCACGGCCGCCATTCGACGCCGAGGATGGAGACGTCGTCGAGCGGGCCGTTCGGCTCGCACCACCGCTCGACGGCTTCGAGAAGGCTCTGCACGCCGGCCTCGATCGGCCCGTCCCGCCCGGCGGCGATGCAGGCCGCCATCGCCTCGTCGCCGTAGGCGTTTCGATCCTTGTCCATGGCCTCGGGCACGCCGTCGGAATAGAGAAACAACCGGTCGCCCGGCGCGAGCTGCAGCGACCGCTGCTCGTACTCGACGTCGGGGACGAAGGCGATGGGAAAGCTCTCCATGGCGTGGAACTCGGCCGCAGCTCCGGCCGCCGGGAGGCGGACGAGCGGCGGGTGCCCGCCGGAGCAATAGTCGAACCGTCCCGATGGCAGGTGAAGCACGCCGTAGAGCAGCGTGAAGTACAGCCCCGAGAATTCGTCGGCCTGGAAGAGCCGGTTGAGCTGCGTGGCCACCTCGGCCGGCCGGGCGATGGCGATCCGACCATCGACGCCCTGGCGGACCAGGAGCGACTGGTCGGTGACCTTCGGCGTCAGGAAGCGGCCCACGGTCACCGCCATCAGCGAGGAGGGCACGCCGTGGCCGCTCACGTCCACGACGAACAACCCGACGTGCTCGTCGTCGAGCCGAAAGACGTTGAGGAAGTCGCCGGCGAGGCTCTGGCAGGGGACGTACCGCCAGGCGATGCTGGTGCCGGCAATGGCCACGTCAGCCGCGGGCAGCAGCGACCGCTGCACCTTGGCGGCGGCCTTGAGGTCGCGGACCATGTGGGCGTTGATCCGCGAGATCTCGGCGTTGGCGGTCGACAGCTCGTCGTTCGACTTCTGCAGGCCGTCGCGGGCCATCGACAGCTCCTGGTTGGCGACCAAGAGCTCCTGGTTCTTGGCCACGGCGTTTTCGAAGGTGGACACGAGCAGGTTGAGCACCTGCTGCCGACCGGCCTTGACCCGAAACGTCTGCCCGGCCAGAGAGACTTCGAGCATCGAGGCGGCCGCGTCGTCGGCCGCCTCGAGCGGTGTGGCGAGCAGCGCCTGCATGCGGCCGAGAAGGTAATCCGGCTCGTAGGGCTTGGTGACGTAGTTGTCGGCGCCGGCATCGAGCCCGCGGATGATGTCGATCGGGTCGGCGAGCGTGGAGAGGAGGATGAACGGGATGGTCCGCAGGGCGGGGTCGGTCTTCACCGCCTTGCAGAACTCGTAGCCCGTCATCTCCGGCATCTCGATGTCGGAGACGATGATGTCGGGTCGCCGCTCCCGGACGAGCGCCAGCGCGGCCGCGCCCGTCTCACCCCAGCGGACGGCGTGCCCCGCCTCCTCCAGACGCCGGATCAGCATCCGGGCCTGGATGCGGCTGTCCTCGGCGATCACGACGTCCACGCCGGAGCGCGTCGTCGGCCCGTCCTGCTGTGCCACGTGCATGCCAGCCGTCAGGTGAACGTGGCCAGTGCCGTCGGGGCGTCCTTGTGGATGCTGAACAGCTTGTCGAGGTTGGTGAGCTTGAAGACCTGGAAGATCTCCGGGCGAATCCCGCACATCTTCAGCCGGCCTTGGCCGGCGGCGATCTTGCGGTGCAACTGCCCCAACAGGCCGAGCATGGCGCTCGACATGAACTCGACGTTGCCAAAATCGAGGAGGACGTCCGGTCCGGAGGCCTTGCCGATGAGCTGGGTCAGCTCGGCCCGGATCTCGTCCAGCACCGTGTCGTCGAGGATCTTCTTGTCCTTGAAGGCGACCATGTGCACGTCGCCCTTCTTGCCGGTCTGAATCCTGCGGTACTGTTCCATGGCTCGCTCGGCTCGGGGTCGGGGCGTGTGCCGCGGTCCGTCGGAAGCGGCCCGCCGGCTGCCGAGATGGTAGCCTAGTCGGCCCCACGCCGCCACCCGCCGCCGGCTATTTCTGCCTCTGAAACACGAGCGGCTTGGCGTCCTTGGGCGCGCCCGGCAGCGCGAACTCGAACGCGTCCGGGCCCTTCGCCGCCACCTTGCCCACCATCGTCCCCGCCTTCTCGCTGTGCAGCGCGATGGCGTCGGCGGCCGCCTCGATCGTGCCGGAGAGTTCCACGGCCGGCTTGCCCGCCGGCGAGGACTTCCAGGTGAACTTCGAGTCCGCCGTGACCTCCAGCACGATCGCCTCGGTCCCGCTGCCGGCCTTCCACGTGCCGACCAGATCGGTCTCCGGGGTAGCGGACGGTTCTGCCTGCGGCGGCGTCTCCGCCGTCGTCTCCGGCGGCGTGGCCTTCTTGTCAGGCTTGACGCCCTCCAGCAGTCGCTTGGCGACCATGTCGCCGGGCTGCTTCGCGACCACGACCTCCAAGGCGGCGGCCGCCGCGTCGGAGTGGCCGCCGACGAGGTAGTGGTAGGCGAGCACGAAGTGGGCGGCCGCGTCGCCGGGGTTCGCGCGGCAGGCGTCCTCCAGTTTCCGGAGTTGCGCCGTGTAGACGTCCACCGAGGGATAAAGGTTGCTGACCGTCGTCCAGTCCATGCCGGGCGCGGAGGCGAGCACGGCGTTGAGCGCCGCCGCGGCCTCGCCATACCGGCCGAGCGCGAAGAGGCACAGCGCCCGCACCTCGTGGATCACCGAATCGTTCGGCGCGGCCCGCAGCGCCGTGTCGAAGCCGGCCAGAGCACCGGCGTAGTCACCGGCCTTGAACTTCTCCAGCGCCGCATCCACCGTGGCGTCGCTGGGGGCCGCCGCCGGCTGTGCCGCGGCCGCACTCGGGTCGCCGGCCGCCGGGGCGTAACTGTTCACCGCGATCGGCTGCGAGTAGTCGTAGGGCGAGACGGCGACGGTGGCGGCGGGAATCGCCGAGTAGTACGGGTTCACGTAGCCGCCTGCATATCCCAAAGCTCCATAGCCGAGCCCCCAATTCGTAAGCGCCGAGGCCACGCCCCAGGTCGCGGCCCCGGTGGCGACTCCGCCCCAGAACCCCCCCCACCCGTTGTTCCAACTTCCGTTGTACCAGCCGCCGTAATGCGGATTGACGTAGCCCTCGTTCCAGCCGTAGCCGCCGCCCCAGCCGGGGTAGCCCCACGCGGCGCCATTCCAGCCGCCGCCGTACCAGCCGCCGCCCCAGCCGCCGGTGTTGATGTTGACGTTGCCGCTGTTCCAAAAGTTGTTGTTGTCGCCGATCAACGGCCGATCGCCGCCGATGCCCGGACGATTCCAGCCTCCTTCGGGCCTGTTCCAGCCGCCTCCGGCCAGACCGCCCAGGTCACCGGGCAGCGTGGTTGGGCGGTTGCCGCCGATGCCGGGCCTGTTGCCCCCGAAGCCAGGCCGATTACCTCCGATGCCGGGCCGGTTACCGCCCAGACCCGGCCTGTCTCCACCGACGCCGGGCCGATTGCCACCAGCGAGATCGCCGGGCAACGTGACCGGCCGATTGCCGCCGAGACCCGGCCGACCGCCTCCGCCGATCGCGCCCGGCAAGGGCGCCGGTCGATTGACTCCGGCGGGCCCTCCGCCGCCCGGCCCGCCCAAGCCCGGGCGGCTGCCGCCGAGGCCGGGACGACTACCGCCCGGCAGTCCACCGCCAACTCCGGGTGGGGGAAACGGCCTCGTCGTCGCGCCGAGCCCCGGCCGCACGCCCGGCGCGGGCCGCGTCGCCAGTCCGGGGATGCCACCCACCGCGCCCGGCAGCGTGCCGCCACCGGGACGGTTGCCGCCGACGTTCGGCAAGCCCCCACTCGGCTGGCCGCCGGGACGGAAGCCCGGCGCCGGCCGCGTCGCAAACCCTCCTCCGGGAAGGCTCGCGTTGCCGGGCCCTGATCCCATGGGCGGTCGCGCGAGCCCGCCGGCGCCGGGCCCCATGCCCCCGAGGCCGGGCCTGGCCGCCGCGGGCGGCGGCGCGGGCCGGGTCACGGCACCGGCGTTCGGAAACGAAGGCCGGGCGACGTTCGGCCGCTGGAGCGTGCCCACGCTCGGCCGTTGGAACTGTGGTGCATGGGGCAACTGCATGCCGCCGCCCTGTGGCATCGCCGGACGGCCCTGTGGCATCGCTGGACGGGCTTGTGGCATTGCCGGACGAGCCTGGGGCATCTGCGGCCGCGGCATTTGCGGATGCGCCTGCGGCGCCGGCCGAGCATGGGGCGCGGCATGATGCCCCCCGCCGCCGCCGGCTCGGCCCATACCGGGCCGGGCGTGTGCGGTGGCCGCCGAGAACAGCCCTACCACGAGGCACAGGATCGCGACGAACGCGGGCATCGGGTCATCTCCGACAGGGTGGCGAGAGCGGGTTCACTTGGCGGCCGCCGGTGCCGGCGGCCTGCGGGCCACGACGAGCTTGAAATCCGGCTCCGGCGTGCCGCCCACGATCCGGTCGGTGCTCACGACGACGAAGTGGTCCTGATCCCGCGGCGTGATCGTCACCGTCGCCGACCCGGTGGAGCCGTCGGGCATCGTGGCCTCCGACTTCACGATCCAGCCGTCACCGTCCGCGGCCCATTCACCCTCGGCGAATCCCCCGTCGGAATCGAACGTCCACGACCGGAGCTCGCCCTCGACCGGATCCCAACCGATCCGCTGCGTGCTCTTGCCGGCGGGCTTGCCGCCGATCGTGAGATTGTATTCGCCGATGACGAAGTTGCCGTCCTCGCTCCAGCGGTAGGAGATGGCCGTCCGTCCCTCGTCGCTCTCGTCGACCCAGTCACCGACGAGCCATTCGACCGCGCCGAGCATCTCCCGCGGCGTGGGCGGCGGATCGTCGGCGAACTCCCGGTACGAGACCACGGGCCATTTGTCCCCCTGCTTCATCCGCACGGCGACGTACCGCATCTGGGCGGCGGCCGCCCCGGCGTCCACCGTGATCCGCCGCACGCCTTCCTCAACGGCGATGGTCTCGCCCACCGGCCGGGCCGCGGTGACCTCCATCTCCAAAGAGGCCTTCGGAAACCGCTCGAAGAACTTGCCGAACAGGCCGGCGATCTCGCCGCGGCCCGCGTAGACGTTGCCGTCCTCGTCCACCAACTCGCCTGCCTCGAAGAACGCGGCCGCGAGGCCCGCGGCATCGGCGGCGTTGAACGCCTTGACCGTGGCCTCCGCTTCGGCCCGCAGCGCGGCCTGGATCGCCGCCGGCGGGTCCGCCGCCACCGCCGCCCCCGACCAGGCGACCAGCACCGCCAGCGCCCACCATCGCCCCACCGATCGCCCGCCAGCGCCCGTCTTCATGGATCTCTCCCCTCTGCTCCGCGATGCTACGGCTTCCGCTCAACGGGGTCAGACGACCATTTTTCGGAGGCGAAAGCAAGCGGCCGGCGCGGCATGCCCACGACGCCGGCCGCTTGTCGCGGCCGCGGGTCCGCCGTTAGCCTGTCCGCACGCGGGCCGGGAGGGTCCGCGCACCCAACAGGAGAAAAGACGATGGATTTGCCGACAAAAAAGGCCTTCTCGCTCTTCGACGAGTTCAAGAACTTCGCCTTCAAGGGCAACGTCGTCGATCTCGCGGTCGGCGTGATCATCGGCGGCGCCTTCGGCAAGATCGTGACCAGCATGGTGGACAACATCATCATGCCGCTCGTGGGCGTGATCCTGCCCGGTGAGAAGGGCTACGAAAACTGGGCGCTGACGATCGGGGAGAAGACGATCCCCTACGGCAAGTTCATCGGCGACGTGGTCAGCTTCCTGATCCTCGCCGCGGCCCTGTTCTTCTTCATCGTCAAGTTTCTCGGCTGGCTGATGAAGTCGAAGGCCGCCGCCCCCGCCGCGCCGCCGGCGCCGACGAAGGACCAGGAACTGCTGACGGAGATCCGCGACCTCCTCAAGCAGCGCTAGGCACGCCCGCCCCGGGGCGGGCCCGGCGGCGGAGCGCTGGAGAAAAAAGCGAGGGGGCCGGGCACCCATGGCACCCGGCCCCCTCCGATTCACGACACGGGAAGTGTCGCCGGCTTCAGCAGCCGCAGCGACGGCAGCCCTTGCGACGGCAGCCCTTCTTCGCGCTGCTGCCACAGTCGCCGCAGCCACCGGCGGCGGCAGCGCCGCAGGCACCCGCGTCACCGCAGGCACCGGCCGCACCACAGGCACCGGCGTTCCCGCAGGCACCAGCCGCACCGGCATCGCCACAGGCGCCGGCCGCACCGGCATCGCCACAGGCGCCGGCCGCACCACCGCAGGCACCCTCGACGGGCACCTCGACGGCGACCATGACGCACTTCTGCACCGGCACTTCCTTCGTCACCTGGTGCGGGACGCGGACGGTGTAGCTCTCCGTCTTCGTCTCCGGCACGTTGTCATACACCGTGACGGTGTACGACTCTTCCTTCTGCGACGGGACCATGACCGTGTAGGAAACCTCCTTGGTCATCGTCTCCGGCACGCACTTCGTCACGGTGTACTCCCGAGTCTTCGTCTCGGCGCGGTACTTGGTGACGTTGACCGTGCGGGTCTTCTGCTCCGGCACCATCTTCGTGACGGTGTAGGTGCGGGTCCGCTCCTCCGGCACGCAGGTCGTGACGGTGTAGTTGCGGGTCCGCTCCTCCGAACGGTACTTCGTGACGCTGACCTTGCGGGTCTTCGTCTCCGGCACCATCTTCGTCACGGTGTAGGACCGGGTCTTCTCCTCGGGACGGTACTTGGTGACGCTGACCGTACGGGTCTTCGTCTCCGGCACCATCTTCGTCACGGTGTAGGTGCGAGTCCGCTCCTCGGGGCGGCACTTCGTGACCGTGTAGGTCCGAGTCCGCTCCTCGCTGCGGTACTTCGTCACGTTGACCGTCCGGCTCCGCTGCTCCTGACGGCACTTGGTGACCGTGTAGGAGTAGGGGACCTCCTCCGTCACGCACTGGTAGGTCGTGACCGGGATTTCCTTCGTCTCACACGTCGGAACCCAGACACGCTTGCAGCACGTCTTCGGCGGGCAGGGGCAGCCGCAGGCGTCGGTGCCACCGGCAACCTCGACCTGCTGCGTGGCCCAGTGGCCGCCGCGGACCTGCACCGTCTTCGAGCCCTGCACGGCCACCCGCTTCTGCACGGTGCGGCTGCCGGACATCTCCTCGGTGTAGGGGACGTTCACCGTGTAGGTCTGCTCGACCGACTCGGTGTAGGGAACGCTCACCGAGTAGGTCGAGACCTTCTCCTCGGAGTAGGGGACCATCACCGTGTAGGTGGCGGTCTTCTCTTCCTGGACCGGCACGCTCACCGTGTAGGTCTGCTCGACCTGCTCGGTGTAGGGCACCTGGACCGTGTAGGTCGAGGTCTTCTCCTCCGAAACCGGCACGCTCACCGTGTAGGTCTGCTCGACCTCCTCGGTGTAGGGAACCTGGACCGAGTAGGTCGAGGTCTTCTCTTCCTGCTTCGGGACCATCACCGTGTAGGTGGCGGTCTTCTCCTCGGACACCGGAACGTGCACCGTGTAGGCCTGCTCGACCGACTCGGTGTAGGGGACCTGGACGGTGTACTCGGCCGTCTTGGTCTCCGTCACGTTCTTGTTGACCGTGTAGTTCACGGTCTTGGTCCGAGTCTCGGGAACCTGCACGGTGACCGTGCGGGTCTTCGTCTCGGTCCGCGGGACGCGCTTGTTGACCGTGTAGGTCCGCTCGCGGGTCTCGGTGGTGTACTCGGTCGACGTGACCGTCTTCATCTCGGTCACGT
>JBIPLS010000139.1:0-9082 GCA_044368305.1 Pirellulales bacterium
GCCAGCCGGCTCACCGGCCGGTAATCGACCCCGGTCTCGTCCATCGCCGCCTCGCTACCGATTCACCCGGAGGCTGGGCTCGTCCTCGAGCCGCTTGCGGCGGTCCGCGTAGCGGATGATGAAGTCGGCGTCCTTGTCGAAGGCCGCGGCCGGCACCGCGAACGGCCCCTTGAGCGTCGCGCCGCGGGTCCAGGCCAGCCATTTTCGGTCGGGCGCCAGGCCGAACAGCATCCGCGCCTCCGGGGTCGGCTGCACGAAGTTCCGCGGCAGCGGCGCCACGTGCAGCGACGCGGCCGTGAAGCAGGTCACCACCCAGCCCGCGAGGGCCGCGACCACGGGCCCGGCGAACAGTTCGACGGGGCGCCGCAGCCGGATCTTCGTCCGCGAGAGCCGGTCCGTCGCCTCCCGGAGGCCGAGCAGGATCAGGCAGAAGAGTCCCCACAGCGCCACGAAGTCGAGCAGGTAGGTGTAGCTCGGCAGCCGCGGCTCGAGCATCGCCACCACCCGCTCGTACCAGGCCGTGGCCACGGTCGCCGCCAGGACGACCTGGAGCAGCATCACGAGGGATGCCCACAGCCCCTCCTTCCAGAGCGCGACCGTGACCAGCACGAACACCGCCAGCAGGATCAGATTGAGGGTCATTTCACCCGCGCCTCCGCCGCCGCGGGGCGGACCGGCTGTGCCCCGGAAAACACCCGCTGCATCTCCTCCAGCGACGTCACCCCCTCCGTCACCAACGCCAAGCCGGCCTCGCGCATCGGCTGCATCCCGTCCTTCGCGGCCGCCTGGCGGAGGATCTTGGCGTCGGCCTTGGCGGCGATCGCCTGGCGGAAGGTCGCTCCCGACGCCAGCTCGAAGACGGCGGTGCGACCCACGTAGCCGGTGCCGCGGCACAGCCGGCAGCCGTGGGCCGAGGGCTTCCGCAGGTGGGGAAGCTTGTCCGCCGTCGTCTTCAGCCGCGCCAGCATCTCGGCCGGCGTGGGATAATCCTCTCGGCACTTCGGGCAGAGCTTGCGGACGAGCCGCTGGGAGAGCGACCCGACGAGCGTGCGGGCCAGCTGTTCGGCCGGCACGCCGCAGGCCGCCAGCCGGGCCACGGCATCGACGGCGTCCGTGGCCTTCATGCTCACGATCACGAGCTGGTTGTCGCCGGCGAGCCGCACGAGCTCCGCGGCCAGCCCCTGGTCGCGCAGGTCGCGGGTCACGATCGCCCGGGGATACTCCCGCAGCGCCGTCGCCACGGCAGCCAGCGGCGTGACGCCCGTGCGGGCGTCGAACCGCACGGGACGCACGTTCTGAATCTCCCGCGGCGGGGCGGCGGCGTCCTCGATGGAGACGAAGTCCCGCAGCAGCCGGTCGGCCGCCTGCACCACGACGTCGAACGTCGTCGTCAGCCCGGAGGCCGGCGGCGACGAGACCACGATCAGCCCCTTCTCCAGGGCCAGCAGAGCGCCGATCCGATCGGCCATTTCCGCCGGCATGCCGATGTCGGCGGGCTTGCGGAAGATCACGGCCGGCGGCTCGATCTGCACGACCATCTGCTCGCCGGCGGGCGTCGCGCGGATCTCCAGGCGGCAGTTCCGCGGCTTGCCGTCGACGTCGATCGCGAACGTCCCCGCGCGGCCGGCGCGGGCCTGCGGCAGACCGCACACGGCGGCCAGTGTCTCGACCACCGCCTGCACCGCCTCGCGGGTGGGCCGCGGCGCCTCCGGGAAGGTTTCCGGCTCCTTGCGGCTGCGGGGCGGCTTCCGCACCCGCGGCTTCTCCCATACGCCGTCCACCTCGTGCCGCACCATGATTCCCTGTGGATCGGGCTCGATGAGCACGGTCGTGGCCCGGGCCACGACGGCCCCCTGGAGGAGCCGCAGCGTCTCGTCGAGGCCGGGCGTGGCACCGGCCCGCTGCTGGCGGTCCGCGTTCTCCGCGGCGTCGCGGCCGCCGGCCCCCGCCAGCTTCACCACGGGCAGCGCCTCCGCCTCCCCGCCGGGCGTGCCGATGTCGATGCCCAGCGGTGCGAGCAGGTCGGCGACCAGGCGGCGGACGTGGCTGGCCGTCAGGATCCGCGCGTCCTGCGGCAACCGCCGATTCCGCAGCACCACGTAGGCAGCCAGCGGCCCGAACCACGCCAGGAGCATCAGCGCGAGCCCGCCGAGGAACGACGGAATCCACCAGGCGAGCAGCGCCGCGCCGACGAACGGCAGAGCCACGACGCTGCCCCACAGGGCCGGCTGGATGTTGTGTCGGCGGGCGTCGCCGGCCACCCGGTCCACCGTCGCCACCCAGCCGAGCAGGCACGCGGACCAGATCACCAGCGGCACCACCGCCATGCCCCCGCCGGGCCCGCGGGTCTCCCAGCCCGGAGGCAGGGCCTCCGGCCAGCCGCCTTCCGCGCGGGCCACGGCCGCCACCAGCGCCGACCCGCCCGCGGCCGCCATCACTCGCCAGGCGCCGCTCATCCCATCACCCCGATGCCCTTGAGGGCCATCATCAGGGCCTCCCGGTTGGGGGCGATTTCCAAGGCCTCCTGCCGGTCGATGAGCCCCTCGTCGATGAGCGACTTCAGGCTCTGCGTGAAGTCCTGCATGCCGTCGCGGTGCGACTTGCGGATGTGATCGGGCAGCTCCTCGTCGCGGCCCTCGAGGACGTATTTTTTCACCATCACGTCGAAGAACATCATCTCTACGACCGGCACGCGGCTCACGCCCGGCTTGATCGACTTGAGCAGCTTCTGGGCCACGATCCCCTTCATGTTGAAGGCCAGGGCGCTGCGGATGGCCTGGTGCATCGCCTCGGGGAAAAGGTCGAGGATGCGGGTGATCGTCGTGGCCGCGCTCGAGGCGTGGATCGTGCCGAACACGAGGTGGCCCGTCTCGGCCGCGTGGATCGCGGTCATGAAGGTCTCCTCGTCCCGCATCTCGCCGACGAGGATGATGTCGGGGTCCTCGCGGACGGCGTGCTTCATGCCGACGGCGAAGTCCTTGACATCCTGGCCGATCTCCCGCTGGTTGATCAGGCACTTGTCCTCGGTGAACACGAACTCGATCGGGTCCTCGAGCGTGAGGATGTGCTTGCGGTAGGACTGGTTGATGTAGTTGAGCATCGACGCGATCGTCGTGCTCTTGCCCGAGCCGGTGACCCCCGCCAGCAGGATCAGGCCCTGGTCGTACTGGCAGAGCCGCTCGATCGCCGGCGGCAGGTAGAGCCCCTTGAAGTCGGGAATCCGGTTGTTGACGCGGCGGGCCACGATGCCGAGCGCTCCCTGCTGCTGCAGCACGTTGACGCGAAACCGCCACTTCACGCCGTCCACGGCCGTGACGTAGGCGAAGTCGCAGCCGCCGTCGGCCTCGAGGATCCGGCGGCGGCGATCGTCGAGCATCGGCATCACGAGCCGCTGCATCTGCTCGTCGTCGATCTTCGGCGCCTTGAGCGGCTGCAGCACCCCCTTGACGCGGATGATCGCCGGCTGCCCGACCTTCATGTGCAGGTCGCTGCCCTCGAGCTTGACGAGGGCCTCGAAGTAGCGGTCGATCTCCAGCCGCGGGCGGACGTCGGCGGGCGCGGTGTCGGGCACGGGCATGGTGCGGGCCGAAGGGCGAAGGGCGGCGAGAACCGATCAACGGGCGGCGGGGCGAACCGGGATGCCCCGGCGGGCGAACTCCTCCTTGACCGCCCGGATCGTACACTCTCCGAAGTGGAAGATGCCAGCGGCCAACGCCGCGTCGGCGCCGCCGACGGTGACGGCGTCGGCGAGGTGGCCCGGGCCGCCCGCGCCGCCGCTGGCCACGACCGGGATGCCCACCGCGCGGCTCACCGCGGCCGTGATCTCCAGGTCGTAGCCGTCGCGGGTGCCGTCGCGGTCCATGCACGTGAGCACGATCTCGCCGGCGCCCAAGGCTTCGACCCGACGTGCCCAGGCGACGGCCTCGAGGCCCGTCGGCACGCGGCCGCCGTTGATGAACACCTCCCACGCCTCGCGGCCGTCGCGGATCACCCGCTTGGGGTCGATGTTGACCACGGTCGCGCAGCTGCCGAGCCGGTCGGCCACGGCGGTGACCAGTTCCGGCGTGCGGACCGCCGCCGAGTTGATGCTCACCTTCTCCGCGCCCGCCTGCACGAGCCGGGCGGCGTCGTCGAGGGTGGCGATGCCGCCGCCCACCGTGAACGGCATGAAGATCGCCTCGGCCACCCGGCGGACGACGTCGAGCATGATCGCCCGGCCCTCGTGGCTGGCGGTGATGTCGAGGAACACCAGTTCGTCGGCCCCCTCGGACTCGTAGCGGGCGGCCACCGCCACGGGATCGCCGGCATCGACGAGGTCGAGGAACTTCGTCCCCTTCACCACTCGGCCCCGCTCGACGTCGAGGCAGGGGATGACCCGCCGCGCGAGCGTCATTCCGGCCGCCCCGCGCCGCCGATCCTGCCGACCTCGGGACTCGACGCGGTGGCGTACAGCCGGCGCGGAATCCGGCCGGCAAGGAAGGCCTGCCGCCCGGCGAAACAGGCCGCCCGCATCGCCGCCGCCATCCGCGGCGGATCGGCGGCGTGGGCGATGGCGGTGTTGAGCAGCACGCCGTCCACGCCCAGTTCCATCGCGGCGGCCACGTCGCTGGCGGTGCCCACGCCCGCGTCCACGATCACGGGATAGTCCGGGTCGTCCCCCTTCAGATACTCCATGCAGATCCGCAGGTTGTTGGCGTTGAGGATCCCCTGGCCGGATCCGATCGGGCTCCCGGCCGGCATCACGCTGGCTGCGCCGAGGGACTTGAGCCGCTTGGCGATTACGGGATCGTCGCTCGTGTAGACGAGCACGGTGAAGCCGTCGTTCACCAGCCGTTCCGTGGCCGCCAGCGTGCCGACGGGATCGGGGAGGAGCGTCTTCTGGTCGCCGAGGACCTCGAGCTTCACCCACTCGGCGCCTGGATTGCCGAGGTCGCGGAGCAGCTCGCGGCCGAGCCGTGCCACCCGCACGGCGTCGTCGGCCGTGTAGCAGCCGGCGGTATTGGGCAGGAGGACGTGGCGAGAGGCGTCGAGGTGATCGAGGATGTTCTCGCCCGCGGCATTGACCAGCCGCTCGCGGCGGACGGCCACCGTCACGCAGTCGGCGCCCGAGATCTCCAGGCAGCGGGCCATCTCCGCGTAGGTGGCGTACTTTCCGGTGCCGACGACGAGCCGGCTGGCGAGCGTCATGCCGCCGACCACCAGCGGGCCGTCGGCGCACGCGTCCCCGGCGTCGGCCACGTCCCCTGTCCGGCCCGTTTCCTGCGCCCGCACCTGCCAGCCTCCCTTCGCCGCCACCGCCGGTCGTCACCCGCCGCCCACGAGCGTGACGATCTCCAGACGGTCGCCTGCGGCCAGCATACAGCCCGCCAGACCCGCCCGCGGCACGACCGCCTCGTTCACTTCCACGGCCAGCGGCCGGCCCTCGAATCCGAGCAGGGCCACGACGTCGCGGGCCGTCGCCCCGGCCGCCACCAGATGGGGCTCGCCGTTGACGGCCACGACGATCGTCTCCGTCGTGCCGGAGGGCGCGAGCGTCCTCATGCGGCCCTCCCGCCGCGCCGCCTGCCGGTCACGGCGCCTTGTCGCCGCCGCCCCGCGGCCGGACGACGTCCAGGAGCACGAGCGGATTCACGCCGACGGCGGTCGCGGTCCAGGGCACCCCGTACGCGGCGGTCACTCCGGTGGCGACATCGGTGACGTAGAGCACCGAGGGGCCCAAATTGCCGCCGTCCGGACCCGCGAAGGTCGCCTGGCCGGGCACGAGGAGGAACTTCGGGTTCTTCACCTTTCCGGGCTTGAAGCCGACGTCGCGAAGCACGTTGTGACGGTAGCCGACCATGAACTTCGCCGAGGTCGGGTTGAGCACGCCCCCGGAGACGTCGCCGGTCTCGAAATCGAGGATGAACACGCCTTCCGTGCCATCGTTCACAGGCGCCGTGCACACCGCGAACGAATCCTGCACTGCGGTCGCCACGGCGAGGGCCTTGGGTGGCTCGGACCGCAGCCAGCCGCCCGCCGCCAGGCCGCATCCGAGCGCGCAGGCGATGACGGCCCAGGCCTTGCCACCGGGCATCCCGAACCGTTCGCAGGTTGTGTGTCTCGTGTCGCTCATCGATTGGCTCCTCGGGAAAGGACGACGTGCGGCCGCCGGGCCGCCGTGATCAGGACTGCGGCTTGGGGCGCTCGGCGGCCTGCGCGGGCTCGGCGGGCTTAGCGGGCTCGGGGTTCGCCGCCGGCTCCGGCTCGGCCTTGGGCGCCGGGGGCGGCGGGGGCAACAGTTTGGCCTCCGGCGTCGGCACGAGGCGGCCGCCGGCGTGGGTGCCGACGAAGATCGTCCGGCCATCCGGCGCGAAGACGACGCTCCATACGCTCGACTTCGCCGTCTCGGGTCCCTCCTGCTCTCCCTTGGCGGCCACGTCCCAGAGCTTGACCGCGCCGTCGATGCTGCCGCTGGCGAGCCGCGTGCCGTCGGGGGAGAAGGAGACGCTCGTCACCCAGTCCTTGTGCCCAGTGAGCGCCGCGAACTCCTTGCCATCCGAGACGTTCCAGACTTTCACGACCCGATCCGCGCCGGCGGTCGCCAGCCGGGAGCCGTCGGGCGAATACGCCACCGACCAGAGCGTGTCTGCGTGCCCCTCGAGCTTGCCCTTCTCGACGCCACTGGCCGGATCCCAGAGCTTGACGAGCTTGTCGCTGCCGCCGCTGGCCAGCGTGCCGCCGTCGGGCGCGAAGGCGACCGCCGTCGCGGCGCCGCCATGGGCCGCGACCGTCTTCAGTTCCGTGCCCGCGGCCGTGTCCCAGATCACGACGGCGCCGTCCTCGCCGGCCGTGGCCAGCCGCGTGCCGTCGGGCGTAAAGTCGAGCGCCCGCACCCAGCCTTTGTGCTTCTTGAGATCGTGCTTCAGCCCGCGGGCCGGCAGATCCCAGAGCTTCACGGCCCCGTCGTAGCCCGCGGTCGCGGCGAGCTTGCCGTCCCGCGAAACCCGCACCGCCCACACGGCGGTGCCGTGACCTGCCAGGTCGCCCACGCGGCCGCCGTCGCCCGTCCGCCATACCACCACGTCGCCCGGCCTGTAGAGCAGGCTCTCGCCCCCGGCGGTGACCAGCTGCTGGCCGTCCCGCGTGAAGTCGGCCGCGATCACCCAGCGCTTGAACTCCCCGAGGACGGCGGCCGGCGCCGGCGGGGCCGGCGTTGCGGGCGGGTCGGCGGCCAGGCAGGCGTGGCCGGCGAGGACCGCCGCGAAGAGCCCGGTCGCGAGGCCGCATCCGAAAAACCGCTGGCCAGCAGACCGCATGCAAATTCCTCCGCGTCGTGGGTGCGGGCTCGGGTGCGCCGCCCGCATGGCCCGCCGCATCGCGACCCCAGTATAGTTGTCCCGCAGCGCCCCGTTTCAACCGGAGTCCCGCCGATGGCCGCCCCGCGCCGTCCCGCATCCGTCCGCGCCGCTTTGGCACCGGGCCGTCGGGCGGTGCTCGTCGCCAGCGGCGACCTGCGCGAAGAGGCCAACCGGGCGTGTTGGCCGGCGCAGCGGCAGATGGAGGCCGCTCTCGCCACCGCCTTCTCCCGGGCCGGCTGGCGGCTCGACCGCGGCCATGCGGTGTCGCGATCCCGCGGCCACGGCTTCCTCGCCGGCGCCCGCGAGGGGCTCGATGCCTTCGCCGCCATCGACCCCACGGCGGCCGTGGTCGTGGCCGAGGCGGTGTGGCAGTACTCCAGCCACGTCCTGCCCGGCCTGTCCACGCACGCCGGGCCGATCCTCACCGTCGCCAACTGGTCGGGCCAGTGGCCGGGCCTGGTCGGCATGCTCAACCTCAACGGCTCGCTGACCAAGGCCGGCATCCCCTACGCCACGCTCTGGGCCGACGACTTCGCGAGCCCGAGCTTCGACCGCCACCTTCGCGCCTGGCTCGATCGCCGGGCCGTGCACCACGACACGAGCCACGTCGTGCCGCTGGATCGCGTGCGGATCCCGGGGCCGATCGTGCGGCGGGGAGAGACGATCGCCGCCGACCTCCTCCGCTCGAAGGCGCTGATGGGCGTTTTCGACGAGGGCTGCATGGGGATGTTCAACGCCATCATCCCCGACCGGCTGCTGCACGCGACGGGCGTGTTCAAGGAGCGGCTCAGCCAAAGCGCGCTCTACCACGAGACCATGCAGGTGACCGACGCGGAGGCCAGGGGCGTGCTCGCGTGGCTGGAGAAGACCGGGATGACCTTCCACTTCGGGAAGGACGAGGCGACCGAACTGACGCGGCGGCAGGTGCTCGTGCAGTGCAAGATGTACGTGGCGGCCCTGCGGATCGCCGACCGCTTCGGCTGCGACCTCGTCGGCATCCAGTACCAGCAGGGCCTCAAGGACCTGCTGCCGGCGAGCGACCTCGTCGAGGGCATGCTCAACGACACGCGGCGGCCGCCGGTCACGGCCGCGGGATCCGCCCGGATCCTCTTCAAGGGCCGGCCGCTGGTGCACTTCAACGAGGTGGACGAGTGCGCCGGCCTCGACGGACTGCTCACGCAGCGGATCCACGCGGCCCTCGGTGAGCCGGTGGAGAACACGCTCCACGACGTCCGCTGGGGCGACTGGGACCGCTCCGGCACGACCGACCAGTGGGTGTGGGTGTTCGAGATCTCGGGCGCGGCGCCGCCGGCCCACTTCCTCGGAGGCTGGCAGGCCGCGCAGGGCTTCCGTCAGCCGCCGATGTACTTCCGCCTCGGCGGCAGCACGCTTTCCGGCGTGAGCAAGCCGGGCCCGATCGTGTGGAGCCGGATCTGGGTCGACGGCACGGGCGGCGGGGAAAAGCTCCGCATGGACATCGGCCGGGCGGACGTCGTGCGGTTGCCGGAAGCGGAGACCCGGCGGCGGCTCGACGCCACGACGCCCTGGTGGCCGATCATGCATGCCGTGACGCACGGCGTCTCCCGCGACCAGATGATGGCCCGCCACAAGGCCAACCACGTGCAGGTCTCCTACGCCCGCGACGCCGCCGGGGCCGATCGGGCGGCCCTGGTGAAGGCCGCCTGCGCCCGGGCCCTGGGGATCGACGTCGCCCTGTGCGGCACCCGCGGCCCGGGCGGCGCGGC
>JBIPLS010000140.1:0-8967 GCA_044368305.1 Pirellulales bacterium
GGGGCGCGGCCGCGCCACGGCGCGGCCGCCGAGGGTGACGACGAAGGGCTCTCCGTATCGGTCGCGGACGCGGCGGCCGCCACGGGCGGCATCGAACCGCGGCGCTCGGCCGCCGGCGAAGATCCGACGGGCCCGACGTCGTTGCCGCCGGCCCGCATCGTCGCCGCGGCGCTGCCGGCAGAGGGCCGCGTTCGCGACGTGGCCGAGGCCTTCGCCCGACGAACGCAGGGCCGTCGGGGCACCGACGGCGAGGCCGCGGCCGACGCCGCGCGGGCGGCCGCGCTCGTCGATCGCGGCCTGGACTTCCTGAAGCGTTCCCAGCAGCCCGACGGCCGCTGGTCGCTGGAGCGGTTCGCCGGTGTCGTGCCCGCCGACGTGCCGAAGCTCCGTTCCGACACGGCCGCCACCGGCCTGGCCCTGCTGAGCTTTCTCGGCGCCGGCCACGATCACTTCGACGGTCCGCATCGCGACACCGTGCGCCGCGGGCTGGAGTTCCTGCTCGCGGCGCAGAAGCCCGACGGGGACCTCTACCTGCCGGCCGACGACCTCTCCAACAGCTGCGCCTGGCTCTACAGCCACGGCATCGCGACCATCGCCCTGTGCGAGGCCGTGGGCATGACGGGCGACCCGCGGGTCCGGCCCGCCGCCGAGAAGGCCTGCGGCTTCATCGCCGCCAGCCAGCACCCGACCCGTGGCGGCTGGCGGTACACGCCGCAGAGCGACGCCGATCTGTCGGTGAGCGGCTGGATGCTCGTGGCCGTGCGATCGGGCGCTCTGGGGGGCGTGAAGACGGATCCGCGCACGCTGGAGGGAGTGCGTGGGCTGCTGGAGGCGGCGGCGTCGAAGACCGACTCCGCCCGCTACGCCTATAACCCGCTGAAGCCCGGGCAGCGGATGTCGCCGCTCTCCTCCGCCTGCATGACGGCCGTCGGGGCGCTGATGCGGCTCCATACGGGCGCGGCGGCCGACGACCCGCGGGTGGTGCAGGCCGGGCGAACCCTCGCCGCGTTGCGGCCGGAGTACGGCACCGCCACGCGGAAGACCCGCGATGCGTATCTCTGGTACTACGCCTCGCAGGTACTGGTCCACACCGGCGGTCCGGAGTGGCGGGCATGGTATGCGGGGCTTGTGGACACGCTGGAAGCCACACAGGAAACGGCCGGACCCGGGGCCGGCAGTTGGGATCCGCTCGGGTCATCCCCCGATCGGTGGGGCATCTACGGCGGGCGGATGTACGTCACCGCCCTGCATCTGCTCGCGCTCGAGGTGCCGGATCGTCACCTGCCAACCTATTCCGCGACGAAGCGCTAGGGCGGTCCGGCCGGACGCTGCATATCGGATTCACGACGACCTTGCCGCCCAACACCGTCGTGCCCTACGACCGCGACGGCATGACCTCCGACATCGACATCTCGTCCACCCGCGAGGGAGTTTCGCCGCCGAGTCCGACCCGGGCCATCGTCACCTCCCGGAGCCACCACGGCGGCGTCGTCACCGTCGCCATGATGGACACCTCGGTCACGTCGATCGCGGCCGACGTCGATGCCGCGGTCTGCTGGGCGCTCGGATCGCGGGCGGGGGGCGAGGCGGTGACCGTGCCGCGCTGACCGCGGCCCGGCCGCGACCGATTGTGCGGGCCGGGCCGCCGACCGCCCCGCGGACGCGGGCGTTTCGCCCGGTTTTTTCCCGGTTCCGGTGGACGGAGGCTGTCGATAGTACCCTCTCAGGGTGCTCCGGCCGGGGCCGAGCAGCCTCCTCCCCGCCCCAGTTTCTCATGCGCCGCAGCGGCTTCAGCCTCCTCGAACTGCTCGTCGTCGTGGCGATCATCGCCGCGCTCATGGGCCTCGGGATCCCCGCGGTGCTGCAGGGCCGCGCGGCCGCGCGGCGGGTGGGCTGCCAGAGCAATCTCCGGCAGATCGGCGTCGCGATCCACTCCCACCTCGAGGCGAAGCGGGCGTTTCCCTTCGCCTCGGGCCGGCCGCGGACCGGCAGCGTGGCGCACAAGGAGCACACGCACGCCCACGAGGCGGGCGAGGTGGAGGGCCACGTGCGGCCGCAGTCCTGGGCGATCACGATCCTGCCGTTCATCGAGGAGGCGGCGATCGCCGCGCTCTACGAGCGGTATTGCCTGGCCTGCCCGCCGGAAGACCAGCCGGCCGAAGTCGTCAACGCCCGCCTGCCGCTCTACAACGCCCTCTCGGCGACGCCGGGCGGTCTCGACTTCGCCGCGCTCTTGGGGCCCGGCCCCGCGGTGCCGGATCCGGACCGCCGGCTCGACGAATGGTTCTTCCCCGCGCCCGCCCCGGCCGCGGGCTTCACGGGCGTCCTGGTTCCGGAGGGTCTGGGCTGGCAGGCCGACGGCACGGGCTACACCCGCCAGATCGCCGCGCGGCCCGTGACCGAGACGCGGGTCACCGACGGGCTCTCGAAGACGCTGGCCCTCGCCGAGAGCGGCGACTGCTCGTTCGACGACGGCCGCACCTGGCAGCCGTCGCGCTACTCGTGGCCCTTTTGCAGCGACGTCGGCCGCTACACGCGGCTCGGCCTCGGGGAGGGCGGCACGCCCTTGGAAAGCTCGCTCAAGCCGCGTTCGCGGCTGGCCGGCGACCTGGTGCAGACCCTCGCCGCCGACAGCTCGGTGCGGCCGCTCGATCGGGCGATCGACGCGGCGGTGCTCACCGCCCTTGTCAGCCGGGCCGGCGGCGAGCCGGTCGGCGAATGAATCAGCAGGCGCCCAGGCGTCCCACGCACTCGGCGAACCGCCGGGCGAGGCGGCCGCTCGAGGTGTGCATGTGCTCGCCCTGGGAGATGAACCGCAGCGTGTCGTCCCGCCGCAGACCGCGGCTCCGCAGGACGCTCTCGAACGGCGGTCGAGCCTGGGCGTAGACCACCAGCAGCTTGTGTTCGTCGAGCTGCACCTCGACTGACTGCTGCGGATGCATCACGGCGATGCCGGTGCAGCCGTCGTCGAGCAGCAGGTCGTCAAAATCCCAGAGGATGCTCTCCAGCACCAGCCGTTCCACGCCCTCGCGGGTGAACTCGCGGCGTCCGACGCCCTCCTCGTGGGTCGATTCAAGCACCACGTCGCAGGTGTCGCCGAGCGGCTCGAGGAGCTCCAGGAACGTCTCGAAGAGATCCTCGCGGGAGACAGCGGCCACGAGGGCGGGCAGGCGGCTGCCGGTCGCCGGATCGACGTAGGCGTCGTGGCGGTAGCCTGCCTGGGGCACGATGTCGAGCTGCCAGCCGGGGCGGACGGCCTCGGTGAGAGTGAACCGGCCGTACCGGCTGCGGGCCAGGTGGGCGTCGAGGGCCGCCTGGTCGGGGCCGGGGAGGTCGCTCTCGGCGGGCGTCACGGCCTTGAGCGCGGGCAGCGGACGGGTGGCTGGGGAGTCGTCGAGGAATCGCATGGATGGAGTCGCCGGAGAGGAGTTCGCCCCGGGGCCGGCGGTCGCCGGGACGCCGGGGCACCACAAACCTAGGACACGCTTTCGCGCCGTGCGGCGGCGCCGGGAAAGCGGATCCCCGCGGGCCGCCCGGGCCGGTCGTTGCCCTCCGGGCCGCGTCCGCCGCATAATCCGCGACTTTCCCCAGCCCTTTCCGAAAAGGATCGTCGTCCGCATGGACGGGAAAATCGTTGCCACCGGAATCACGTTCGACGACGTGCTCCTGGTCCCCCGGCACTCGAGCGTCGTGCCGGCCGAGACCGACGTCTCCACGCGGCTCACCCGCGGCATCGCGCTGAACGTCCCGATCGTCAGCTCCCCGATGGACACCGTCACGGAGAGCGAGATGGCGATCGCCCTCGCCCAGGAGGGCGGGCTGGGCGTGATCCACAAGAATCTGTCCATCGACCGCCAGGCCGAGGAGGTGGACAAGGTCAAGCGGAGCGCCAACGGGATCATCGTGGACCCCGTCACCCTGCCCCCGGCGGCCACCGTGGCCCGGGCCCGCGAGGTGATGGATCAGTACAACGTCTCGGGCGTGCCGATCACGGCCGAGGATCGCCGGCTCGTGGGCATCATCACCCGCCGCGACCTCCGCTTCCTCGAGAGCGGGGAGACGCCGATCGCCGAGATCATGACGAAGACCGGCCTGGTGACGGCGACGGGCAACGTGTCGCTCGACGAGGCCGAGAAGATCCTCATGGCCAACAAGGTCGAGAAGCTCCTCCTCGTGGACGGCCGCGGCCTGCTCACCGGGCTGATCACGATCAAGGACATCGACATGATGAAGCGGTTCCCCGACGCCTGCAAGGATCGGCAGGGCCGGTTGCGGGTGGGGGCGGCGGTGGGCGTGTTCGACTACGACCGGGCCGCGAGCCTGATCGCCAAGGGGGTGGACATGCTCGTCGTGGACAGCGCCCACGGCCACTCCGCCAACGTCATCGAGACCGTCGCGGCAATCAAGAAACGCTGGGAGATCGAGGTAGTTGCGGGAAACGTGGCAACCCGGGAAGGCTGCCGGGATCTCATCAAGGCTGGTGCGGATGGAGTCAAAGTTGGGATCGGTCCCGGGTCGATCTGTACCACGCGGGTCATCTCCGGCGTCGGTGTGCCCCAGATCACGGCGGTCTGGGAAGCGGCGCAGGAGGCGGCCGGCGCCGGCGTGCCGGTGATCGCCGACGGAGGCATTCGCTACTCGGGAGACATCACCAAGGCGATCGCCGCGGGGGCCCACGCCTGCATGATTGGCGGCCTCCTCGCGGGCGTTGCGGAAAGCCCGGGGCAGACGGTCCTCTATCAGGGCCGCACGTTCAAGGCCTACCGCGGAATGGGATCGCTGGGGGCGATGGTCCAGGGATCGAGCGAACGCTACCGCCAGAAGGCGACGGGGCGCGGCGGCGACAAGCTGGTGCCGGAGGGAGTCGAGGGACGGGTGCCCTTCAAGGGGCCCCTGAGCGTGTTCGTCTACCAGCTCGTCGGCGGCCTCCGGGCCGGGATGGGCTACTGCGGCACGCGGACCATCGAGGAGCTCCGACGGGACGCCAGGTTCATCCAGGTCACCGCCGCATCCGTACGGGAAAGCCATCCGCATGACATCGTCATCACGCAGGAAGCCCCGAACTACACGGCGGAGCACGCCAAGCCGGAGTGATCGCCGGTCCGCTGCCGCCCTGGCCGCGTGGCTCATGCTGCTGGCCCTGCCGGCGCGGGCCGAGGAGTGGCGGACGTTCGTCAGCGCCCCGCCCGAGCCGCGGCCCGTGGCTGTCGTCGGGCCGCGCGAGCCGGAGCTCCGTGCCGGCGCGGCCCCCGACGTGGTGCCGGAGGTGCTGGCGGAGGCCGCGGAGGAGGAGTCGGCTCCGGTGGCGGAGCCAGAGCCGCTCGTCGTCGCGGCTCCGGCGGCGCCCGCCTGCGAATCATGCGCCGGGGAAACGCGGCTCGTGGCCGCCGCGGAGGAGCCGCAGGCCGCCGAGCCGTGCGCGGCGGATGCGGCCGCGTGCCGCGACGCGCTCGAGAAGCTGCGGGCCGACGCGCTGGCTGGGATCGACATCGACATCCGCGTGGGCGGTCGCGCCGGCAGCGACTATCCCTGCGAGTGCCGGCTGGAGGGGGAGACGTTTCAGCCGCGGCGATTCGCGGCGACGATGTTCACCTGGAAAGCCGCCGGCTACTGCCACAAGCCGCTGTATTTCGAGGACTGGAGCCTGGAACGCTACGGCCACTCGCACGGCTTCGTGGTCGACTCGTTCACGTCGGCGGCCCACTTCTTCACCACGCTGCCCGTCCTGCCTTACAAGATGGGCGTGGAGCTGCCCTGGGAGTGTGTCTATCCGCTCGGCTACTACCGCCCGGGCAGCTGCGCGCCGTGGACGGTGCCCGCGGTGCCGATCAGCGCCCGGGGCTTCGCCGTCGAGGCGGCGACGATCACCGGGCTGGTGTTCCTGCTGCCGTGACCCGGGGGGCGACCCGGCTGTGGTTCGCGTTCGGCGTGCCGTTGAAGGCCGCGGCGTCAGATGGTGCGAATCGGTGGTGTAGGCGGCCGTGCCGACGGGCCGCTCTGCGCCCACGCGGCCCTGGTAGTGATGCTGCGTCCTTGCCATGCCGCCCACCGCCGCACCGGGGTGAGCGGCATTTTCACCGTTCGGTGTTTGAATATGAGACGTTGCCAGCGGCGGAATCGGCCCATAAGTTTTAGGATCGTCGTCGAGCGTGCATCGACGACGTCAGCCGTGGCGAGGGGTGCGGAATGCGGTTCGAGTCTGGCTCTCGTCACCGATGTGCCGCTGGGCGACTGTGGCTCGTCGGGGCCGTCGCGGTCTGGGGATGCTCGCGGCTCCCCGACTCCACCTACACGCTCCGCACCGAGTCCGAGAAGATCGCATTGCCGGCCAAGCACGCCGCGCAGATCGCCGAGTACCTCGCCGCTTTTCACGGCACGCCGGCACACCCGCGGATGGCTCTGCCGGCGGCCGACGCCGACTTCGAGGCGGTGAAGACCAGGGGCATCACCGCCCTGCCCCGCACCGACAAGTCGGGTTACGACCGCCTCCACCTGCAGCGCGGCCGCGAGGTCTACACGGCCCAGTGCGCCGGCTGCCACGGCACGACGGGCGACGGCAAAGGGCCGGCCGGCCGATACCTCAACCCGCCGCCACGGGACTACCGCAACGGCGTCTTCAAGTTCACCTCCACGCCCCGCGGCTCGAAGCCGCGCCGCGAGGACCTGCGGCGGATCCTCAAGTACGGCGCCAAGGGCACCTCCATGCCCGCGTTCCGCTTCCTGTCCGACGAGGACACCGAGGCGGTGATCGACTACGTGCAGGTGCTCGCCTCCCGCGGACAGTTGGAGATCGACCTCATCCGCGAGGCCCAGGACGAGCTCGAGGAGGAGGACGACTTCGACCCCGAGACCGTCGCCGGGTTCGTCACCGACATCGCCGCCTCCTGGGATCGGGCCGAAGCCGAGATCGTGCGGCCGCTCACCGTCAATCCGCCGCGGACGGCGGAGACCGTCCGGGCGGGGGCCGTGGCCTTCGCCGAGTTTGCCTGCGTGAAGTGCCACGGCGCCGAAGCCCGCGGGAGTCGCTCGGCCGACGTCGGCCAGGACGTGTGGGGTCGCACCGCCTATCCCGCGAACCTCGCCATGGGCATGCTGCACGGCGGCCGCCGCCCCGTCGACATCTACCGCCGGATCTATTCCGGCATCAACGGCACGCCGATGCCGTCGTCGAAGGACCCGAACACGGCGATCGGCGAGACGCCCGAGCAGCGGTCGGAGAAGATCTGGCACCTCGTGCATTTCGTCGAGAGTGTCATCGAGGCGAGCGCGGTGCCCGCCGACGCACAGCAGGCGATCCACGACACGCTGGAGCGGCTGGCAGCGCCGTCCCCGACCGAGGGACGGAAGGCGGCGGTGGTGGCCGCGCCCGCTGCGGCGGTCGTCCGCGCGGACCGGAGGGCCGCGCGATGAACTCCGCCGAACTGGCCGCCAAACGGGCCCGGCTCGCGGAACTCGAGGCCGAGGCCGCCCGGCTCTCCGCCGAGGTCGATGCCGAGTCCTTCGCCCGGGTGGCCGGCGACTGGGCCCGCCGCGGCTACTACCTCACCTACTACGCCACCGCCGGCTTCTTCCTCGGCATGGTGGCGGCGCTGGTGAGCCTGATGTTCAACATCATCGGTGCCAGCGTCGCGGGCAAGGATCCGCTGCAGTTGATCCGCGTGTATCTCACGTTCGGCCTGGGTGGCAAGTCTCTCGACCCGGCGTTCGACTCGGGGATCGCCCTGGCGATGGGCTGCGTCCTGTACATCGCCACGGGCATGCTGCTGGGCATCGTGTTCCACGTGATCCTCACGCGGTACGCGTCGCACGCCGGGCTCATGGCCCGGTTCGCCTGGGCGTCCGTGATCGCGACGGTGGTCTGGTTCGTGAACTTCTATCTGCTGCTCTCCTGGATCCAGCCGCTGCTCTTCGGCGGCAACTGGATCACGAGCACCGACCCCGTCTATCTGCCCTGGTGGGTCGCCCTCGCCACGCACCTCGTCTTCGGCTGGACGATGGCCTTGATCTACCCCTGGGGGCTTTTCCAGCGGTATCGCCCGCAGGTCGAGGAGGCCGACGAGACATGAACCGCAGCACAGACGCCCCGGCCGCCCGCGCCGTGCCCGCCGACCTGGTCGACGAGAAGATCATCCTCTGCTACTACGTCGCGGCGCTGACGTTCCTCACCGTGTCGATGCTCGCCGGGATCCTGATGGCGTTGCAGCTCGTGCACTGGAACGTGCTCCGGGGCGTCGAGCTGCTCTCCCCGGGCCGGTGGCGGATGATCCACACCAATGCCGTCGCCTACGGCTTCCTGGCCAACGCGTTCCTGGGCACGCTCCACTGGGCGGTGCCGCGGCTCACGTTCCACAAGGTGGCGAGCCGGGCTCTTTCCTGGTTCATTTTCTGGGCCTGGCAGGCGATCGTCGGCCTCACCGCCGTCGGCATCATCGTCGGCCCCTCGCTCCAGGATCAGCCCTGGCTGCTCGCGCTGGCGAAGCGGTGGCACCTGCCGATGATGCTCGGCGCCCAGGGGCTCGAATGGGGCGAGACGCCGTTCTGGATCGACCCCGTCGCCCTCCTCGGCCTGGCGCTGGTGGCGGTGAACTTCATGGTGCCCATCGGCAGGAGCAAGGGGCCGATGTACGTCAGCCTGTGGTACTTCATGGCCGCCTTCGTGTGGACATTCCTCACCTACGCGATGGGCAACCTACTGCCGGAATACGCCGTCGCGGGCACGAGTGCCGGGGCGATCGGCGGCCTGTTCATCCACGACCTCGTGGGCCTGTTCGTCACGCCGCTCGGCTGGGGGCTGATGTACTACTTCGTGCCGATCCTGCTCAAGCGGCCGATCTGGAGCCACGGCCTGTCGCTCGTGGGCTTCTGGGGGCTGGCCTTCTTCTATCCGCTCCAGGGCATCCACCACTTCCTCTACACGCCGATCCCGATGTTCCTCCAGTACGGCGCCGTGATCTCGACGATCGCCGT
>JBIPLS010000017.1:0-26805 GCA_044368305.1 Pirellulales bacterium
CGGTCGCCCATGCGGCGCCGCTCGTGCAGTCCCAGCCGCTCGATTCCCGGGCCGTCGCGGAGCCGGAACTGCACGTCCTGACCGAAGAGCAGGCCCCTCGGCCCGCCGCCGACGAACTCAAGGCCCTCGTCGAGCGCGTGCGGCCGGCACCAGCGGAGCCGCCGCCACGCATCGCGGAGCCTCCCGGCCTCAGGCCTGCACCGCCCCCCAAACCGGCTCCGCTGCCCGGCGAGGAATGGATCGACCCGGAGCAGGTGAACTGGTCGGACGCCGCGGCGGATCGGGGGCAGCCTCCCGCATCCGCCGCCCGGCCGTTCGCGGGCGGGCGACGCCGTGGCATCTTCGGTGATCGGCGGCCCGAGGGCGCCGGAGGAGTGGCGGAGCCGGCCGCGTCCCCGCGACCGGTCAAGCTGCTCGAGAGACTGCGGGGCGACCGCCGATCGGCGCCGGAATCCGGCCCCTTCCCCGGCGGTGCGGTGGCCGACGACCCGCCGCCGGAGGTCGGACGGTGGCCCACGCCGACGCGGCTTCTCGGGCAGCTCGAGCAGGTGGGGAACAACGTGCGGCTCGGGCAGGCGGGGCACGCGGAGATCGCGGCCTGGACGGCCCTGTGTGGCGAGCGGCTGCAGGAGGTGTCCGCCACGGGGGGCCCTGCGGATCGGCGTGCCGCCGCTCCGCTCCTCGCCCTCGGCGACGTCGTCGCCGCCGGCATGTCAGCCGGAGATGCCGTGGCGGATGCCGGGCTGGCGTCGCTCACGCGGCGGGCGGCGCTGGCCGTTTCCCGCCGCGTCGCCGTGTGGCGGGCGGCGGCGGCCTTGTGCGAAGAGATCGCCGGGAGTTCCGGCCCGGCGGCAGCCGTGGACGTCGATCGCCGGCTGGCCGCCTCGCGACTGGAGGCCGAGATCGCCGTGCTGCTGACCGCCCTGGAGCGGTTCGAGTGTCACGCGTCGCCCGGCGATGCCGCCGCCGCGAAGGCGGCGGCCGGGGTGATCGCGACCGCGCCGTACGCCACCGCGGCCGACCTGACGCGGGCGCTCGGCGACCACTATCTCGCCCCCAACGTGCGGATCGCAGTCCATCGCCGATTCGTCGAGCGGATGCTGCCGGAGGCGACGGTCAAGACGAGCCCGATGCAGGATTTCGTGCTCGGCCGCGCGGTCCGCGGCACGAGCACCGTGGAGCAGTCGATGGGCGTCGCCTTCGTGCCGGACGCGGATCGCATCCGCCTCGAGATCCACGTCCGCGGCGAAGTGGCGTCCCGCACGGTGACCGATGCCGGCCCCGCGGCCATCCACTCCCGCGGGGAGGCCAGCTTCATGGTGCGGAAGCCGCTCACCGTGTCGGCGCAGGGCCTCGCCTTCGGCGCGGCCTTGGGTTCGGCCTCCAACTCGTCGCAGCTGGCCACCATCCAGACGAGCTTCGACAGCGTGCCGATCATGGGGCCGCTGGTGCAGCGGATCGTGCGGAACCAGCACGACGAAAGCAAGCCGCAGGCCACTCGCGAGGTGAACGAGAAGATCATCACCCGGGCCTGCCACGAGGTCGATGCGCAGTCCGAGCCGAAGTTCACGGCGATCGCGGAGCGGATCCGCGCACGGGTTTGGAACCCGATGGTGCAGCTCGGCCTCGAGCCGACGCCCGTGGCGCTGGAATCGACTGCCTCCGCGGCCACGGTGCGGCTGCGGCTGGCGGCCGCGGAGCAGCTCGCCGCCCACACGCCCAGGCCCCGGGCCTCGGCCGAGTCGCTGCTCAGCCTGCAGGTCCACGAATCGACGCTCAACAACGGATGCCAGCGGCTGCATGTGGCGGGCCGACGGTTCGCGCTCGAGGATCTGATCAGGTTCGTCTCCGGCCGGTTGGGAATCGAGCCGCGGATTCCCGACGAGCTGCCCGAGGGCGTGGCCGTCACGTTCGCCGCGGTGGAACCGCTGCGACTGGAATGCCGCGACGGCCTGGTGCGGATCCGTCTGGCGCTCGATGCCATCGAGAGTGGCCGCCGCAACTGGTACGACGTGGTCGCGGAAGTCGCCTACCAGCCCACGGCGGCCGGACCGCAGATCCTCCTCGAGCGCAGCGGGCAGGTGCATCTGCCGGGGCACAAAGGCCTGGAAATCCCGCTGCGGACCATCTTCGCGAAGATCTTCGCGAAGGAGCGGCCGATCGCGCTGCTGCCCGAGTCGGTCGCGAGGAATCCGCGGCTCAGCGACGTCCGGGCGGTGCAGGTGGTGAGCACCGATGGCTGGTTCGCTTTCGCGCTGGACGGGCCGGCCGAGGGGGCGACCGCCGCGGCCCCCAGGCAGCGTCCCGCCGGGCCGGCGGCGCAGGGCCGCGTGCCCCGCCGGCGCTGACGCCGCCGGTCAATCGACCGCTTCCAGTGATCCGTGGCCGAGGATGAACTTCCGTGTGCCGGCGGCGCCGTCGAAGATCACCGTGCCCACGGCCCGCGGCCCGGTGCCGCTGATGCCGGCGATCACGCCCGCGCCGTATGCGGCGTGTCGGACCCGCTGCCCCACTTGGTAGGCACGGGCCGGCGGCTGCCGGCCCGCCATACGTTGGGCGAGATCGGCGGCCCGCTCGATCACCGCTTCGGCCGCCGGGTAACGCCGCGGCCGAGCCGTCGGCGGCGCGTCGTCGAGTTCCAGAACCAGGCCGTCGGCCCGCGGCCGCGCGGCCGACGGCCGCGGCGGTTCGTCGGCCAGTTGCGAATACTCGTCGCCGGCGCCGGCGGATCGCCGGGCGGCGTCGCCGAAAGGATCGAATCGCGGGCCGTCCTGGTCGGCCGGTGCCTCCGCCCCCGCGACGACCGTCTCGCTGCCGGTCATCTCGGCGAGGAACAGGCTCGGCGCGGAGACACGGCGGGTGCCGCGGTAGTCCCGCATCCGCGCGGCGCTGGCATGCACCTCCTCGCGGCCGCGGGTGATGCCCACGAAGACGAGCCGCCGCTCCTCCTCGAGCTGCTCGGCGTTGTCGAGACTGCGCTCGTGCGGCAGGATGCCGTCCTCCATGGCCACGAGATACACCACCGGAAACTCGAGGCCCTTGGCGGCGTGGTAGGTCATGAGGGCCACGCGATCACCCTCCGGATCCCAGGCGTCCGTGTCGGCGACCAGGGCCGTGGTCTCCAGGAACCCGCCCAGGGCGCCCGCCGCCTCCGCGCCGCCAGCCGCATCGGGCCCGCGCTCGGCGTCGAACTGGCGGGCGGCCGTGACGAGTTCCTCGACGTTCGCGAGCCGGTCCTGGCCGTCTTCCGCCTCGTCCTGCTCCTCAGCGAGCGTCCGCCGATAGCCGGTCTCGTCGAGCACCGCCTCGAGGATGGCCGCGATCGTGGGCTCGCGGCCCGCGGTCGCGGCCAGCCGGGCATGGAGGCGGGCGAACCCCCTGAGGGCGGTCGCTGCCCGCGTCGGCATGCCGGGAATCGCGGCCGCTGCGGCCTCCAGGCGGCTCGTCCGCATGTCCTCCGCCCAGGCGGCCAGACGGTCCAGCGACTGGCGGCCGATTCCGCGCGGCGGCACGTTGACCACGCGCAGGAAGGCCTCGTCGTCCCGCGGGTTTTGCAACAGCCGCAGCCAGGCGACGACGTCGCGAATCTCGCGCCGCTTGAAGAACTCCAGCCCACGGACCAGCTGGTAGGGAATGCCGCGTGTCCGCAGGGCCAGTTCCAGCGACCGCGACAGGGCGTTGGTGCGAAACAGGATCGCGAACTCGCGCGGGCCGCGGCTTCCCGACCGCACCGCGGCTGCGATCTCCGTGGCGATCCGGTCGGCCTCGTCCTGTCCCGAGGAATCGAGCACGATCCTCACGGGCGGCCCGGGGGCCGCCTCGGTGACCAGCCGCTTCGGCTTGCGGCGCGAGTTGTGGGCGATCAGCCGGTCGGCGGTGCCGAGGATGTTGGCCGTACTGCGGTAGTTCCGCTCAAGCTTCACGACCGTCGCCGTCGGATAGTCGCGCTCGAACTCGAGGATGTTCCGGATGCTGGCCCCGCGCCAGCCGTAGATCGCCTGGTCGGGGTCGCCGGTGACCGCCAGGTGCGGATGGTCGATCGAGAGTCCACGGAGGATGCAATACTGAACGGCATTGGTGTCCTGATACTCGTCGACCAGGATGAATCGATGCCGGGCGTCGAGTTCGGCGCGGAGGTCGGGATGATCGGCCAGGAGCCGGGCCACGTGGACCAGCAGATCGTCGAAGTCCACGGCGTTGGACCGCAGCAGCAGTTCCTGGTAGACCGGCCACACCGCCCGGGCGACCTCCTCGGCGGGCCGTCCCCAGCGCGGCTCGAACGTCTCGGGGGTGAGCAGATCGTTCTTGGCACGGCTGATGATGCCGGCCACCCGGTCGATCGGCGTGTGCGACAGCCCGCGGCCGAGTCGCTTCGCGGCCCGCTTGAGCACCGCCCCGGCGTCGTCGGGGTCGAGGATCGAATAGTCGCTGGTCAGCCCCACGTGCCGCGCGTGCCGGCGGAGCAGCCGGGCGGCGAAGCGATGAAAGGTGCCCATCTCGACGGGCTGGGGACCGACCATCGCGGTCACGCGGCGCCGCATCTCGTCGGCGGCCTTGTTGGTGAACGACAGGGCGACGATCCGCTCGGCTGGGATACCGGATCCGATCAGGTGGGCGATACGGTGTGTGACCACGCGGGTCTTGCCGCTGCCCGGGCCGGCGAGCACGAGCAACGGCCCCTCGACGTGGGTCGCGGCGCGGTGCTGCGATTCGTTGAGCGCCGCGAGCGATGACGACATGCTGGACTCCGCGGCCCGGAGGCCGGTCAAGGCGGGAAGGCCCGGCGACCGGGGAAGGCAGCCCCGGCTCGGCCAGCCGAGGTAGGCGATCGCGGAGCATTTGCATTATATTCAGATCTGGCCGGGAGCGGGCGCGACGGACGCGTCCTGCCCGGCAGCACCGGGATCGGATAGCACTGGGAGGGAACCCATGCCGCGCATTCCTTACAAGAATCTGATGCAATCGGACGAGATGGCGGAAAAGCTCGAGATGAGCACCGCCGAGATCGGCCTTTCGGTCCGCACCACGAATTGCCTGGAGGAGCGGGGCATCTTCACCGTGCACGATCTGCTCAACTGCACCCGTGCGGACCTGCTCTCGATCTCGAACTTCGGGGAAAAGACGCTGGAGGAGGTGTACAAGGCCTTGGAGAAGATCGGCTTCTTCCGCTCCGTCCGGCAGGCTGACGACGCCGGCGACAATCGGGCCGAGCCGATCGCCCAGGCGGGCTGACCTGGGCCGGGGGTTGCGCCCGTGAGGCTGCCGCGGATTTTCGGCAAGAAGCGCGGCCATCGTCGAACGGGCTCCCAGGTGTGGGGCACCGTGATCGACGCCGTCTTCCATGCGGCGCTGCTGTCCACGGGCGTGATCTTCGGCGGCCTGCTGGTGTCGGGCGTCGCGGTCCCGGAATGGCGAATCAACCACGACTTCCTCCCCACGCGGTGCACGGTCGTCGGCAAGCGGATCGAGCGACGCGTGGCGGATCGGCCGCCGGGAGCCTGGCATCCGGCCCTCCTCGTCCGCTACGAGGCGGACGGCGCGAGCCGGACGGCATGGGCCTGGCCGGCTCCCGTGGCCGCGGCGACGGATCGGGCCGCGGCGATCCGCCGGCTCGAGGCGTGGCGGCTGGGCGACGAACTCCCCGGCTGGTTTGACCCGAGCGCTCCCGGCGCGGTGGTCCTGCAGCGTGGCTACAACTGGTGGATGTGGCTGTTGGCGCTGCTGCTGCCGGGCGCCCTGGTCGCCTTCGGCGGGGCCGGTCTGCTGCGGGCGTACGGGCGGTGGGGCAAGTCGGAGGAGCATCATGCGGCGGCTGCGGTGCGGGGCCCGCGGGTCGACCCGCTGTCCGAGGCAGTGGTGGGCGGCCCAGGGCATCCGGCCATCCCTTCCTGCGACGACCTGGTGAACTCACCGGGCACGATCCTCCGGTATCGGCTGCCGATCGACAGCCCGGAGAACTGGACGCTCCTGGGCTTCGGGCTGTTCGCCATGCTCTGGAACGCGATCCTCGCGGTGTTCGCGGTGCAGGCGGGGATCGATCTCATCGGTGGACGGTGGGACTGGCTGCTCGGGGCGTTGCTCCTGACGTTCGCCGCCGTCGGGGTCGCGGCGGTGGTGGTGTTCGTCCGCCGGCTCGTGCTCGCCACCGCCGTGGGGCCGACGCAGGTGGAGATCGCGGACCATCCGCTGCTGCCCGGCGGCGAATACGACGTTCTGCTCGCGCAGGCCGGAACGGTGCCGTTTCAGGAACTGGCGATGTCGCTGGAAATGGAGGAGCGGGCCACGTTTCGCCAGGGCACGGACACCCGCAGCGAGCGGGCCGTGGTCTGGCGGCAGCCGATCCATGCCTGGCGCGACGTAACGCTCGCCACGGGGACGCGGTTCGAGGCCCGGGCCCGGGTGCGGGTGCCGCCGGCGGCGATGCATTCCTTCGCTTCCGAGCACAATTCGGTCCGCTGGATGATCGTGGTCCACGGCGCACCCGCCCGCTGGCCCGCCTTCCGCCGTGTCTTCCCCGTGGTGGTCTTTCCGCCCGCTCCTGGCGCGGAGGAGCCGGCCGCATGAGCGACACGACGGATCGGCGCACCCCGACGCCGGCGATCACGGTGCAGTTCGATCATCCCGACCGGCGGTACGAACCGGGGGATGCGGTCGTGGTGCGGTACTCGGTCGAAGGGCTGGGGGACGAGCGGCTGCGGGCGGTGGAGCATTCGATCCTCTGGTACACCGAAGGCAAGGGCGAGGAGGATCTGGGGATCCACTTCTTCGACCGCGTGGCGGGGGAGCCGGCCGCGACGGCTGCCGACGGGACGGTCAGCTTCGGAACCCGCCTGCCGGCGAGTCCGCTCTCCTACGAGGGCGTGATCGTGAAGATTCGCTGGTGCGCCCGCATCCGGCTGTTTTTCGCCACCTCCCGCGACTTCGTATCCGAGCATGTTTTCGAGATGGGGACGTTGCCGCCGGCCCGGCCGGTCGTCAGCGAGGGGCCATGAGCGGAACCGCCACCCGACCGGTTTTCGCCTCCGATGGGCGGACACTGAACCCGTTCGCCACCCGGTACACCCGGCCCGGCGCGGTTCCCCCGCTCGACGTTTGCGGCCGGCCGCTCGACCTGGAGTCGCTCGCCGGCGGGCTGCTGGCCGCCGGAGCGGCCGTCCTCCAGGGGGCCCATGGCCACGGCAAGACCACGCTGCTCGTCGCGCTGGCTGACACGCTGGCGGCGGCCGGCTGGCGGGTGCGGCTGCTGCGGATCCGCGGGGCACGGGAGGCATGGGTGGCCGTCGTCGCGCTGGCCGCCGAGCCGCCGCGGACGGCGTTGTTCATCGACGGCTGGGAGCGGCTCGGGGTCGTGGGGCGGGTGCTGGCGGCCGTGGCCCGGCGGCGGCGCGGGGTGATGCTCGTCACCGCGCACCGGCCCGTCGGCCTGCCCGTCCTTCGGCACTGCACGACGTCTGTCGCCATGCTGCGGGCGATCGTCGATCGGCTGCCGGATCATCGTGGCTTGATCGACGACGACGACATCGCCCGGGCATTCCACCGCCACGGCGGCGACCTACGGGAATCGCTCGCCGACCTCTACGATCGCGTGGAGTGCCGCCGCGCGGCCGTGCCGAGACCGCGGCCCGCGTGAGGCGGCGGCGGGCGGGACGTGCCGGTCGTGCCGGGCGTGCCGATTGCACCGGCGGCGTCCCCGAAATTCATGAATCGGCGCGGACTTTTTTTCGGGCAACCGCTCCCCTCGGCAACCTACGCTTGGGGTCGAGCGGTAGGGCCGTGCCGGGCCCTCCGATGCGAGGAGACTGCGATGAAGATGCGACACACGTTCGCCGCGACGCTGCTGGCCACGGCCGCCGCGATGCCCGTCACCGCCCGCGCCCAGGGATGCTTTGGCGACCTGTTCGCCGGATGCGGTGCCTGCTTCCGCAAGCCGCCCGTCTACGCCGTCGCCCCCGTGGCACCGGTCATGGCGCCGATTCCCGCGCCGCCGCCACCTGTCATGGTGCCGGTGCAGCAGACGAGCTACGTTCCCGAGACCACGTACCGCACGGAGTACAAGACGGTTCCGGTAACCACCTACAAGCCGTCATGCGAGATCGATCCGTGCACGGGCTGCCCAAGGGAGTGCATGCAGCCGGTCACGCAGTACGTGCAGCAGGCGGTCAACGTGCCGGTCACCCAGTATCGGGCGGTGACGAGCACGAAGTACGTGCAGATGCAGCAGGCCGCGCCCGCCGCCTACGGTGCCCCGGTCGCTTACCCGGCGCCCGCCCCGGCCGTCGTTTCAGGGCCGGTGGCGGTGCCGAACGCCGGGGCCACGCCGTTCGCGGCGCCGATGGCGACGACGCCGCAGGCCTGGGGGGCCGCGGGTGCCGACCTGCCCAACCAGCTCGCGCCCGGTCAGCCCAGCATCAACCCGCCGGCGCTGCCGACGGGTCCGGCGCCCCCGACCTTCCAGAATCGTCCGCTCGCGCCGCCGGCCGTGGGGCAGAACTCGATCCAGCCTCCGGTGACCTACGCTCAGCCGATGACACCGATTCCCACCTACTCCCAGCCCGCGGGCCCGGCCGTGCTCGATCCGACGACCACGCAAAGGCCTGCCCCGTCGCCGGCGAGCCCGTCGTTGCCGCTCAAGCCGATCCCGATCGCCCCCGCTCCCGCGGCCAACGGCGGGACGACTGCCCCGGCCACGACGCCGGCAGTGCCCGCCCCCGCGCTGCCGCCCGGTTCCCAGCCCACGCCGCCGGCAGCCAGCGGCACGATCGGCATGCCGGTCGTGCCGGGTGCGGGCCCGACGGGCGCCACGGGGGCCTTTCCACGTCTTCTCGAGCCCACCAGCCATACGACCTCGTGGCAGCCCGCCGACCTCGGTGGCCGGCCGGCCACGTTTCGCCCCGCGTACCCGACCGCGGCCCTGCCCCTTCGGGCGCAGCAGTAGTCGGGTGCGGCGGCTCGAGCCGCCAGCGGGCCAGACCCGCTGGTCGGCGCGACGACGGCCGCAGGCCCGCGCGGACTCATGCCGCCCGGGATCCGGCGGGCTTGGCGAACGGCGGCAGCCAAGGCGGCGGCGTTCCGGCGCCGGTTCGCGGCCGTTCGTGACGATACATTCTTGTGCATGACCAATGCCGACATCGCCGTCGTCTTCGACCACGTCGCCGACCTGATCCAGTTCCAGGGAGGCAATGCATTCCGGGTGCGGGCCTACCGCAACGCGGCCCGCACGATCGGCTCGATGGTGGAGTCTCTGGCCGCCGTCCGGGCGGATGCGTCGCGAGCCCTCACCGACATCGAGGGCATCGGTGCCGATCTCGCCGCAAAGATCGAGACCTTGCTCGACACGGGACGCCTGCCGCTGCTCGACGAGCTGCGGAAAGACGTGCCGGCGGTCGTCTTCGAACTCATGCGGGTGCCGGGGCTCGGCCCCAGGAAGGTAAAGGCCCTGGTCGACGAGTTGGGGATCGATTCGCTCGAGGCGCTGGAAGGGGCATGTCGTGACGGTCGGGTGCGCGGGGTGAAGGGCTTCGGGGCCAAGACCGAGCAGTCCATCCTCGAGAACATCGCCTTCGCGAAGAGCCCCGAGCATGACCGGCTGCTATGGACCGACGCCGACGCCGTCGTGCGGCAGCTGCTGGAATGGCTGCGGCAGTGTCCGGCGGTGCGGCAGGCGGAGGGGGCCGGTAGTTGGCGCCGCGGCCGCGAGACCGTCGGCGACATCGACGTCGTCGTCGCCGCCTCCGATGCCGCGGCCGTGATGGATCACCTCGTTGCCTGGCCGGAGTGCGGCGCCGTGCTCCTCCGCGGGGACACGAAGACGAGCATTCGCGGCCCGCGCGGCCTGCAGGTGGACCTGCGGGTGGTGGAGCGGGACTCGTTCGGCGCGGCCTGGCAGTACTTCACGGGATCCAAGGAGCACAACGTGCGGCTCCGGTCATGGGCCCGCGAGCGTGGGCTCTCGATCAACGAATACGGCGTGTTTCGCCTCGGCACGGGTGCCCCCGCAGCCCGGCCGGAGGGGGATGCCGTCGCGGGGCGGAGCGAGGAGGACGTGTACGCCGCGGTGGGGCTGCCGTGGATCCCTCCCGAGATCCGTGAGGGGGGCGACGAGATCGCCCGCGCCGCGGGCGGCGCCCTGCCGGAACTCGTCCGCCTGGAGGATCTCCGTGGCGACCTGCACATGCACACCACCGCCACCGACGGCGAGGCCACGCTCGCCGAGATGGTGCGGGCGGCGGTGGAGCGGGGGCTGTCGTACATCGCGATCACCGATCATGGGCAGCGGGTGACGATGGCCCGCGGGCTGGACCGCAAGCGGCTCCTGAAGCAGTGGGACGAGATCGACCGGCTCAACGAGTCGCTCGCGGAGGATGGCCGGCCGCCGATCGTCGTCCTCAAGGGCATCGAGGTCGACATGCTCGAGAAGGGGGGCCTCGACCTGCCCGACGAGGTCCTGGCGCGGGCCGACTGGGTCGTCGCCAGCCTGCATTACGGACAGAACCAGCCGCGCGAGCGGATCACTGCGCGGATCATCGAGGCGATCGAGAACCCGCACGTCTCGGTGATCGGCCATCCCACAGGCCGGCTGATCAACAAGCGGCCCGCCTACGACGTCGACATCGAGGCCGTGATCGCCGCCGCCGCACGAACCGGCACGTTCCTGGAGATCAACGCCAACCCGTGGCGTCTCGACCTCGACGATCGCCACGCCGCGGCGGCGAAGCAGGCGGGAGTGAAGCTCGTGATCTCGACCGACGCCCACTCGACCCGCGGTCTCGACGTGATGCGGTGCGGCGTCCTCCAGGCCCGCCGCGCCGGCCTGGAGGCCCAGGACATCGTCAACACCCACCCGCTGGCCCAGGTCAGGAAGCTCCAGGGCAAGGCGTAGCGCACGTTCCTGTGGTGGTAGGTTCCCGGCAGCCCATCACCTCCCCGTACCGGTTGAGGAGGCTCGGGGTTGCCAGCGCCCTGAGAGCCGGCGGGAACGCAGATGGCGATGACCGCTACGGCGACTTCACGCACCGGAACCCGATGTGGTTGGTCGCGCTCGACACCTCCCCCTTGCCGCGGGTGCCCACGATGTACCGCGCGCAGTACTGATCCGAGCAGAGAAACGAACCGCCGCGGTGGACCCGCTTGGGCTGGCCCGGTTCCTGGGGGTCGTGGCTGTCGTCGGGGCCGCGGGGATCGACGGCGATGCTGCGTCCGTCGGGGCCGGCGTCGCGCCCGAAGGTGTCGGGCCGATACCAGTCGGCACACCATTCCCAGACGTTGCCCGACATGTCGTGCAGGCCATAGCCGTTCGGCGGAAAGCGGCCCACCGGTGCGATGCCGGCAAAGCCATCGGCGGCGGTGTTTTCACCCGGAAAGCGACCCTGCCATGTGTTCGCCATCCACCGGCCGCCGGGTCGGAACTCATCGCCCCACGGGTAGACGGCACCAGACAGTCCGCCGCGGGCCGCGAACTCCCACTCGGCCTCCGTCGGCAGCCGCTTGCCGGCCCAGCGGGCGAAGGCCTCCGCATCCTCGTAGGCGACGTGCACCACCGGCTCGGCGCCCCGGCCCTCGATGTCGCTGCCCGGACCCTGCGGATGGCGCCAGCAGGCACCCGGCACGTAGGCCCACCAGCGGAGATGGGCCATGCCGCTCGAATCGCGCAGCGTTACCGGCTCCGCCGGCGGCGTGAACACGATCGAGCCGGCGACCAGTTTCTCCGGGGCCGCGTCGGGGAACTCTTCTGCGCGGGGCATCCGTTCCGCGACCGTGACGTGGCCGGTGGCGGCGACGAAGGCGGCGAACTGATCGTTGGTCACCTCCGTCGCATCCATCCAGAAGCCTGCGACCCGGACGCGATGGATGGGCCGCGCGTCGTTCATCGGATCGGGTCCGCCGAAGGGGATCCCGCGCGGGTCGGCGCAGCCCATGGAGAACTCGCCTCCGGGAATCCACACCATGCCGGCCGGCGGATCGCCGGCCGGCCGCGGCGTTCTACCGGTCGTGGGGCCGAAGTCTCGCGCCGCGGTCGACGCCTCCGTGGGGCCGCCCGCAGCTGGAGGCCGGCCAGCATGCCGCGCCGCCCAGGCCAGTGCGGCGAGGCCCGCCGCCGCACCACACCACCCGATAACAGCCCGCACGCGGCCACTCATGCCGTTCGGCGCCGCAGCGTCCGCTCGAGTTCGCGCCGCAGCCGGCGCCTGCGGGACGGGCTCCACCACTTCGTGAACGCCCGCCGGGCCCGGTTCGCGGCCTCGGCCTCGCGTGTCCGCAGGTCGGTGATCGTGTCGCGGGCCGCAGCCGCGCCGTCGGCTCGCTCCCAGCGCCGGAAGCGGTCGGCCGCCGCGGCGTGATCGGTGAACTTTCCGAGCGTGACCTGCAGTCGCTCGAGCGCCTCCGCGGTCCGCGCCCGCTGCCGGGGCGGGAAGACGCAGGCGAATATCTCCATGGCGTACCGCAGCTTCTTGCCCTCGATCCGCAGGCGATGGATGTCGTCTGCGGAGCGCAACCGGCGATCCGCCTTGGCGAAGAACCGCCGCACCAGCGGCCGGAACGTGCGGCGGGCATGGGTGGCGAACGCCCGATCCCGGCCCCGCGAGCCGATGTCGTCGAGCAGTCGCTCCACCCGGCCGATCCAGTTTGCAGCCACGAGCTCGTCCCGTATGCGGCGAATCGGCGCCCGCGAGGCGGCCCGTCGCCGCGCCAACATCGTGACGAGTCGATCACGGGCCACCTGGGCAGGGGCGGGCGGCGGCGCACTTCCGGGATCGCGGCCGATGCGTTCGGAGAGGACGTCGAGATCCCGGGCCTCACCGGCGGCGCGACGGAGCCTGCGCAGCCGCTTCTCGAACCACCGGCAGCGGTGCTCGGGCAGCAATCCGGCGAAGACTTCCAGCGCCGCGAGGGTCCGTCGGGTCGCCACTCGGAGGCGGTGCACGCGCTCCGGGTTGGGCCGGTCGCCGGCGGCCGCGGCCAGTTCGGTCCACACCGCCTCGAGCCGCCTGCGCAGCGTCCGTCGAGCGACGTGCGACGCCGGGGTGCTACCGTGCTCGACGACGAGCCACAGGCTCTGCGAAGCCATCGCCATCACGCGGATCGCTCGGGGAACGGGAGAGCGGCCACCGGGGCCGCGCCGATTGCCCGGCCGGCCGACACGGCACGGCTCGCGGCGGGCCTGGGTGCCCGGCCAACCGCCTTGGTCACTCTACGGTCCGCGGGGGCTCCGCACCAGCGGCCGCGGCCGCGGCCCCTGATCCGGCATGCGCCGCCGCCGGTCGCTTCGTGACCGTCACGTACGAGGCGAAGATCGTGCCTGCACCGGCGGATCCTTCACCGCTCCACAACCGACCCTTGAACTCGGCGGCGTCCCCGGGGGCGACGAGGTCGAATCGGGCGCCGTCGACGGTGGCCACGGCGTCGTCGGCCAGGGGGCAGGTGAGCCTGCGGATACTCCCGGCGTCGATCCGCACGACGAGCGTCTTCATGCGGCAACTGACGACCGTGCCGACAAGCGTGTCGTCATGGCCCGGCCGCACGGCATCCGGAACGAAGCCGACGGGGGGCGTGACGACGGTCAGGGCTCGCAGCGGCTGGGAGGCCCGGCCCCGCTCGTCGACTGTGGCCCGGATGCGCACGACCATGCCCGGGCGGATGCTCTCCAGCGCGATCGTGCCGGTCACCGTGAGGCGGGTGACGCCGGCGGGATGCAGTTGGGCGAACAGGGCCGCATCCTGGGCGGCGGCGCCCACGGGCATGAATGCGACGACGCCGCCCGCCAGCGGCCCGCTCACGCCCTGGACGACGCCGGCGAACTCGCCCTCCGGCAGCCGGTCGATCAGCACCTTGTTGTTCGCGACCGGCACGGTGATCGCCTTGTTGGTGCCGCGGCAGGCGCCCAGATTCCAGAGCCGCTCGTAGCGGCTCTGGAGCTCGGCCGACTTGTAGAACGTGCCCCAGCGGATCGTCCCGTCCGCGGCCACCGGCGCGAGAACCTCGTGTCCCTCGGCGTATGGATCGTACCGCTGGGCCAGCGTGTCACGGGCGGCGAGGCCCGCGATGACGGCGATCAAGGCAAGGTGCGAGGCGCGGCGCATGGTGGGGACTCCGGGAGGAATGGCTTCCCGAAGGGTAATTCGACCGTCGCCGACGGGCAAAAACGCCCACCTCGGGCGGGGCCCGACGAGGCCGGAAGTGCCGGCCTTGCCGGCCGTGCGACCCGCACCGTCGGCGCGACCCGCCGCCCACGACACCGGCGCTCCCGGGGCGGGACCTCACAGTTCGGCGGCATCATCCCCGACGGTGGCGACGTCGCCGCCGGCTTCGGCTGCGGTCGCCTCGCCACCGGCCCCGGCCGCCTCGAGCAGCGGGAACTGGCGGGCCAGGACGTTCTCACGGTCGAGCCGCAGCGACTCCAGCGCCTCGGGCCGCACCCGCACTTCGGCCGACTGGAAGGTGTTGAAGCCCGTGCCCGCCGGAATCAGGTGCCCGAGGATGACGTTCTCCTTGAGTCCCACGAGGTTGTCGATCTTCCCGGCCAAAGCCGCTTCCGTGAGCACCTTCGTGGTCTCCTGGAAACTCGCCGCCGAGATGAAGCTCGAACTCTGGACGCTGGCCTTGGTGATGCCGAGGAGCTGGGTGCTCGCCGTGGCCGGCTTCGGCTTCGTGCCCTTGGCGGCCGCGCCTCCCAGGGTCTCGATCTGGGAGTTCGTCTGGGCGAGGACGTCCTTGGGGACGATCGCCCCCAAGGCGAACTCGCCGTCTCCCTTGTCCGTGATCTTCACGCAGTTCGCCAGCTGCTCGTTGGCATGCCGGAACTCGTACTTGTCGAGCACGCTGCCCGGCAGCAGCGTGGTATCGCCACCGTTCTCGATCTTCACCTTCCGCAGCATCTGCGAGACGATGATCTCGATGTGCTTGTCGTCGATGTCGACCCGTTGGCTGCGGTAGACGTTCTGGATCTCGCGGACGAGGTACCGCTGCACCTCCTCTTCGCCCGAGATCCGCAGGATGTCATGGGGCACGAGCGGGCCGTCGACCAGCGCCTCGCCCGCCTTCACGTAGTCGCCGGCGTGCACCCGCAGGTGTTTGCCGTGCGTCACCAGGTGCTCGCGCTCGATGCCGCTCTCATTCTTGACGACGATCGTCCGCTTGCCACGCCGCTTCTCCCCGAGGAGTTCGACCTTGCCGTCGATCTCGGCCATGATCGCCGGATCCTTCGGCTTGCGGGCCTCGAAGATCTCCGTCACGCGGGGCAGACCGCCCGTGATGTCCTGGGTGCCGGAGGCCTCGCGGGGCGTCTTGGCCAGCACGTGCCCGGCCGCGACCTTCTCGCCGGGCGCGACCTCGATGTACGCCTTCTCCGGCAGATAGTAGAAGTCGAGGATCTTCCCCGCCTCGTCCTCGAGCACGATCTGCGGGTGGTAGACGCCCTTGTGCTCCATCACCATGCGGCGGGTGTGACCGCTGGGATCCTTCTCCACGCGGAGCGTCTCCCCCTCGACCACGTCCTCGTAGCGGACCTTGCCGGCGACCTCGGAGAGAATCGGAATCGAGTGCGGATCCCACTGCACGAGCACCGTACCCGCCTTGACCTCGTCGTTGTCCTTGACCTTGAGGATCGCGCCCGCGGGAATGTCGAACTTCTCGAGCTCCGCGCCCTTGGCGTCGACGATGGCGATCTCGCCGTTGCGGGCCAGCACGACCTGCTCACCCTGCTCGTTCTGGACGGTGCGGAGCCGGGTGAACTTCACCGTGCCGCCCCGCTTGGCCTTGCTCTCGCTTTCCTCGATGGCCCGCTGGCCCACGCCGCCGATGTGGAACGTCCGCATCGTCAGCTGCGTGCCCGGCTCGCCGATGCTCTGGGCGGCGATGATGCCGACGGCCATGCCCTCCTCGACGAGCGACCCCGTGGAAAGATCCATGCCGTAGCACAGCCGGCAGACACCGAGCGGCGCCTCGCAGGTGAGCGGGCTGCGGACCTGGATCTTCTCCAGCCCCAGCTCCTCGACCTGGCGGGCCGTGTTCGGCGTGATCAGCTCGTCCTCGTGGACGATCACGCTGTCGGTGATCGGGTTGCGGATGTCGGACCGGCTCACCCGGCCCCGGATGCTGTCGGCCAGGTTCACCTCGACCTTTTCGCCGCGGTAGATCACGGTCTTGGTGATCCCCTGGGTCGTGCCGCAGTCGTGCATCGTGACGACCACGTTTTGGGCGACGTCGGCGAGTTTGCGGGTCAGATAGCCGGAGTCCGCCGTCTTCAGCGCCGTGTCCGCCAGGCCCTTGCGGGCGCCGTGCGTGGAGCTGAAGTACTCGAGCACGGTCAGGCCTTCGCGGAAGTTCGCCTTGATCGGTGTCTCGATGATCTTCCCCGACGGCTTCGCCATCAGGCCGCGCATGCCGGCCAACTGGCGGATCTGCTCGACGCCACCGCGGGCGCCGGAGTGGGCCATGAGGAAGATCGGGTTGACGTACCCGGAGCGCCGGTTCTCGCTGGCCGTGTCCTTCTCCAGCTCCGACATCATTTCCTTGGTGATTTCCTCGCGGGCGTGCGTCCAGGCATCGAGCACCTGGTTGTACCGCTCGCCGTCCGTGATCACGCCGCGCTGATAGAGCTTCATGATCTTCATGACGCCCTTCTCCGCCTCGCCGATGATCCGCGTCTTGTTCCCCGGCGTGATCAGGTCGTCGGTGGCGAAGGACAGGCCGCTCTTCGTGCCCCAACTGAATCCGATGCGATTCATGTCGTCGAGCAGGTCGATCGTCTTCCGCCGGCCGAGCGTCTGGTAGCAGTCGGAGATCACACGGGCCAATTCACTGGACCGCATGGGGATGTTGTAGAACAGCATGCCCTTCGGCAGGATCGAGTTGAAGAGCACGCGGCCGACGGTGGTCTCGATGACCGCGCCGGGCCGGCCGAGCGCCTCGACGTCGGTCTTCAGTCGCCGGTCTTCCGGCAACTTGACCTTGATCTTGGCATGGGTGTGGGCCTTGCCGAGGGAGTGGGCGATCTCCACCTCCTCGAAGCTCTTGAACACCATCCCTTCGCCCTGCCGGCGGGGAAGCGACATCGTCAGGTAGTAGCACCCCATGACGACGTCCTGCGACGGGGAGATGATGGGCGCGCCGTTGGCCGGGCTGAAGATGTTGTTGGTGGACAGCATCAGCGTGTGGGCCTCGACCTGGGCCTCGATCGACAGCGGCAGGTGCACGGCCATCTGGTCGCCGTCGAAGTCGGCGTTGAAGCCCTTGCAGACCAACGGATGGAGCTTGATCGCGTTGCCTTCCACGAGCACCGGCTCGAAGGCCTGGATGCCCATGCGGTGGAGCGTCGGCGCCCGATTGAGGAGCACGGGATGGTTGCGGATCACCTCCTCGAGGATGTCCCACACCTCGGCGTCCTTCCGCTCCAGCATCTTCTTGGCGCTCTTGATGGTGTCGGCATGACCGAGTTCCTTGAGCCGCCGGATGATGAACGGCTGGTAGAGCTCGAGGGCGATCTTCTTGGGCAGGCCGCACTGGTGGAGGCGGAGATTGGGCCCGACCACGATCACGGACCGGGCGGAGTAGTCCACCCGCTTGCCGAGCAGGTTCTCGCGGAACCGGCCCTGCTTGCCCTTGATCATGTCGGTCAGGCTCTTGAGCGGGCGGTTGCTCGAAGCCAGCACGGGCCGCTTGCAGCGGTTGTTGTCGAACAGCGCGTCCACCGATTGCTGCAGCATCCGCTTCTCGTTGCGGATGATCACCTCCGGCGCGTTGAGGTCGACGAGCTTCTTGAGCCGGTTGTTGCGATTGATGATCCGGCGGTACAGGTCGTTGAGGTCGCTGGTGGCGAAGTTGCCGCTGTCGAGCATGACCAGCGGCCGCAGGTCCGGCGGGATCACCGGGATCACGTCGAGCACCATCCACTCGGGCTTGTTCTCGCTGTCGCGGATCGCCTCGACGATCTTCAGCCGATTGACGAGATCCTTCTTTTTCTGCTTGGAGTTGGTGGTCGCCAGCTCCTCGCGCAGCTCCCGGGACAGCGACACGAGGTCGAGGCCGAGGAGCAGTTTGCGGACCGCCTCCGCGCCCATCTCGGCATCGAACGCCCCCTCACCGTAGGTTCCGCGGGCCTCGCGAAACTCTTCCTCCGTGAGCAGCTGCTGCTTCTTGAGCGGGGTGTCCTTGGGGTCGAGGACGACGTAATCCTGGAAGTAGATCACCTTCTCCAGGCTCGAGGTCTTCATGTCGAGCAGCGCGCCCAGCCGACTGGGCATCGCCTTGAAAAACCAGATGTGGACCACGGGCGCGGCCAATTCGATGTGCCCCATCCGCTTCCGCCGCACGCGGCTGTGGGTGACCTTGACCCCGCAGCGGTCGCAGATCATTCCCTTGTACTTCATGCCGCGGTACTTGCCGCAGGAGCATTCCCAATCCTTCTCGGGGCCGAAGATCTTCTCGCACATCAGCCCGTCCTTTTCGGGACGGTAGGTGCGGTAGTTGATCGTCTCGGGCTTCTTCACCTCGCCGAACGACCAGCTGCGGATGTCGTGCGGCCGGGCCAGGCTGATCTTCACGGCCGAGTAGTCGTTGACGCGATCGTAGGTCGTCTCGCCGATGCTCATGGTCGTCTGCTCCGTGATCTTTCCGACTGCCTCTGTTCAACCCACCGCCGTCACGCCGGCGGCGTGACCACCGCGAAAGCCGTAACGGGCGTCGGCCCGGGGCGGCTTTCCCAGCGAGCGAAGGCCGCGACGGCTTCGCCCGCATGAAAAACTAGATCCGCCGCTTCTCCAGGGACATGTTCAAGGCCAGCCCGCGGATCTCGTTGGTGAGCACGTCGAAGCTGGCGGGCGTGCCGGCCTCGAGCGTGTTCTCTCCCTTGACCATGCTCTCGTAGATCTTCGTCCGACCCTCGACGTCGTCGCTCTTCACGGTGAGCAGTTCCTGGAGGATGTAAGCGGCGCCGTAGGCCTCGAGCGCCCAGACCTCCATCTCCCCGAAACGCTGGCCGCCGAACCGTGCCTTGCCGCCGAGCGGCTGCTGCGTGATCAGCGAATACGGCCCGGTGGACCGGGCATGCACCTTGTCGTCGACGAGGTGATGCAGTTTGAGCATGTAGATGTAGCCGACGGTCGTCTCCTGCTCGAGCGGCTCGCCGGTGCGGCCGTCGAAGAGCTGCGCCTTGCCGTGCTTGGGAAGGCCGGCGTCCGCGAGCACCTTGTTGATGTCGTCCTCGCTGGCGCCGTCGAACACGGGGGTGATGGCCTGGAAGCCGAGCACCTTGCCGGCCCAGCCGAGATGCGTCTCCAGGATCTGGCCGACGTTCATCCGGCTCGGCACGCCGAGCGGGTTGAGGAGAATCTGCAGCGGCGTGCCATCGGCCAGGAACGGCATCTCCTCCTTGGGCAGGATCTTGGCGATCACGCCCTTGTTGCCGTGCCGGCCGGCCATCTTGTCGCCCACCGAGATCACCCGCTTGGCGGCCACGTAGACCTTGACCATTTGGAGCACGCCGGGCCGCAGTTCGTCGCCGCGCTTCATGCTGTTGAGCCGCCGCTCGCGGGCGTCGATCGCATCCTCGACGGCCGGCCACATGGCCTTCACCAGCTTGTCGATGTCGGCCTTGCGCTGCGGCGAACGGATGTCGAGGGCATCGACCCGGAAAGCGGCGGCCCGCTCGGCCACGACCTTGTGGTCCTGATTCTTCACGAGCGGCCCGCCGTCGGCCGCCGTGAGCGGCTTCTGCAGCACCTTCTCGATTTCGCCCACGAGGCCGCCGAACGCCTCGGCGATCCGCAGGTTGCCCTCGTTCTCGGCGTCCTTGAGCTGCTTTTCGAACTCGCGCCGCTCGTCCTCCGAGAGGCTCATGCGCCGGGAAAACTTCTCCGTCGCGATCACGATGCCCTCGACGCCCGACGGCACCTCGAGCGAGTCGTTCTTCACGTCCTCGCCCGCGCGGCCGAAGATCGCGTGCAGCAGTTTCTCTTCGGGAGTGAGCTCGGTCTTGCTCTTGGGCGAAACCTTGCCCACGAGGATGTCACCGGGCCGCACGTAGGTGCCGATCCTGACGATGCCGGATTCGTCGAGGTTGTGCAGGGCCCGCTCGCCGACGTTGGGGATGTCGCGGGTGAACTCCTCCCTGCCCAGCTTCGTGTCGCGGATCTCGATGTCGTATTCCTCGATGTGGATCGAGGTGTAGACGTCGTCCTCCACGAGCTCCTCGCTGATGATGATCGCGTCCTCGAAGTTGAACCCGTCCCAGGCCATGAAGCCGACGAGCACGTTCCGCCCAAGCGCGAGCTCACCCTTGAAAGTGGCGGCGCCGTCGGCGATGACCTCGCCCTTCTCGACCTTCTGGCCGAGCTTGACGATCGGCCGCTGGTTCTGGCAGGTCCGCTCGTTGAGGCCCACGTACTTGCGAAGCTTGTACACGTCGGGGGCGCCGGAGCCGCCGGTGATTTCGATCGAGTCGGCATCGACGTACGACACCGTGCCCTTGCGGGCGGCCCGCACGATCAAGCCGGAGTTGGTGGCGACGTCCCGCTCCATGCCGGTGGCCACGATGGGCGGCTCCGTGACGAGGAGCGGCACCGCCTGCCGCTGCATGTTGGAGCCCATCAACGCCCGGTTGGCGTCGTCGTGCTCGAGGAAGGGGATCAGCCCGGCAGACACGCCCACCATTTGGCTGGGGGCGACGTCGATGTACTGGATATCGTCGGCGGGCACGAGCACGAAGTCACCGCGGTAGCGGGCGATGATGTTGTCGCCCACGAGCCGGCCGTCGACGACGGTGGCGTCGGCCGGGGCGAGGTGCGCCTCGTGCTCCTCGTCGGCCCGCAGCCAGACGACGTCGTCGGTGAGCTTGCACTTCGAGACCTTGCGGTACGGCGTCACCAGAAAGCCGTAGGAGTCCACGCCCGAATAGATGGCCAGGCTGGAGATGAGCCCGATATTGGTGCCTTCCGGGGTCTCGATCGGGCAGATCCGGCCGTAGTGGGAGATGTGGACGTCGCGGACCTCGAAGCCGGCCCGCTTGCGGTTCAGGCCGCCCGGGCCGAGCGCCGAGAGACGGCGCTCGTGGGTGAGCATGGAGAGGGGATTGGTCTGGTCCACGACCTGGGAAAGCTCGCCGCGGCCGAAGAAATACTCGATCGCCGCCGAGATGCTCTTGGGATTGATCAGGGTCCGCGGCGACATCTCGGCCACGTCCTTGAGGCTCATCCGCTCCTGCACCGTCCGCCGCAGCTTGAGGAATCCCTTCCGCAGCTCGTCGCTGGCCAGTTCGTCGATCGTCCGCAGCCGCCGGTTGCCGAGGTGGTCGATGTCGTCCACCTCGACCTGCCCCTCGCCTTCGCTCAGCTGGAGCATGTACCTGATGGCCGCGATCAGGTCGTCCGCCCGGAGCGTCATCTCCGTCTCGGGAACGTTGAGGTTCAGCTTCCGATTGATGCGGAACCGGCCCACGCGGCCCAGGCGATAGCGATTGGTGTCCTTGAACTTCTCGTCGAACAGGGCACGGGCCTTGTCGAGGGCGGGCGGGTTGCCCGGCCGCAGCCGCTGGTAGATGCGGACCAGGGCGTCCTCGTGACTGGGGGCCACGCCGGTGCGACGCTTCGACTCGTCGGCGTCCTCACGCAGGCTGTTCATGATCAGGGGCACCTTTTGCTCCTGCATCACCTCCACCGCCTTGAGGCCGGACGTGCAGATCAACTCGGCCTGATCGTGGCTGATCTTGCAGCCGGCGTCGACGATGATCTCGCCCGCCCGCTCCGCGCCCTTCGGGTAGACGATGTCGTCGACCGCGATCTTGCCCTCGACCTTGACGACGTAGCGACCGCCCTCGGTCTTCACCTTCTCGGTCTTGTAGAACAGCTTGAGAATCTCGGCGTCGTGCGTGTACTTCGGATCCATGGCCCGCAGCAGCGTGAGCGCCGAGAACTTGCCGCTCTGGTCGATCCGCACCTGGAGCGTGTCCTTCTTCGACACGTTCAGCTCGATCCAGCTGCCGCGCTCGGGGATGATCCGGCAGTTGTGGGTCTTGCGGTCGCCGGCCTCCGTGTCGGCCACGAAGTCGATGCCGGGCGAGCGGTGAAGCTGGCTGACGACGACCCGCTCTGCCCCGTTGATGATGAACTCCCCGCCACCGAGCATGATCGGGATGTCGCCGAGATAGACCTCCTCCTCGATCGGCTGCTCCCGGGTCAGCCGCAGCCAGACCCGCAGGGGCCGACCGTAGGTGAGCCGCAACTGCCGGCACTCGTCGGGCTCGTACCGGGGCTTGCCGAGCTCGTACCGCAGGTACTCGAGCTTGACCGTCTTGTCGTAACTCTCGACCGGAAAGATCTCGCGCAGGACGCCTTCGATACCCTGGTCCTTGCGCTTCGCCGCCGGCACGTCGTACTGCAGGAAATTGTCGTAGAACCGCGTCTGGATCTCGGTCAGGTCGGGGATGTGATGGCTGGCGCGACGGCTGCCGAAGTGACGGATCTCGGAGGGCTGGAGGCGGCGAACGGCGCGGGTTGCCATTGACGGGAGGCTCCTCAGGATGGTCTCAAGGCGGGGAAGTCCCCGCGGGGAATCAGGCGCGGTCGATCAGCCGGATCGGCGACGCGCACACAGCGGACGCCGACGGACACGAACGGGGCGGAACGACACGAAGGATGGGGGAACGGCGCAAAGCGGAACCGGCTCGACCAGGCAGCACGCAAAAACTATACCGTTCGTTGGCCGGGAGGCCAACCTCCCAGCAAACGAACCGGAAAACCGCGAGCTTTTACTTGATCGAGACCTTGGCCCCGGCCTCCTCGAGTTCCTTCTTGAGCTTCTCGGCGTCGGCCTTCGAGATCCCTTCCTTCACCTTGGCAGGGGCGCCCTCGACCATGTCCTTGGCCTCCTTGAGGCCGAGGCCGGTAGCCGCCCGAACGACCTTGATGACGCCGATCTTGTTGTCTCCGAACGCGTCGAGGACGACGTCGAACTCGGTCTTCTCGGCGGCGGCCTCGCCGGCGGCCGCCCCCGCGCCGCCACCCGCCGGAGCCGCCATAACGACGGCACCACCCGCGGCCGGCTTGATGCCGTGAACCTCGTCGAGGTAGTCAGACAACTCCTTGGCGGCCTTGAGGGTCAGCCCGACGATCTTGTCGCCGAGTTCCTTGGTTTCCTTGGAGAACTCTCGGGTTGCTTCAGCCGTTGCCATCGCTCTGGGTCCTTTCAAGTCGAAAACGGGGGAACCGATTGTCTTACCATGAACTGGGCCGGATTGAAGCCCGGCCGTGAAAATCCTTGAAACGCGTGCGGCTCAGGCGGCCGGTGCGTCGCCTCCGGCCTTTTCCAGGGCCTCGACGTGCGAGGCGATCTGGCCCGCCAGCCCGCCGCCGGCCGAGAGGATCTGGCCCGACAGCGTGGCCGCCAGCGAGGAGATCTGCCCGGAAAGGAGCGACAGTTGCTCCGCCCGGGTCGGCCACTTGGCGACCTGCTTGACGTCGGCAGCATCCAGCCGGGCGCCGTCGATCGCGCCGCCGCGGCACTCGAAGCCCTCGTAGTCCTTGACGCCGGAGAGGCGATCGAGCTCCTTGGCGAGATCCACCACGTCCTCGCCGCCCCACGCGATGGCGAGCATCCCGTCGGCTTGCTCGAAGGCCGGGGCCAGGGCGCTGCCCGACGTCGCCATGCGGGCGAGGCTGTTCTTTATCAGTTGGAGATTGATCCGCTTCTTCCGTAATGCCTGCCGCAATTGCGTCGTCTTCTGGGCGTCGAGCCGCCCCAGACTGACGACGATCAACTCGCCGACGCCATCGAGACGGCCCTTGAGGTCGTCGACCAGCATGCTCTTCATCTGCTTGCTCATGATGCGCGGGCCTTCGTGGCTGCGGGAAAGGAAATCCTGGAAGCGGTCAGGCGGCGACCATCACGCCGGGCGTCATCGTGGCCGAGATCGAGATGCTCTTGACGTACTGGCCGCGGACGCTCGAGGGCTGCATGCCGAGGATATGGTCGATGAATGCCCGGATGTTGTCGACCAGCTTGGCGGCATCGAAGCTCGCCTTGCCGACGACGGCGTGCACGATGCCGGTCGGATCGTTGCGGAACTCGACCTTGCCGGCCTTGTATTCGCTGACGGTCTTCTTGATGTCGGCGGTGACCGTGCCGGCCCGCGGGCTGGGCATCAATCCGCGAGGGCCCAGCACCTTGCCCAGCGGCCCCACCAGGCCCATCATGTCGGGCGCGGCGATGCAGACGTCGAAGTCCGTCCAGCCCTCCTTGATCTTCTTCGCCAGGTCGTCGGCCCCCACCTCCTCGGCGCCGGCGGCCTTGGCGTCGTCGGCCAGGTTGCCCTTGGCGAAGACCACGACCCGCTTCGACTTGCCGATGCCGTGCGGCAGGACGAGCGAACCGCGGATGATCTGATCCGCCTGCTTGGGGTCGATGCCCAGACGCATGTGGATCTCGACCGTCTGGTCGAACTTCGCGGGGGGGAACTTCTTGAGCACCTGCACCGCCTCCGCGAGCGGCAGCGGCGAATCGGTGTCGGGCTTGACGGCGAGCATCGCCCGCATGCGTTTGGTCGTGGCCATGGCTGACAAGGGTCGGTGGTTCGGAGGGGGAAAAGGGAGAGTTTCGTTCACGACGCGGCGAGAATCAACCGTCCACGGTGATCCCCATGCTGCGGGCGGTTCCTTCGACCATGCGGCGGGCGTGCTCCCCGTCGCGGGCGTTGAGATCGGCCCCCTTGAGCCGCACGATCTCGTCGAGCTGGGCCTTGGTGACCTTGCCCACCTTGTCCTTGTTGGGCACGCCGGAACCCTTGGCCAATCCGGCCGCCTTCTTGAGCAGGGCGGCGGCGGGGGGGCTCTTGGTGATGAACTCGAAGGACCGGTCGTTGTACACGGTGACCACGACCGGAATCGGCATGCCGGCCGCCTCGCGGGTGCGGTCGTTGAACTGCTGCACGAACTGCCCGAGGTTGATGCCGAACCGACCCAGCGACGTGCCCACGGGAGGGGCGGGAGTCGCCTGGCCCCCCGGAACCTGGAACTTCGCCTGCCCGACCATCTGCTTCGCCATCGCCCTGCCAGCCTTTCTTCAGCCTGCCTGAACCCCTCGTGGCCCTTCCGCGGACCACGTTTCCTCACACCGACTCGATCTGCCAGTACTCGATGTCCACCGGCGTCGAGCGGCCGAAGATGCTGAGCATCACGGTCACCCGGCCGTTCGCCTCGTCGATCTGCTCGACCTCGCCCTCGAAGTTCTCGAAGGTGCCCTCGTTGATCTTGACGCGGTCGCCCTTCTTGAAGGTGATCTTGAGCCGCGGCGCCTCGTCGGTCTTCTCCTCCGCCTTGTGGAGCAACTTGGCGACGTCCTGGGGCAACATCGGGCTGGGGCGGCCGCCCGAGCCGGTGAAGTCGCCGATGCCGCCGGTCTCTCGGACCAGGTACCAAGTCTCGTCGTTGAGGATCATGTTGACGAGGATGTAGCCGGGATAGAGCTTGCGGGAGACGACCTTCTTCTTTCCCCCCTTGAACTCCGTGACCTGCTCCTTCGGCACCACGACCTCGCCGAAGAACTTGTCCATTCCCTGCATCGAGATCCGCCGCAGCAGCGCCTCGCGGATCGAGTCCTCGCGGTTGCTCTGCACCTTGAGGATGTACCACTGGCGGTCGCCGAGTGGCACCGCCGCCTCGCGGACCACCTCCACCGGCTTGGCGTTTTCGTCGCCGGCGAAGGGGTCGGCGACCTCGGCGGGCGTGCCGTCATCTTCGTCTTCGACGTCGGCCGGCGGCGGAACGTGCGCGACGGCCTCCACGGGCCGGTCGTCCGCCGCCACGGGATCGGCATCGAGGCCGTCGGCATCGTCGGGGAGTTGGAAGTTCATGGGTGATGCTGGGTGCGAGGGAAGGCCAGGGATGGATCGGGGGCCGGAAAATCAACCGATGCGGAGCCCGTAGCGGAGCACGAACCACCAAAACAGATCGTAGCCGGCGAGAATCGCGGCCAGGGCGAAGATCAGGAAGATGATCACCACGGAACTGCGGAACACCTCGTCGCCCGAGGGCCAGGACACCTTGGCCATCTCGGCCTCGACCGCAATCAGGAAATCGGCGAACCAGGGGACGTTGACGATCCGGTAGGCGATCCACAGGCCGAGGGCGAGGAGGACGGCCGGCACGACGAACCGCACCACGCCGAAGTCGACCGCCGTCCCACCGTCGGCCGCGCCCCCGTAGATGAGCGTGAGCAACTGGGCGAAACGCCACACGCCGATGCCGATCACCGCGGCCAGGGCGGCGAACGTCAACTGGCGGGCGACGCGGCCCTGGTGCCGCTTGTACACGGAGGCACTGAGCAGCTCGCTCCACAGGCTGCCGCCGGCCGTCGAATTTTCAGAAATGCCTGCCATGATCTCGCTCGCGCTCCGTCGCCGGTAATGGTGGACCCTCTCGGCCGGCCGCCCCGGCGGGCCATCCGGGCCCGCCGCGACGGCGGTTGCCTGCAGGGGCGGCGGGGATCGAACTCGCAACCTCTGGTTTTGGAGACCAGCGCTCTGCCAGTTGAGCTACGCCCCTGTGGGCGCCGGGCACCGGGACGCCCCGGAGCCCGGCCCGTGTTGTCTTCGACCCCGGGAAGGTGCCCCGGAGGCGAATGGTCAGTCTAATATCTTGGTCACGACTCCCGAGCCGACCGTCTTGCCACCCTCGCGGATGGCGAACCGCACGCCGTCGTCCATGGCGATCGGCACCATCAGCTCGACCTCCATCTTCACGTTGTCGCCCGGCGAGCACATCTCGACGCCGCCGAGCAGCTTGGTCGAGCCGGTCACGTCGGTCGTGCGGAAGTAGAACT
>JBIPLS010000141.1:0-8919 GCA_044368305.1 Pirellulales bacterium
CTTGGGCAGCCGGCGGCAAAGCCGAGGTTTGCCGCGGCTGCCGGCGGTCGCCATCCAGGCGGCCAGGAGGCGACGATGCTCGAAGGTCGTGAAATCGTGCTCGGTGTCGGGGGCGGCATCGCCGCCTGCCGTACATCGCGCCCGCCGGGCCATCCATGGCCCCGGCGGGCTTGGGCAGCCGGCGGCAAAGCCGAGGTTTGCCGCGGCTGCCGGCGGTCGCCATCCAGGCGGCCAGGAGGCGACGATGCTCGAAGGTCGTGAAATCGTGCTCGGTGTCGGGGGCGGCATCGCCGCCTACAAGGCCGCCATGCTCACGAGCATGCTCGTGCAGCGCGGGGCCGGCGTGACGGCGGTCCTCACCCGCAACGCGCGGCGGTTCGTGGGCGCCGCCACGTTCGCCGCGCTCACCGGGCGGCCCGTCGCGTCGCGGTCGTTCGACCAGGCGGCCTTCCCGCTCGGAGCCCACATCGAACTGGCCGCACGGGCCGACCTCCTGGTCGTCGCCCCCGCCACGGCCGACCTGCTCGCCAAGGCCGCCGCCGGCGCCGCGGACGACCTCCTGACCACGCTCCTGCTCTGCGCCGAGTGCCCGGTGCTCATCGCCCCGGCGATGAATGCCGCGATGTGGGCGAAGCCGGCCGTGCAGCGGAACGTGGACCGACTCGCGGCCGACGGAGCGGTGATCGTCCCCCCCGGCTCCGGCTGGCTCTCCTGCCGGCAGCACGGCGCCGGTAGGATGGCGGAGCCGGAGGAGATCGCCACGCGGATCACAGCGACGCTCGCCGATCGGCCCCGCAAGAATCCCTCCTGACCGACGCCGGCCCCGATGGCGAAGATCCTGCTCACCGCCGGCCCCACGCGGGCGTACATCGACGACGTCCGCTATCTCACCAACGCCTCCAGCGGCCGCATGGCCCGGGCGCTCGCCGCGGCGGCGCTCGCCCGTGGCCACGGGGTGACGATCGTCAGTGGGCCCGTCCAGGTCGCCTACCCCAGAAAGGCCCGCGTGATCCCCGTGGTGACGACGGCCGAGATGCTCGCCGCCGCGCTCGCGGAACTGCCGAAGTGCGACGGCGTCATCGCCGCCGCCGCCCCCTGCGACTTCGAGCCCGTGCGGCGCACGGCGGGCAAGATTCCGCGCACGGGAGCCGGGCTGGCGCTCAAACTCGGGGCTACGACCGACGTGATCGCGACACTCGCCCGGCGGCAGCGTCCCGGCCAGTGGTTCGTGGCCTTCGCCCTGGAGCCGGGAGCCGACCCGCGGCGGGCGTTCGAGAAGATCACGGCCAAGCGGTGCGACCTGATCGTGGTCAACGACGTCACGGCCCTGGAGGCCGACGAGACGGCCGTGGCGGTCTACGACTCCCGGCACGAGCACGTCGGCTCGAAGCGGGCTTCCAAGCGGGCGGTGGCCGGCTGGCTCGTGCGTTTGATCGAATCCACCCTCCTCGCCGAACGGAGCCTGCCCTGATGCCCAGCCTTCGCGACGCCGTGCGGATGATCCTCGCCACCCTGCTCGGCTGCGGCCTGGCGGCGGTCTGTCGGGCCGCGGACGACACGCCCACGGCATCCGCGGCGGCCGCTCCGGCGGACGTTCGCTGGTGGAAGGGCAACCTCCACACCCACACCTTCTGGAGCGACGGTGACGACTTCCCGGAGATGGTTGCCGACTGGTACCGCGGACGTGGCTACCACTTTCTCGCCCTCTCCGATCACAACGTCCTCGCCCGCGGGGTGCGGTGGATGCCGGAGGCCGACCTCCTCAAGCGGGGCGGCCCGGCCGTCGTGGCCCGCTGCGCGGAGCGGTTCGGCGCCGCCTGGGTGGAACGCCGCGGCAGCGGCGACGCCGCGGAGGTGCGGCTCAAACCGCTCGACGAGTTTCGGGCCCTCGTCGAGGAGAGCGGGCGCTTTCTCCTCATTCCCGCCGAGGAGATCAGCGACACGGCCGAGGGCGTGCCCGTGCACATCGGTGCGACCAACATCACCGAGCCGATCCAGCCGCTCGGCGGAGCGACGATCGTGGAGACGATCAACGCCAACCTTCGGGCCGTGCACGACCAGGCCGAGAAGGCGGGTCGCGAGATCCTCGCCCATCTCAACCATCCCAACTTCCATTACGCGGTCACACCCCACGACCTGGCTCACGCGGTGATTGAACGCCACTTTGAGGTCTTCAACGGCCACCCGAAGGTCAACCAGCGGGGCGATGCGCGGCGGCCGGACGTGGACCGGCTGTGGGACATCGCCAACACCATCCGGCTGGTCGATCTCGCCGCCCCTCCGCTCTTCGGCCTCGCCACCGACGACAGCCACGACTATCACGGGCCGCCGGAGGACTCGCGGCCGGGCCGCGGCTGGGTGATGGTGCGGGCGGCCTACCTCACCCCCGAGCACATCATTCGGGCGATCAAACGCGGTGACTTCTACGCCTCGACCGGCGTCGAACTTCGCGACGTGGTCTACGACACCGACCGAAAAGTGCTGCGGGTCGCGGTCCTACCCGCCGCCGGCGTGAACTACACGGTGCAATTCATCGGCACGTTGGCCGGCGTCGACACCCGCGGCACGCCCCTGGAAGCCGCCGCCGACCCGGCGACCGACGCCAAGGAGCGGGGCCGTCATCGGCACCGCTACTCGGAGCGGATCGGTGAGGTGCTCGCCACGGTGGAGGGCGTCGAGGCCGAGTATCGCCTCACCGGCCGCGAGCTCTACGTGCGGGCCGTCGTGACCTCGAGCCTGCCGCCCGCCGACCCGGTGTGGGACGGACAAAAGCAGCAGGCCTGGACGCAGCCCGTCGGCTGGGTCGTGCCCGCGGCCGCTTCCGCTCCATAGAGTGAATCCCGCGCCCCGGCTATAACGTCGCGTCCGCGGCGGTCCGCCCCACCCATCCCGGCAGTGCAGGCATCGTCATGAGCAGGCAGGTCACCGTCGCCATCCTCGGCGCCACCGGCTACACGGCCCTGGAGGCGATCAAGATCCTCCTCCGCCATCCGCACGCCAAGATCGTCGCCGTCACCAGCCGGCAGGAGGGGAAGACGCCGATCTCGACCGTCCACCCGAGCCTGGTTTCCCGGCTCGACCTGCCGCTGGAGGATCTCGAGCCGGAGGAGGTGGGGCGGCGGGCCGAGTGCGTCTTCGGCTGCCTGCCGCACGCCGCGAGCGCCGAGATCCTGCCCCGCGTGCTCGCCGCCGGAGCGAAGGTGGTGGACTTCAGCGCGGATTACCGGCTCGACGACGCCGCCACCTACCGCGAATGGTACGGCCACGAGCATCCCGACCCCGCCCGGCTCGGCCAGACCGTCTACGGCCTGCCGGAGCTGTTCCGCTCCCGCATCGCCGCCGCGACCATCGTCGCCAATCCCGGCTGCTACTCGACGTCGGCGATCCTGCCGCTCGCCCCGCTGGTGAAGAGCGGCCTGTTCGAGACCGACGACGTGATCGTGGACTCGAAGAGCGGCGTCAGCGGCGCGGGCCGACAGCCGAAGCTGATGACCCACTTCCCCGAATGCAACGAGAGCATGTCGGCGTACAACGTCGGCCGCCATCGCCACACTCCCGAGATCGAGCAGGTGATCGCCCGCCATGCCGGTGTCCGCCCGGCCGTGATCTTCACGCCGCAACTCGCCCCGATGGATCGCGGCATCCTCTCCACGATCTACGTTCGCCCCCGGAAGCCCGTCACCGAGGCGGAGGTGATGGGGCTGCTTCGCGAGGCCTATGCCGGCGAGCGGTTCGTGCGGATCGTGGACCACCTGCCGGGCACGAAGGACACGGTGGACACAAACTTCTGCGACATCACCGCCCGCGTGGTCCGCGGCCGGGTGCTGCTCATCAGCTGCCTCGACAACCTCGTCAAGGGTGCCGCCGGCGCCGCCGTCCAGAACTTCAACGTCCTCTTCGGGCTGCCCGAGCACGCCGGGCTAGTATGAACCCATGACGATCGCCGACACGCCGATCCGCCTGCCCATCCCGGCCCTGCCCCGCGGCTTCCGCGTGGCGGCGGTGCACGCCGGCATCAAGCGGAACGCCTCCCGCGAGGACGTGACGCTCGTCGTTTCCGACCTGCCGGCCGTCGCCGCGGGCGTCTACACCACGAACCTCGTGTTCGCCGCGCCCGTCGCCTACGACCGCGGCCTGACGCCGGGCCGCAACTTCCGCGGCGTGGCCATCAACTCCGGCAACGCCAACGCCTGCACCGGCGGCCGCGGGCTCGACGACGCCCGGGCGATGGCGGCGACCGCGGCTCGCCTGATCAACGCCTCGGCCGACGAGGTGCTCGTCCTGTCCACGGGCATCATCGGCGAGTTCCTGCCGCTGGCGAAGATCACCCGCGGCCTGGAGGACGCCGCTGCCCGCCTGGCGGCCGACGACCAGGCGGTGGTGACCGCGGCCCGCGGGATGATGACCACCGACACGCGGCCCAAGCTGGCCGGAGCGACGTTCGCCTCCGCCGGCACGACCTACACGCTGTTCGGCATGGCGAAGGGGGCGGCGATGATCGGCCCGCGGCTGGCGACGATGCTCGGTGTCGTGCTCACCGACGCGGCCGTCGAGCCGGCCGACGCCCAGCGGCTGCTCGGCGCGGCCGCCGAGACCTCCTTCAACTGCGTGAGCGTGGACGGCCACATGAGCACCAACGACACGGTCCTGCTCCTGGCCAACGGTGCCGCGGGCGGCGACACGCTCCACGGGGCCGGACTGGAGGCCTTTGGCCGGGCCCTCACGGCCGCCTGCGAGACGCTCGCCCGGGACATGGCCGACGACGGCGAGGGCGCCACGCACGTCATGCGAATCGAGGTGACCGGCTGCGCGAGCCGCGACGAGGCCCGGCAGGTCGCCCGCACGATCGCCGACAGCCCGCTGGTGAAGACGGCCGTGCACGGAGCCGACCCGAATTGGGGCCGGATCGTCTCGGCGGCGGGCTACTCCGGCGTGCGGTTCGACCCGGCGCAGGTGCGGCTGCGGCTCAACGGCACGCTGCTGTTCCAGGCGGGCGCCCCGGTGCCCTTCGACGCCGATGCCGTTTCCGCCTCGATCAAGGCCGCCCGGGAGACCCTCATCGAGCTTCAGGTCGGGGCCGGGCCCGGAGCGATCCGCTTCTATTCGAGCGACCTGACGGCCGAATACGTCCACCTGAACGCCGACTACCACACGTGAGTTCGCGCCCGCCGGGCCATCCACGGCCCCGGCGGGACGGGGCCGGCGCCGCGAAGGCCGCGGGCCCGCTCGCCCGGCGGACGGGCGTGAGCCGGCGGCGGCCGGCCGCACGGTCCGCAGCGCGCGGCCGAGGCCTCGCGTGTCGAGTTTTCCGTGCCGCATCCCCGGCGGGAGAACACGTAGAATGGCCCGCCTTGACGCGGCACGGCCAAAAGGGTTTGCTCTGTCGCGACGCCCAGCCTCCCTGCACGAGCTCGCGCCCGATGATCCTCGCCTTCTCATCCATCCCCTCGCCCACGTCGCCGCTCCCGGATCCGCGGCCACGAAGGCCCGCGTGGACCCCGGTGCCGGGTGGCGGCCGGTCGGCCATGGTCCGGGCCGCCGGCGACCCCGAAGAGGACGAGGACGACCTGGGCGAAGACGAGGATCTGACCGTCTCCCCGCCGCCGGCGGACGAGGAGTCGAGTTTCGACGATTTCGACGACGAGTTCGACGATGACTTCGAGGAGGAGGAGAACGACCCCGACTGGGATCATCCCGACGACGGCGACGAGGAGCCGCCTCCCGCCAAGGGCCCCGCCAGGAAGAAGTAGCACGCGACCGCGAGACCGACATGCCAGGCCGTGAGTCCCCGCAACACACGCCGGACGAGCCCGAGCCCGGAGTTCCGGGCAAGTCGGCCCGCGGCAAGGCCCGCGGCCGACGGCAGCCTGCCGGATGGTTCGGCGGCCTGAACCAGCTCGATTTCGACATCGACTTCTTCGAGAAACTGCTGGCCCGCAAGCCCGACGCCGTCGAGGTGCTGCGGGTGCTCGCGGAACTCGTCTCCCGCAAGGGGCTCCTGCAGCGGGCCGTCGAACTCGACCGGCGGCTGGTGGACCTCCTGCCCGACGACTTCCTCGCCCGCTACAATCTCGCCTGCTCACTGGCCAGGGCGGGATGCTCCGACGAGGCGATCGATTCGCTCTCGCGGGCCATCCTGCTGGGATACGACGACCTCGCCCACATGGAGGCCGACCCGGATCTCGAGTCGCTGCGGAATCATCCCGATTTCCTGGCGCTCCTCGGCGGCGAGTGACGCCCCCGGGCGTCGGACATTCGCCCCGCGGAGAGCAGGCATGCTCGACCAGTTCGACAAGATCACGGAGTCGGCGGCATTCATCTCCGGCCGGTGGCCCCATCGGCCCGCCGTGGGCATCATCCTCGGCAGCGGCCTCGGGGGGATCGGCGCCGGCCTGGCCGACAAGGTGACGATCCCCTACGACTCGATCCCCCACTTCGCGAAGTCCACGGCCCACGGCCATGCCGGCCAACTCGTCTGCGGGCTCCTGGAGGGCGTGCCGGTGGTCGTCATGGAGGGCCGGCAGCACGCCTACGAGGGCTATCCGCTCGCCCAGATCACGTTTCCCGTCCGCGTGCTCCAGCGGCTCGGCGCGGGCCTGCTCGTCGTCACCAACGCGTGCGGCGGCCTCAACCCGCAGTACCGCAGCGGCGACCTGATGGTGATCGACGACCACATCAACCTGATGAACGACAACCCGCTCATCGGCATCAACGACGAGCGGCTCGGGCCCCGGTTCCCCGACATGTCGGCCCCGTACACGCCGGCCCTCGTCGATGCCGCCCTGGAGACCGCCCGGCGGGAGAACTTTCCCTGCCACCGCGGCGTGTACGTGGCGGTGACCGGCCCGAACCTGGAGACGCGGGCCGAGTACCGCTTCCTGCGCGGGATCGGCGCCGACGTGGTCGGCATGTCCACGGTGCCGGAGGTGATCGTGGCGGTGCATGCGGGGCTGGAGGTGCTCGGCATTTCCGTGATCACCGACATGTGCCTGCCCGACCACCTCGAAGTGGCCACCGTCGAGAAGATCCTCGCCGTCGCCCGCGGGGCCGAGCCGAAGCTGCGGGCCTTGATCACCGCGGCCGTGCGGTCGCGCCGCGGCACCCCCTGAGCACGTCCGCACCGCCCCTCCCCCTTTCCCCCGGAGCATCACGCATGGCAGGCAAACCGATCCGCATCCTCGTCGTCGGCTGCGGCCACATGGGCACCTCGCACGCCAAGGCCTATCACGCCATGCCGGGCTTCGAGATCGTGGGCGTGGTCGCTCGCGGCGAGAAGTCCCGCCGCGAGCTGCTCGCGGCCCTGGGGGCCGACTACCCGCAGTTCTCCGACTTCGCGACCGCGCTGGCCGCCACGAAGCCCGACGCCGTCTCCATCAACACCTACCCCGACACCCACGCCGCCTTCGCGACGCAGGCCTTCGCGGCCGGCTGCCACGTGTTCCTGGAGAAGCCGGTCGCCCCGACGGTGGCCGAGTCCGAGGCGGTGGTGGCGGCGGCCCGGAAGGCGAACCGCAAGCTCGTGGTCGGCTACGTGCTCCGCGTGCATCCCACGTGGGCGAAGTTCGTGGACGTGGCCCGTACGCTCGGCAAGCCGCTGGTGATGCGGATGAACCTCAACCAGCAGTCCTCCGGCGACCAGTGGCGGACGCACAAGCAGCTGATGAACTCCATGTCGCCGATTGTCGATTGCGGCGTGCACTACGTCGACGTGATGTGCCTCATGACGCGATCGCGGCCGGTCCGCGTCAGCGCCATCGGCGCCCGGCTCACCGAGGAGCTCGTGCCCGGGATGTACAACTACGGCCAGCTCCAGGTGACGTTCGCCGACGGCTCGGTCGGCTGGTACGAGGCCGGCTGGGGCCCGATGATGAGCGACGTCGCCTACTTCGTGAAGGACGTGATCGGGCCGAAGGGCTGCGTGAGCATCGCCGGCGTCAAGGAGGGGGACGTGGCCAGCGACGACGTGGAGGGCCACTCGCGGGCCGGCCGCCTCCGGCTGCATCACGGTGAACTGAAGGCCGACGGCTCGTTCGCCCGGGCCGACGAGCTCGTCGACTGCAGCGACGAGCCCGACCACGACGGCCTCTGCCGGCTGGAGCAGGAGCTGTTCCTCGACGCGATCGTGAACGATCGCGACCTCTCGGATCACATGGCCGACGCGGTGAACAGCCTGCGGATCGTGCTCGCGGCCGACGAGTCGTTCCGCACCGGCCGCACGGTCGAGTTGCCGGGATGATCCCCGCACCGGTGCCGCGCCGCCGGGCCATCGTCCTGGCCGTCGTCGCCGGGGCAGCGCTGGCCACGGCCGCCCGTGGTGATCCGCCGTTCGGCGCAGTGCTCTGGCAGCCACTGCCGCCGACGGTGCAGCGGGTGTGCGTCGGGCCGGACGGGCGGGTGTGGCAGGCCTCTCCTTCCGCCGATCCGCTGGCCAAGGCCGCCGCGTTGCAGAAGGCGGTGGAAGAGGAGTTTCGCAAGCCCGCGCCCCACGTGCGGGGCGCCACGCCGATCCTCTTCGAGCCCGGGGGCCGCGTCTGGTTCGCCGGCTGGGGCCTCGCGGCCCCCGTGGTATCCGGCTACGACGGCACCACCTGGATCCATCAGCCTTTGCAGGCTGGACACGTGCCCATCGGTCGGCCGCCGAATCACGGCCGCCATCAAGGCGAACGGCTCAACGCGACACTCGGCGACCACCTGTTTTTCATCGACACCCGCGGCATCGACTGCTTCGACGGCCGGACCTGGGCCAACCGGCGGCTCCTAGATCCTGCTTCCCCGAGCCGAACGGCCGGGCGCGACACGCCCTTCGTGCAGTTGCAGCCGGACGGCAAGGGGCTCGTGGCGCTGATGCGGTCGGGCACGACGTCGGCGCTTTGGCGCTGGCGCGGCGAGTGGACCGAACTCGTCTCCCCCGGAAATCTG
>JBIPLS010000018.1:0-26622 GCA_044368305.1 Pirellulales bacterium
CGTGCACATCATGCAGGTTACCGACGTGCAGGAGGGAACCAAGACGCTGGCCGGCATGCGACCCCAGATCGAGCAGACACTGGCCCAGGAGGCGGTTCGCGACATGCTCGCCGCGGCCCGGCAGACCACGACGATCGAATATGCCCCCGGGGTGGCCCACTTCGATCCGGCCACGCCGGCCGCCGGAACCGCGCCGCGCCGCGTGCTGGTCGAACCCGAGACGGCCGACCGTTGAGCGGGCGAATGAGGGGCTTTCCGCCTTGCAGCCCGAAACGCGGGTCGCTACCCTCGCCCCCCCTATGAGAGTGCGATCGCTGCTGCTGGCCGTCTGCATGGTCGTCGTGCCGCTGCTGGCCATGTTCTCCCATCGCGTGCCCCCGGACCTGGTCCGGGCCGTCCGGGCGCTGGGCTCGAAGGCGTGGGCCGCCGCCGCGGGAACCGGCCGTGGGCAGACGGAATCGAACGCCGTCGCCGGGCATCCCGCGGAGCCGATCCCGCAGCCCCCGACCGATCCGCCGCCGAAGGCCGCGGAGCCTGCCCAGAGCCCCGCAGTCGCCGCGCGGCTGATAGAAGAGGAAGCGCTCGTCCGGTTGGGGGCGACGTCGATCGGCTGCCAGCGGGTTCCGGGTGGGACGGGTATGCTGGCCACGTGTCGGGTGGCCGTCGATCCGGCCGGCGAACTCCAGCGGGTGTTCCAGGCGGCCGGCGAGGATCGACCGGCGGCGCTGCGGCTGCTGCTGACGGAAGTCGAAACATGGCGGCGACGCACCGCCTGGCGTCCGCCGGTGGGTCGCGGCTCGTGACCTGTGTCCGGTCGTGACCGTGGCCGCTGATGACGCGCATGTGGCACCGCCATCGTGACCGACCGGGACTCGCCTTGGCGCTGGCCCGCGTCCAGGCAACCCGCGGCCCGTTTCCCGCGGCGCATGGCCTCCCGGCGGCATCGCGCCGCCGCCTCCTGGCCATGGAGGAGCCGGCGGCGATCGCGGAGCCAAGGCCTCTGCCGGGCGGGCAACGGCGGTCGGAGGAACTCTCCCGCCTCGAAGCGGCCCTCTTCATGGCCCGGGAGCCGCTCACGACCCGCCGCCTGGCCAAACTCGCGCGGCTCGAAGACGGAACCCGCGCCCGGGCGCTCGTCAAGGAATTGCGGCAGCTGCAGGATGCCGCCGGGTCGGCGTTTCGCGTCGAGCAGATCGCCGGCGGGTTCCAACTGCTCACCCGCGCACCCTTCGGACCGTGGGTGCGGCGGCTCCAGGAGGGCGGCTCCGGAGGGCGGCTGTCGCCGGCAGCCCTGGAAACGCTTGCCATCGTCGCCTACCGCCAGCCCGTCACCCGTGCGGAGATCGAGGCCATCCGGGGCGTCGGCAGCGAGGAGATCCTGCGGCAGCTCTTGGAGCGGGATTTCGTGGCCATCGGCGGCCGGGCGGAGGACCTGGGCCGCCCGAACGTGTACGTCACCACGCGGCGGTTTCTGGCGGCCTTCGGGCTTTCCCGGATCGAGGATCTCCCGCCCCTCGACCGGATGCCGGGAGCCGCGGCCCCGGCGGCGGACGCCGCCCCGGAATCCCCGGCGTCCTGACCGCGGCCGAGTGCTTGCGGGACGACCCGCCCCGCGACACACTTTCCCGACGGCTGCGGCGTGTCCGCGGGCGCGCCGCCGGAAAAGTTTTTTCCGGCGGCCGATTGGACGATGTTCCCCCGATCGGGTACAGATTTTGGCCGAGGATCCGGTCGCCCAGAGACATCAGGAGGTTTTCGCCGTGACCAGCGTTGCGAGTGGCAGAGGGCAAGAGGAGGTGGTGCAGGTGGACGTTTTCTGCTGGAGCGAACTGCCGGATCTGCTTGCCGCCGAAGACCTCTTCGATGCCGCCGGCGGTGTGCATCCAGGCCATGACCTCGTCTCCCGGGGCGACGAGGACGACGACTTCGAAGACGAGGATGAAGACGACGACGAAGACGAGGAAGAGGACGACGAGTTCGAGGACGAAAACGAAGACGAAGACGAAGACGACGAGGAGGAAGAGGACGTCGAAGACGAAGAGTGGGAGGAAGTCGACGACGAGGAGGACGAAGAGGAAGAGGAAGACGACGAGGACGAAGAGGACGAAGACGAGGACGAGGACTGGGAGGACGACGACGAGGATTGGGAAGACGAAGAGGAAGAAGAAGAGGAAGACGACGAGGACGATTGATCGCGACGACTCGTCGCTCCCCAGCCAGCCCGCGATTCGCGGCGCGACGACGGCCGTGGATGGTCAGCCATCCGCGGCCGCGATTGTTTCGGCGTGAGAGTCCGTGCCGGGCTCGGTCCACGGACAGCTACCGCGACTCGAGCGTGACCTGGGTAAACCGGCCGGACCGCTCCAGATCGATCACGGTCCGCGGCCCCGCCGCGTTGAGCCGGCGCACCATGTCCTGCTGGCTGACCACCGCCGCGCCATCGACCCCGAGGACGCGGTCGCCAGGCCGCATCCCGCCCGCGGCCGCGGGCGAGCCCGGTGTCACCCGCACCACGACGGGCGCGGCGGGCTCGGCATTGTCTTCACGGGTTCCGATGCCCCAGCGGCCGCGTGCGGAGCCGTCGGCGGCCGGCACCACCGCCTCCAGGCGGCGCTTCGTGGCGTTCGACTCGAGCCGCGATTCAGGCCTGAACGGTCGCGCCGGCCCGGGGTCGTCGGCGACGGCCTTCACGAACCCGAAGGCCAGCCGCACCACCGGCGGGATGCCGTCGAGGTTCACCAGGTGGACGTCGTCGGCGGGGCGATGGTACTGGTCGTGCAGCCCGGTGTGGAACATCACCGTCGGAATCTTCGCGGCGATGAACGGATAGTGGTCGGAGTCGTCCTCGATGTCCCAATCGAAGGCCAGCTCCAGGGCGGCGGCGTTCTCCGGCGCGTTGTTGGCGAGTACGACCGCCGATCGCAGGCCCGGGGAGGTCCGCGTGCCGAAGACCTCGAGCCGCTCGCCCCGCAGGCGGCCGATCATGTCGAGGTTCACGGCGAACACGATCGCCTTGCCGGCCACGGCGGCCGGCCGCACCCGGAGAAAGTGGCTCGAGCCCAGGAGGCCCTTCTCCTCCCCGTCCCAGAAGGCGAACAGGATCGGCCTGCGTGGCCGGGTGGGAAGCCGCTGCATGGCCTCCATCAGTTCGAGCAGGCCGGCCACGCCGGAGGCGTTGTCGTCGGCGCCATTGTGGACGAATCCGAAGGGCCCGTAGCTGTTGGCGGCGTTTCCGTAGCCCACGTGGTCGTAGTGCGCTCCCACGACCACCAGTTCCCCGGCTGCCGTCGGATCGCCGCCGGGCTGGAGGACGAGGATGTTCCGCATCGAACCGAAGGCCTGGAAGACCGAACCGCCGTCGCCGGCCGGCTGCAGGTCGCCGCCGGCGGCGCGGATGCGGTCGATCTCGGCGACGATGTAGGTCCCGGCGGCACGGCCGCCTCGGGTGCCGCCCTCGCGGCCTTCGAAGGCGTCGTCGGCGAGTGCCGCCACGTGGCGGCCGGCATCTTCGGCGCGGATGCTCGCGTGGGCGGCGGAGAGAAGTTCGGCCGCGCGGGCCGCTGCTCCCGTCGCGGCGAGGGCGACACAGGCAAACGCGACGGCACGCACGGGAGACCTCCTTGCGGGACGGCGTCCCGCGGTCCAGAATGGTCGCGACGAGCAGTCCGCGTGTCCACGGTGATTTCGCGGCCTGGGAGAGGTGGCAGAGCGGTCGAATGCGCGTCTTTGCTAAAGACGTGTCCGGTCAAAAGCTGGACCGCGGGTTCGAATCCCGCCCTCTCCGTTTTTCGGTTCGGCAGTGTCGGGTCCGAGCACCGTGAAAGGCCTGCCGACCGCGGCCCTTGCGATGCTGACGCAAGCACGCGACCGGGCGTCGTGGTCGTTCGAGAGCGCCGCCAAGTGCCGGAGCCCACGGCATCCGTGAGGCAATCGCCGAGATATCACGGGTAGACTGTCACCGCCGTCCGGCGCGGGTATAGACCTTCGAAGGAACGTGCCACCCATGACCATCCGCCCCGTGCATCGAGCGGCGTCGGTGCTCGTGCTCCTCGCGGTGCTGTGCTGCGCCCGCGGCATCCTCCCGGCCCATGTCGAGGCGGCCGAGCCCGACTCGTCCGCCGCAAAAGCCGTCTGGCCGAACGGCGTTAGGTGCGCGGTGTCGCTGACCTACGACGACAGCCTGACCGTCCACCATCGAAGTGTCGCACCGCTGCTGGACACACACGGGCTGCGTGGGACGTTTTACCTCTCGATCCACAATCTCCGCGATTTCGACGCCTGGAAGGGCGTGGCGGGCCGCGGACACGAACTCGGCAATCATTCCCTCTTCCATCCCTGCCGCCGCGAGCCGCCCGAGCGATTCGCCTGGCTCGCCGAGGAATACGATCTCGCGAACTACAGCGCCACCCGGTTCAAGGACGAGCTCGCGGTCGCCAGCAAGGTGCTCGACATCCTCGACGGCGGTCGCCCCCGTTCGTATGGCAACAACTGCTGCAACTTGACGATCGGGCGCGGAGACCAGCAGCAACCCATGGATCCGATCATCGAAGATCTTTTCGTCGCGGCCCGCGGCACGGTCACCAACCAGCCGGTCGATCCGGCAAAGCCGGCGTTCACGCGACTCGGCCACTTCTCGGGCGACGGCAAGACCTTCAAGCAACTCCGTGCCGAGATCGAGGATGCGCGGGCGCGGGGGGCGTGGATCATCTACATGTTCCACGGAGTCGGCAAAGGCACCCACAAGCTGTTCGTCGACGACGAGGAGCACCGAGCCCTCGTGGAGTGGCTGGGGAAGGAACGGGCATCGATCTGGACGGCGCCGCTCGTCGAGGTGGCGCAGCACCTCAAAGCCCGGGAGTGACCGTCCGGCACCGATCGGGAACGTCCGCGGGCCGTGGTGAGCCGGCGCCGGCCGGCCTCAAGGCCGATCCCGCTCGGCGGCGCCCCGCCCGCGGCGGCCCCCCGCGGCTCCGCCCGGTCGACCGCGGGGCCTCTCGGCCAGCGGATCGTAGTCGGGGTTCGCTGCCCGTGGGATCGCGGCACCGGTGTCCCGCTGCCAAGCCGCAAGCGACTCCGCGAGTCGCCGTGCCTCGTCGGGCCGCTGTGTGGCGAGATCGTGCTCCTCCCGCGGGTCGGTCGTCAGGTCGTACAACTCGACGCGGCCGCCGTCCTCGAAAAACTGGACGAGCTTGAGGTTCCCGTCGCGGACCGCGCTGGCGGGCGTCGCCCGGCCCACGTAGCAGGGGAAGTGCCAGAAGAGGCGGCGCGGGGCCGTGGCCCGGCTCGCGAGCAGCGGCATCAGGCTGACGCCGTCCAGAATCTGGCCCCGTGGCGGCTTCGCCCCGGCGAGTTCGAGGAGCGTCGGGTAGAGGTCGATGCTCGCGACGGCGGTGTCGCAGGTCGTGCCCGGCCGCGCCACTCCCGGGCCGGCGATCACCAGCGGGACGCGAATGCCGCCCTCGTAGAGTTCGCCCTTGCTGCCACGGAGCGGCGGCGTGTGCTGCGGGGTGCCGCCGTTGTCGGAGGTGAAGATCAGGAGCGTGTCGTCCGCGAGGCCGAACTTCCCGATCGCGGCCACGATCCGGCCGACGTTGGCGTCCACGGCCTCGATCGTCGCGGCGTAGGCCGGGTCGTCGCGGCGGTCGCGGCCCGCGGCGGCCTTTTGCTCGTACTTGGCCCGCAGGTCGGGCTTCGGCTCGAACGGAGCGTGCACCGCATGGTCGGCGAGGTAGGCGAAGAACGGCCGGTCGCGGTGCTGCTCGACGAACACCAGCAGCTCGTCGGCGAGCCGGTCGGAGAGGTAGGTGCCCCGGCCGTCGAAGTAGGCGTCCTTCCCGAAGCCTATGGTTTCCGGAAAGACGACGGTGTCGAATCCCTGGCCGCCCGGCGTCACCGGCCCCTGGCGGCCGCGGCCGAGGTTCCACATCCCGAAGAAGCCGGTGGCGTAGCCGCGGGTCCGGAGGGCCTCGGGGATCGTGACGATGTCCGTCGCCAGTTCCGCCTTGCTGTCGGCGGCCATGAGCTTGTGCCAGGGCGCGCCGCGGGGCTGCCGCGGGTCCACCACCGTATAGACGCCGTGCCGGGGCGTGACCTGTCCCGACATCAGGCAGGCCCGCGTCGGGGCGCAGTTGGGCGCGCTCGCGTAGGCCTGCGTGAACACGAGGCCCCGCTTCGCGAGGGCGTCGATGTGCGGGGTCTCCACGAAGCCGTTGCCCATGAAGCCGACGTCCCGCCAGCCCATGTCGTCCATGAGGATCAGGATCACGTTCGGCGGGCGGCGCTCGGCCGCCGACGCGCCACCGAAGCCGGCGGCCGCGAGGGCGAAGATCGCCGCGGAGAGGAGTCGGGTCGGGCTCACTGCCGGCCCCGATCGTAGGCGAACGTGAAGTTTCCCTCGGCGAGCGTGATGTCGCGGATCGCCTCGAGCAGCGAGTCGCGAGTCATGCCGCCGGCGGGAGCAGGTGGGTCGGCCGACAGCGCGTAGACGGTGAGGTGGTACTCCTTGAGGCCGGGCCCCTTCGAGCACGGCGGGTCGTACCCGGCTCGGCCCTTGTCGTTGAGCCCCGTCATGCCCACGGTGCGGGAGTTCCTCTCCAGCCGCGTGACGTCGGCGGGAATGCCGTGGATCAGCCAGTAGGACTTGAGCCGGTCGGGCGCGCGATGCCAGAGCACGACCGCGTAGGACTTCGTTCCGGGCGGGCCCGGCTTCCACTCCAGGGGCGGCGAGGCGCCGGCGCCGTCGCAGGTGAAATCGACCGGCAGTCTGCGGTCCGGGCCGATCGCGGGACTCGTCGGCGCGAGCGCGCCCGCCGCCGGCGTGCTCGCCGCGGCCGGGCCGTCCGGCGGGCCGCCGTCCCGCCGTGGCGGGCGGTCTCCAGGCCGCTCGGGGCGATCGTCAGGCGGCGGACGACGGCCGGCGGGCGGCGGCGGGTCGCGCCGCGGCGGGCCGCCACGCCCGTCACCGGCACCGCGCGGCTGGTAGGTCTGCTCGGTTCTCCTGCCCGACGTGTCGGTGAGCGTGAACGCCGCGGCCCCGCCGGCCTGGACCGTGTACTCGACCGTGCCCTTGCGGCCCTCGATCTCGTAGGTCAGCAGGCGTGTGCCCGGTTTCTTCTCCTCGAAGGCGACGATCTTCGCCCCACGCAGCGGCGGCAAGGCCTCGCGGATGCCGCGGGCCCGCGGCTGCGGATCCACCTGCCCATCGCGTTCCGTCACCGCGCCGCGGAAACCGCCGTTGAGATACGGGTAACGCTTCTGCGCGTGGTAGTGGTAGTTGCCCGCGGCATCCTCGTGGCCCCCCATCCAGTCGAGTCCCTTGACCGGCGAGCCGTCGGGCTCCGTGTAGCCGTAGATCGGGTAGCCGTCGAGCGCCCAGGCGATCGGCTGCCCCTTGCCGACGGCCTTTTCCAGATGGACCGGGGCGACGTGGTAGTGGTAGTCGTCGGCCCGTCCGCAGTGGCCGCCATGGTCGTCGAGTTCGCCGATCGCGAAGGCGTCCTCGCCACGGTTGTTGAGCGGATTGAAGATCGGGATCCCGTTGACGGCCAGCGCGATCGCGCCACGGAGGAACTTGTCCTTCGTGGTCACCGGCTCGGCCGTGGGCACCGGGTGCAGCGGGATCCGCCAGGCGTTGTCTCCGGTATAGGGCTGGGGCAGCGGCACCTGCTGCTGCCAGGCGCGGATGCCCACCATCAGCGGGTGGTCCGGGATGCCGTTCGACTCCACGTAGAACCAGCGGTCGTCGCGGCGGGTGGTGACGTCGCCCCGCTTCTCGAACACCGCGAACGTGGCGGCGATATCGACGGCGGCGGCGCGGGCTGCACGCGGCGCCGCCACGAGGATGAAGGGCCCGGTCGGCGGCGGCTCGGGCGTGTCCGGCGCGGCCAGTGTCGTCGCCGGCAGGGGCTCGACATCAGCCGCTCGATGCCGGTGCCAGGGATGGGCCTGGGCAAGGCCGCCGGCCGTCGCCAGCAGCACCGTGGCGAGCCAGGCGGCTCGGCGGTTCGGGTTCGTCATGGATCCTCGTCCTCCTGTGGATCGGGTCTGGTCTTGGCCGCCTTCCGCTTCTTGGTGCCACCCTTGCCGCCCGGCCGTGGATCGACCGCGGCGGCCGCGTCGTAGGCCGGATTCGGCTGCGGCAACTGGGCACCGACGTCGGCCAGGTAGTTCGCCAGCTGCTGTCGCAGGCTGGCGGCGTCGGCAGGACGCGCGGCGGCGAGATCCACCCGCTCGCCGGGATCCTTGCCGAGATCGAAGAGCTTCACCGATTCGTCCTCGTAGAAAAGAATGAGCTTGAGATCGCCCACGCGGATCGCCGAATGCGGCGCGTTTCCGCTTTGGTAGTGCGGAAAGTGGAACACGAGTTCCTCGCGCGGCCGCTCGATCGCGGCCTTGCCGCCGTTGCGGAGCAGGCCCGCAAGGCTGCCCCCCTCGACGCCCCTGGGGAGCGCGGCCGCGGGCACGCCGGCCCACTCGCAGAACGTGGGCAGGAGGTCCGCGCCCACCACCGGCACGTGGCACCATGATCCGGCGGCGACGCCCGGGCCGCGGACCATGAACGGCACACGGATGCCCCCCTCCCACACGGATCCCTTGCCGCCACTCAAGGATCCCCGCTTGCCGCCCCCGCCGGAGCCATTGTCGGACGTGTAGATCACGTACATGTCTTTCCCGATGCCGAGCCGGTCGATCGCGTCGAGCACCCTGCCCACGCCCTCGTCGAGATCCTCCGCGAGGGCCGCGGTCTGGGTCCGTTTGTCGTCGCCGGAGCCGCCCATGAGGCGGGCGTATTTCTCGCGGGTCGTTTGTCGGGCGTTCTGCGGCCCATGGAGCGCGTTCCAGGAGAGCTGGGTGTAGAACGGCCTGCCCGCGTCCCGGCTCTTCCGCATGAAAGCCGCGGCCCGCTCGGCCATGCCGAAGATGTCCACGGGATTCGTTTCAGCGAACCTCATGGCCTGCTCGTTGCCGGTGTCGCCGTCGCTCGCGTCGTAGCCGTGCGCTTCCGGCCCGCCTCCGGCAATGTGCCATTTGCCGTAGTGGGCGGTGGCGTAGCCGGCCTCCCGCAACAGCTCCCCGATCGTCGTTTCGTCCGATGAAATCCGCTTCACGAGCCGCGGTTCGATGAGCGCGTGGCCCTCCTCGGGTGGCGCCGCCTTCGTCCAGTGGAGGGCGGCCGGGCTCCTGCCGGTCTGGATCGAGATTCGCGTCGGCGAACAGACCGGTGCGGGCGCGTAGCCGTTGGAGAACCGCATCCCCTGCGCCGCGAGCCGCTCCAGGTTCGGCGTCTGGATGAACCGCGACTTCGAGCCGACGTCACCCGGAGCCATCTCCACCGACAGTCCGTCCCAGCCCTGGTCATCGGCGATCATGAGGACGACGTTGGGCCGCCGCTCGGCGGCCGGGGCCGCGGCCGCGATGACGGCGACCCACCGCACAACGATGCGGACAAGCGGCAGTGGCTCGTCATCGCTGGCCTTCCCGAGGCGGCCGGTCGCGCGGCGGTCGGTCGCCGGGCCGCCGTGGGCCGCCCTCGGGCACGACGTCGTTGAGGCCCGTGAAGTCGGGGCGCGACTTGCCGTCGGGCGGTGCCTCCACGCGGCGGCGGAAGATCACGGTGTTGTCGAGCTTCAGGTCGTCGCTCCAGATGAACCGGGCCCCTGCGAAGTCGGCTTCGTAGAACGGCTGCTTGGGGCCGACGCCCTTCTCCGTGTATTCGCGGGCCCGTTTCCAGCCCGCGTCGTCGAAGTCCACCGCGAACCAGTCCTCCGGGATCGGCGTGTTTTCGACACGCGGGTTCGTCGTGTCGCCGCCGACGGGTCCGTGCGAGAAGCAGCGGGCCTTCCACGATCCATCGGTCACGGTGCCGTCGGCGAACTTGAGGATGAACCCGGCGTCGCCCACGCTGGTATTGGCGTATTCCATGCCGGTCTTCGGGTCGGCATTGTCCTTCGCCATCACGGCAATCGTCATCGGGTACTTCGGCAGGATGTCGACCGAGATCACGTTATGGGGGAGGAACGCGATCGAATCGACGGCGACGAGTTCACCGTTGACGTAGAGGACGAACCAGTTGTCGGCGTACACGTTGGCCCGGATCGTGTCGTCGAGCGAAGGCTTCCGCGGGCGTGCCGGCTGGGCGGCGGCCGGGGCCAAGAGGAGCGACAACACGGCTGCGGCACGGGCGACCGGACCGGCTATCGGCTGGACTGCGGTCATGGGCTCGAGGTTCGCTGGGCGCAGGAAATAACAGGGGGACTCTCCGCTTGAACGGTCGGGGCGGTGCAAGGTTTCGCGACCGCGAATGGTCGGCCCGAGGTCGGTTGCGGACCGCCCTGCGGCCACACGGGCGTCACCGTGCGATTTGATCATGTCGAAGGCGTCGCTGTAGAGTTTGGAGCGGCGCACCGAGGATCGGAAGCATCCGTAGAAACCCCGTCCCATGCCCGACGTTCCGTGGATGGACTGGTATCAGAGCCTCGCCAAGCCGTCCTGGACGCCCGCGCCGCGGACGATCGGCCTGATCTGGCAGATCCTCTATCCCGTCATCATCGCCACGTTCGGCTTCGTGTTCGTGCAGGCCGGACGGGGCCGGTTGCCGCTCGTCATCGCGCTGCCGTTTGCCATCAACCTCGCGGCGAACCTCCTCTTCACGCCGATCCAGTTCGGCATGCGGAATCTGCCTCTGGCGGCCGTGGACATCCTCGTCGTCTGGGGCACGATCCTGTGGATGATGCTGGCCGTCTGGCCCCACGCCCGCTGGGTGGCCGCGGCCCAGGTTCCCTACTTCGTCTGGGTCTCGATCGCCACGGTGCTGCAGCTTTCAATCACGTGGATGAACCGCGGGTAGCACCGGCCCTCGTTGCACGAGTCGACGCATGACCGACATCACCCCTGGCCGGTACCGCCACTACAAGGGCCGGGAATACAAGGTGCTCGGTATCGCCCGGCACAGCGAGACGCTCGAGGAGCTCGTCGTCTACCGGCAGGAGTACGGCGATCGCGGCCTGTGGGTGCGGCCGGCGGCGATGTTCGCCGAGACGGTCGAGGTCGGCGGTCGGCCGGTGCCGCGGTTTGCGTTCCTGGGCCGGGATTGAGCGCCTCGCCCCGGAAGCCCGCTGTTCCGGGGCCGGCGGCCACGGACCAGGGTTGTCCATCGCGGATGGTGCAATGGATTCGGCACCAGGAACCAAGGAGTCTCCCGTGTGGTTGTTCACCCAATACGGCTTCTACAGCGTCGTCTGTGCTCGGGACCTGTCCGGAAAATCCACGGCGATCGACGAGGACCTGCTCATGGTGCGGGGCCGGTCGCGCAGGCACTTGGAGTCGCTGCGGGAGCGGTTCCCGCAGCTGCAGGGCTGCGAGATCGCGGAGACAGCGAACACCGACTACCGGTATCGCCTCGTCGTCCCGAAGGCCGTCTGGGCCGACGTGGCGCGGGACCTGGCCGCTGAGATCGACTACGGCAACTTCAAGAGCCGGGCGCACAGGCAGGCCGGCGATCCGCGATACGTGGACGCTCTCCACGACGTCTGGGACGTGATGCACCGCCTGCAGCGATCATGACGGGACGGCGGCGGCTCAGCGGGCGTGCAGCCGGTCGAGGGCGTCGCGGCCCTCGGTGAGCAACGGCGAGTGTCCGAGATACCGCTCGGCCATCTCCCGTTTCCCCCGGGCGAGGAGCGTGGCGTAGACGTGGAGTTCGAAGTGCAGCCGCAGCCCCTGCGCCGCCGCCGGTTCGCCGACCGCATGCAAGACGTTCGCGAGTGCCTCGGCGGTGGAGAGGTGGCCGGCCGCCGCCTGGTCGCGGAGCCAGTAGCGGCTCGGTGCCGAATCTGCATCGGGCAGTCGCACGCATCGCCCACGCGCTTCCACGGTGCGGAGCATTTCACCCGCCTGCCGCCAGGTGCCGTCGAGCAGCAGGATCTGGATGCCGGCACGGCGCGATTCGTCCGCCGCCGGAGGGGCCGCAGGAAAGGGTGCGCCGCACGGGTGGAGAATCCAGAGTTCGCGGTCGGGATCGACGGCGTCGGGCGGGAGCCCCGTGGCCGGAAAATGGCGGCTTAGTCTCTGATAGACGTGACGCACTGCGCCGGCCACGGCCCGGGCGACGAGGGTGCCGCTGCTCGACGGCTTTTGACACTCGTGCCGATGGATGAGGACGTGCACCGCGAGCCGCGTCTGCACGGGCGGGAACGCGTCGCAGACGCACCACCGCGGCGGCTGGCTGCAGCGCTGGCAGCGGGCGGCCCCGGCGAGTACGACGCTTCTTCCCATGGGTTTTGTAATTTGGTCCATCCGGGTTTTCCGTGGGTCCGCCGTCCCCGGGCTTGGCGCCCGGGGCTTCATGAACCGGCACATGGCCACGCACCCATGAAGCCTCCGGCGCGAGCCGGGGGATCCGCGGGGCTGTTCGCGGGAACCCGCCCAGATCACATGGGTGGCGTATTCCACGTGATGGCCCACGGAAATCCCTAATGATCCTTTTACTGTACTGCCACAATCGACGGATCGCCTACAATCAGGGTGTCGGTCCCCGGTGACGGCCGGGGAGATAACCGCCCGGCGGCGATCTCGCAGTGATCGCGACGGTTGGGATTCCTTTCGCGAAAGGAGGTGGTCTAGTGACGCAAGACTGTACCGGAGGGCTGCGCCGATAGCGGCGAGTCGACGGGCCTGCCGTTGATGCAGCCCACCAAATGGCTCCTACGGCTGCCGCCCCCTCGCGGGGCGGCAGCTTTTTGTTTGTCAGGCATGTTCTTGATCTCGGAGATGCAAGTTCTCTGCGGGCCGTGGTGACCGGAACCGCGAGGCTAGGCCAGGGTGTCCGCCGCGAGGCGGAATCTGAAGGGAGCTGATGCCACAACCCGGACCCGACGAACAGGAACCGGATACAAGGCTGGATACGCGGGGTAACGCGGCAATGGACGCGGAAGCCCGACCGTCACTCGGAGCGCGTATCAGGTAAATCCGGCGGGGCCCGGGGGAAAGATCAAGGGCTTAACCTGAGAGGTCTTCCGTCCTGCGGGGGCGATTCCCCGCTATCCCTGCGGCAACGTGTGGAGACGGGGCGGGAGAAGTCAGCAGAGGCCGTAGTAGTCCACTGCATCGTCCGGGCGACCGGGCCTACTGGCGGGCGAAGGGCCGAATCCGTTTGAGCAAGGAGCAGTCGGGAACGACTCGATGACTGCGGAGCAGCAGCAAGGTGGGACGCATCGACAACGGGTCTTCGACTTCGAAGCCCCTTCGATGGCCCCATGCCACGACCAGGACGGAGAGGACGGCATCCGATCTGTCCGGCCCGAGGAGCGGCAAGCAGCCACGGCGTTGGACCAAGGACGAGCCTTGACCGAGAACCTGATGGAGGAGGTGACCGACCGAGAGAACCTGAATCGTGCGTGCCGCCGCGTGAAGGCGAACAAGGGTGCTCCTGGCGTCGACGGCATGACTGTCGGCGACCTGAAGGCCTGGATCGCGGATCACAAGGCGGAACTCATCGCATCGCTCGAGGACGGGACGTATCGCCCACAACCGGTTCGCGGGGTCAAGATCCCGAAGTCGGGTGGCGGAATGCGACAATTGGGCATTCCGACGGTGGTCGACCGCCTCGTCCAGCAGGCGATCCTGCAGGTGCTGGAACGACTCTTGGACCCCACGTTCTCGTCATCGAGCTTCGGCTTCCGGTCGGGCCGCGGGGCGCACCAGGCGCTGGCACAAGCCAGCCGCTATGTGGCCGAGGGACGCACCACGGTGGTGGACCTCGACTTAGAGAAGTTCTTCGACCGGGTGAACCACGACATCCTTATGTCGCGGCTGGCCCGGCAAATTCGGGACCGACGCCTGCTGCGGATCATCCGCCGCTTCCTGGAAGCGGGGATCATGCAGTTCGGCGTCTGCGTGGCCCGGCACGAAGGGACGCCGCAGGGGGGGCCGCTGTCCCCGCTGCTGGCAAACCTGCTGCTGGATGACTTGGACAGGGAACTGGAGCGGCGGGGCCATGCCTTCTGCCGGTATGCCGACGACTGCAATATCTACGTGCAGTCGCAGGCAGCCGGGGAACGTGTCCTGGCCTCGGTGACGACGTTCCTGGAAGGGCGACTGAAGCTGCGTGTCAATCGGGCGAAGAGTGCGGCGGCCACCGTGAGCGAACGCAAGTTCCTCGGGCACCGCATCCTGCCCGACGGCCGGCTGACCATCGCTCCCAAGAGCCTGGAACGGGCGAAAGACCGCGTTCGCGAGATCACCCGTCGTAATCGGGGCGTGAGCTTCGGGCGGTGTGTGTCCGAACTCAACTCATTCCTCACCGGCTGGGTGACGTACTACCGACACACGGGAGCACGTCGGCCGCTGGAGGCACTTGGGCACTGGGTTCGACGCAAACTCCGCTGCGTACGGTTGAAGCAACGAACGCGGGCCAAGCCGATCGCCGACTTCCTGCACGGCCTCGGAGTCCCCCGAGACCGCTGCTGGACAACGGCGGCCAGCGGCAAGGGGTGGTGGCGACTCGCCGGCACCCCCGCCGCCCAGGAAGCGATGAACCTGGCGTGGTTCAGGGACCAAGGCCTGGTCGACCCCCTGGGACGGTATCTCGAGCTACAAACCTGACGGAAACCGCCGGATACGATGAGTACGTCCGGTGGTGTGGGGGGACGGGGGCCGCAAGGCCCCCTCCCACCCGATTTGTGCGCTTCTGATCGGCTGCTGCGCCCGTGCACGCCATCACGCGAACCGGTCCTGCACCACAACCTCGGACAGGGCCAGTTGGCCGCCCTTCGGCATGGCGGGTTTCACTGCCTTGCCGACGGCGATCATGAATCCGATCACGTGGTCGCTCGGCAGATTGATGATCTCGGCCACCTTCACCGGGTCGAAGCCGATCATCGGACAGGAGTCGTAGCCCATGGACTTGGCTGCGAGCATGATCGTCTGCCCCGCGATGCCACACGACCGCATCGCCTCGTCCCGCTGCAGTTGCTCCTTGCCGTCGTAGAACGGCCCCATCCATCCCGTGACGAGTTTCTGGATCTCGGGTGGGGCGTTTCGCCAGTACCGCTCGGGTGACCTCTTCCAGGCCTCGAGGTCGGCGGTGAGCACGATGAGCAGAGAGGCGTCGGTCACCTGCGCCTGATCGACGGCGGCGGCCCGAATCTGTTTTCGCAGGTCCGGGTCGCGAACGATCACGAACCGCCAGTTCTGCATGTTGAAAGACGTGGGCGACCGGATCGCGGCCTCGAGGAGTTTTGCTTCTTCGGCGGCGGTGAACCGGTGGTTCGGGTCGAAAACCTTCACGCTCCGTCGCTGGTTGATCGCGTCGAACGTATCCATGTAAATTGCAATCCTCACGTTAGGGAGCCCAAACCGATGCCGTTGTACGAATATTCATGCGAGAAGTGCAGCCGGAAAGTCGAACTGCTCATTCGCTGGGACGAGAAGCCGGAGTGCCCCCACTGCCACAGCACGAAGCTCACCAAGCTCTTGAGCGTCGTCAGTGGCCACGTGTCGGATGGCGGTGGGCGGTCCGCCGCCGCTGAGAGTTGTGGCCGTCCGCAATGCGGCATGGGCGGTTGCGTGGGCCTCGGGTGATAGCGGTGATCCTCGCCTGCTGCGGCACCAATCGCGGTATCGAGCGCCGCGGGTCCTATCGGGCCTCACGCCGGGGGTGCAGGCGGTCGAGGGCGTCGGGGGCCGCGGTGAGCAGGGACGCGTGGCCGAGATATCATTCCGCCGGCTCGCGAGGGCCCCGGACCAGCGGCCGAAATGTATCCACTTCTTCCGGCTCATACTCCTCGAGCAACAGCGGCCACACCGTCTCGAAGGAGAGCACGTCCACCTTCCCGGGGGCGTGCCAACTGATGGCGAGCACGGTCTGCTTGTTGATGCCGGTTGCCCGATGGATTGCCTCGATCCTCTCGGGCTTGCATTTCCACAGGCTGACCCGGCGCGAGGGCTCCGTGACACACCAGACCGCTTCGTCCGTGCCAAAAGGCCGGGCTCGATGGCTGATCTGGATATCCTCGCGGCCGCGGAAGACGATCATTTCGCAGCAGCCCACTGGTACGCCCAACGCAGCCTGACCGCCGCCGATGGCTTCACCAAGGCTGTTGCAAGCGCCCTTCAAAGGATCATCGATCGGCCCGAGTGGGGGCGTCGTGCGGTGGGACACGCCGGCACGTCCTTGTACCTGGATGTCCCTATGCGATCGTCTACTTAAATGCGGGACCTACCCGTGTGCTCGTCGTCGTCGCCCAGTCAAGTCGACATCCAGACGATTGGGCGGCCCGCTCGATGATTCATCGTGGCCGAGATACGTGCCTGGTTGGTTTTGATTCGTGGAGCTCATGGATACCATCCGCCTGCTGCTCTTCACGACGCTCTGGACGGCCATCTGGGCGGCGCCGCTACCGAAGCTTTCCCGTCGCGTGGAGCTGATCACCGGGTTGATCCCGTTTGCAGCATTCGGCCTGCGGGTTTTTGGCAGCTGCTTCATTGGCGTGCCGGCTGACGATCCCGTGCGGACGGCCGTCGCGCCACTCGTCGACTGGATAAACGGCGGATCGGGAGCGGTGCCGTTTCAGTGGGTGCTCGATGGCACCGTGGCGATCGGGCTCGTGTGGTTTGCGTCGATCGCCAACATCCCACGGCGGTGGCGGCTGGCCACGATCTGGGTCATGCCGGCCGTGGCCCTCGCGAGTCTCGTACTCGAGCGGTTCTAGCCGTCGGCGGACAAAGGCCTCATGGCCTTTGCCGTTCACGGCCGCTGGCGGTTGATCAGGCGAAGGCCGGCGATCAGGGCAATCGCACCGATGGTGGCGGTGACCAGACTGCCCCGAATGCCGGTCGCCTGGAGACCGATCAGGCCGAAGAAAAATCCGCCGAGCACCGATCCGATCACGCCCACGATCAGGTTGTTGACCAGACTCGACGTGCCTTCCCGTGTGATCTGACCAGCCAGCCATCCGGCAGCCAGACCGATCAGCAAAAACCACACGATGTCCATGCGGCGACCCTCCGGGAAACAACGTGACGCCCATAACTGTATCCTCGATGATACGCCGGAAGCCATGGCGCAGCCTCATCCGCACGGGGGCTACACTCGAACCGCATGGAAACGAGCCGCCTGCTTCTCTTCACGACGCTCTGGACGGCCATCTGGGCGGCGCCGCTGCCGAAGCTCTCCCGACGCGTGCAACTCGTCGCCGGCCTGATTCCGTTTGTGGCCCTCGGTCTGCGGGTGTTCGAGGTGTTGACGGCGGTGGCCCTGGCGCGCCTGGGCGCGGCGACCCGGATCGGCGAACATCAGACCCAATGCATCGTGCCCCTTTTTGCCATGCACGCTTCTTCAGGTCGCAGTGCAAACTCAAGCATCCCCAGGAGAACGTGAAGATGAGACTCATCCGCCCGATCCACGCCCTGCTCGTCGCGGCCCTGCCTGTGGGGCTGCTCACCGCGACCGCGGCATCCGCCTGCACCCGCTGCCTGCGGGTCTTCAATGACGGAACCGCGATCGTGGCGCGGTCGATGGACTGGGTTGAGGATCCCGGGTCGGAGATCTGGGTCTTTCCGCGGGGCATGAAACGCAGCGGCAACGCCGGCCCGACGAGCCTCACGTGGACCAGCCGGTTCGGCTCCGTGGGAGTGAGCTTTTACGGCGTGGCGACCGTCGACGGCATGAACGAGAAGGGCCTCGTCGCCAACGTGCTCTACCTCGCCGAGAGCGACTACGGAAAGAGCGTGGCGGGGCGGCCCGACATGTCGATCGGCGGCTGGGCACAGTATGTGCTCGATCACTACGCCACGGTCGCCGAGGCGGTGGCGGCCCTCGAAAAGGAGCCCTTCACGATCGTGGCCCCGATCCTGCCCAACGGCGAGCCGGGCGTGGGTCATCTCGCGATCTCCGACCCGGCGGGCGACTCGGCGATCTTCGAATACATCGGCGGCCGGCTGAAGATCCACCACGGCCGGCAATACACGGTGATGACCAACTCACCGCCGTTCGATGATCAGCTGTCCCTCACGGAGTATTGGAAGGAGATCGGCGGCGACGTGATGCTGCCGGGCACGATCCGGGCGAGCGACCGCTTCGTAAGGGCGAGCTACTACATCAACGCGATCCCTACGGAAGTCTCCGGATCCCGTGCGATCGCGTCGGTCTTCAGCGTGATCCGTAATGCTTCCGCGCCGCTAGGCATCACCACGCCCGGCAAGCCGAACGTGGCCAGCACGATCTGGCGGACGGTTCATGACCAGAAGGATCGCACGCTCTACTTCGACTCCGCGACGAGCCCGACGGTCTTCTGGGTGCCGCTCGACAAGGTCGATCTCACGGCCGGCGCACCGGTGAAACGGCTTGCCCTCAAGGGGGGCGAAACCTACAGCGGCGACGCCTCGGCATCCTTGCGGCCGGCCGAGCCCTTCGGATTTCTCGAAGCCAAGCAGAAGTGACGCGAAGATCGCCCGCCGCTACCGATAGAGGGCAGCTCCGCGATACGGCGGTCGATCTCGCCGAGCAGCCGGCGTGTCTCCTCGCCGGCGATGGCTGCTACAGAAACCAACTGCCGAACCCGTCGGCTGCCGACATGGGCGCCAGTCTCACGGGACTACCCCCGACAGGGAGCGAACAAACCTAGTGTTTCCCGGGAAAAACCCAAAAAGGGGAAGTCACCCGGCGCAAAATCCGGCACCACGAAACGGGGTGGCCGCCGCGGGGCCGCCAAGAAGGCCAATGGCCGGAAGGGAGGTGCGAAATGATGCACCTCCGCCAACCCATCGTCATCCCCACGGGGAAGCCGCTCCGCGTCCTGCTCCACGCCCGCTTCAGCACGGAGGAGCAGCGGCAGTCGAGCATTGACGACCAGGTCGCGTCCTGCCGGTCATTCCTCGAGGCAAATCTGCCCAAGGGTTATAGGCCCCAGCAGCTCACCGTCGAGGTCATCACGGAGCCCGAGGTGAGCGGCGAGATCGCCGACCGCCCGGGCATCAATCAGGTCTGGGCCGGCATCGAGGCCAAGCGGTGGGACGTCATCATCGCCGAGGAGTCGAGCCGGCTCTACCGCCACCACACGAAGGCCGGAGAACTCTTCGAGTCGGCCGTCGATGCCGGCGTCCGGATCATCTGTCCGTCCGACATCCTCGACACGTTCGACGACGACTGGCCTGACCGCCTGCACATGTGCCAGATGCAGCATGCGCGGTCGAACTTCTACACCCGGCTACGGATCCGGCGGGCACATGACGGCCTGTGGGCCCGCGGTGCGGCCGTCGGCAACACGAAGATCGGCTACAAGCGGCGGCCAACGGTGCCAGCGACAGAGACGGAGCCGGCCAAGGGCCCATTCTTCGACGAGGTCGACGAGGAAAAGAAGGCCGTGGTCCAGGAAGTCTTCGAGCGGATTGCCGCCGGAGAGACCTCTGCGGAGGTGGCCGAGTGGCTCGATTCGATCAAGTTCGCCAAGGCGAAGTGGTCGCGGCAGGTCAAATGGACCACCTACAACGTCACCTCGATCATCCGTCGGACGATCTATCGGGGCTTCGAGACGTACCGCAAGAAGGTGGCGAGGCGGAAGCTCCGCACCGGCAAGTCGGACTTTGTCTGGAACGATCCCGACAAGGTGGAGACGCGGAAGAGCGAACACCTGCGGATCGTCTCGGACGACCTGTGGTATCGGGCCAACACCGTCGTGGACTCGCGCCGCATCAAGCATCAGCCTGCCCGTGGCGCCGCGCATCCTCTCTTCGGCACTGCTCGCAACCGCAGGAGCCTCTTGTCCGGTGGCGTCTTCGTCTGTGGCATCTGCGGTGCGGCGATGTACTCCCACGGGAAGAAGGACGGCAACTTCCGCTGCTCCGGAGCATCGAAGGGCGACTGCTGGAACCGGGTCTATTGCCTCAGGGAGCGGCTCTTCCCGGCGATCCTGGACGCGGTCGTCAACGAGGTGCTGTCACTCGACGGTGTCCGGGCTGCGGTCCTGGCCCGCGTGAAGGAATTGCACGCGAAGGGCGGGGCGGTCGCCGCGGAGCTGGCGGGGCTCGACAAGGACGAGCGACGGCTGACTATGGCGATCGAGCGGGTCTCGGCGGCGATCGAGACCGGTGAGGGGGCGTTGCCATCACTCACCTCGCGATTGGCTGAGCGGGAACGCGAGCTCGCGGTCGTCCGTGCCCGCCGGCAGGAGGTCGAGGAGCAGTCCAAACGCAAGGGCCCGCTGCCGTCGGCGGCCAAGCTGCTAGAGCATCTGGAGGCCGTGAAGGGCCAGCTGCTGGGCGACGAAGCCCGGGCGGCGGTCATCCTGCGGCAGCTGCTCGCCGGGCCGATTCGTCTCGTTCCCTTCATGCGGATCGATGGCAAACGGGTGGTGCCGCGGCTGGAGTTCACGCTGAACCTGGTGGCGGCGTTTCCGCCAGTCGTCGCGGAGCCGCTCCGCCAGGCGTCATCAGCCGGAGACGAGCCACCGGCGCTGCTCGAGCGAACGCTCCTCATCAATGTGTTTCACGAGCCGGACCTCGTTCGGCACGCCCGGCTGATCGTGACGCGGCGACTCGAGGGCAAGACCTACAAGGAGATTGCCAAGGAGTGCGGGCTCACGAAGTTCCACATGGAGAACTGCGCCCGGATCACGCGGCTGATGGAGGACGCCGGCCTGCCGGAGCCCTACCGCCGCCTGACGGAGAAGCCGGACCACGTGCCGCAGTGGTGCAGCAAACACTGGCTGAAGGCAGGCAACCGCAAGGCCGGCGGCCGCCGCCGAAAAGCATCGTAACGTCAGGACGTCGGAGAAACGCTCGTCGAGTGCGGCTTTGCCTTCGGTCGCCAGATCTCGCGACCGGAGGCGGCTTGCCGCTTTTGGGCGTCCTCAAGAATTGCCCTGAGATCACCACCGAACTTCTCCGCGATGCGGCGTCTTGTCCGGTGAATGTCCTCGATGGTCGTATCGCGTTCAGAGGGCGTCTGTGTCATCGGTCAGCAGTTCCTCGGGTGTGCAAATGATGGGGCGCGGCAGACCACAGCCATCGAGTACGTCAAAGACCCTGGGCAGAATTCTGGCATTCGCGATGTGGGAGCAGTTCCACGTCAACAAATAGTCTACTTGGTGGTGTGCCACCATCGCGATGTGCAGGGCGTCGACGCTCGCAGACCGTGGCAGGATCGCCTGCCGCAGGATTTCGTCGGCAATCGTCAGGATTGCATTCTCGACGGGAAGGAGGGGCACGCCGGCTAGCGCCGCGAGCCGACCGGAGGCGACTTCAGCGTCGCCGTCGGCGGCTTCGTCGAGCACGTATTGGGATGTCACCAGTTCGTAATTAGGCCGCTCAGTCTCCCACCATTTCCGCGTCAGGAGTTGGCGGGCTGCGGCCACCACTTGCGCACTCGGTCGGCTCCGCAGGTAGCTCACGATGGACGTTTCGACGTAGAGGGTAGGCATACAACGCCCTGGAAGTCCGACCTGTGGTCTGAATGCACAGTATATGGCGGCCTTGCGCCTCCCGGCCAAACGGTGACGCCGAGTAGATTTGCTCTTCGGCTTTATCGCTCCGCCAAGGACCTACACGCCATGCCCGTATTACTCCAGACCACACTGCTCTTGATCTGCTCGAACGTGTTCATGACGTTCGCGTGGTACGCCCATCTGAAGGACATGAGTGGCCGGCCGTGGTTCATTGCGGCCTTGGTCAGCTGGGGCGTCGCCCTGGCCGAGTACCTTCTGCAGGTGCCCGCCAACCGGATCGGCTACACGGCGATGAATCTCGGGCAGCTCAAGATCCTGCAGGAGGTGATCGCGCTCTCCGTGTTCGTGCCGTTCGCGGTGCTCTATATGAAGCAGCCGCTCAAGCTCAACTACCTGTGGGCCGCCCTCTGCATCTGCGCGGCGGTCTACTTCGTGTTTCGGGAGTCTTGAGCGGCTGCCAGCACCAGCCCTCGGCGATTCTCAATGCCGCATCGCCCTACAGGCGTCGTGGCACTTCTTGCAGGCCGCTGCGCACGTCTTGCAGCAAGGCTCGTCGCCGCACTTCGTGCATTCGGCGGCGCACTGCTCGCACGCCTCCTCGCAGACCTCGCACATCTCCTCGGCCATCGCGGAGTCGTACTCCAAGAGGGCGACACAGGCCCGGCACGTCTCGATGCAGGTCAGACAGGTCTTCTCACAGCCCGGGCAGTCGCAGCCCAAGATGCATTCGCGGCAGGCCCGGAGGCACTCGTTGCAGGCCTTGATGCACGCGTCTTTAGCGGCTGCATCAGCGTGCGGGGCGTCGGCGGCGTAGGAGGCAGCCGGCAGAATCACGGCGGCAGCGAGAACGAAACGCATCACGAGCGGCATAGACGGCGACAGCATGGGTCGGCCCTTTCTGTAGGTGAGGCGGAACTGCTTACCGGAACTCTACGCATCGCCCAGGCGGTCCGGCTAACGGCCTAGGCGGGACCAAGGCCGACGGGCGTCGCAGCCCGATCGGCTCTTTGTGTTTGTCACGGCAGGGCTGACGCCTTCGGGTGTCGGCTCTGCCTTTCTTTTTTCTGGGAAGGTCACATGGTGAAAATCACCACGTTCCACAACCGGCCGGTGCGGCATGTGCGGTACATGCCCGACGGCACGGTCATACTGAAGCTCTACGAGCGGCGGCCCTTCGGGCACGCCCGCCACTTCCGCGTGTCGCTGGCCCAGTGGCTGGCCGGCCGCGGCGTGTATCTCCTCGATAGCAACGACTCACCCCGCGGCCAGGCTCGTCAACTCGCCCGTCGCTGCGGCGGATAGCGATAACCAGGCATTCCCGACAGGCATTAACGGCCGAAGATTGGCGCACTTCCCGAACGGGTAACGCGCTTATTCCCGCTTCTTCATGCCCCGCGTTTTCCCGGGATTTTCGCAGGAAAATGCCTGCCGGATCGTCTCGTCGTCCATGCCGTCGACGGCCACGACCTTGGCGGGCGACCCGTGGCCGCTCACCACGGCGATGCTCGATGCGTCGATGCCGAGTCGGTCGGCGAGCAGGGCGACGACGGCCTCGTTGGCCCGGCCCTTCTCGGGCGGTGCCTTCACCTTCACCTTCAGCGAGTCGCCGAGCCAGCCCACGACCTCGTCCCGCGACGACCCCGGCACGACCTTGAGGCTCAAGCGTCTTCGATGTCGGCGGCCTCGATCTCTCCGGCGGCGATCGCCTCCGTGAGCCGCTTGTGATCGCCGGCCACGAAATGTGCCTCGGCCACCGCAAACACCTCCACCGCTTCGGCGAAGGTTTTGTCATCGCCGAGGTAGGCGGCGATGGCCACGGTGTCGCCGCTGCGGGCGTGGGCCCGCGCGAGCGTGCGGGCGCAGAGGTCGGCGTAGAGTTCGACGGTGGCCAGCTTGGCCGACTCGACGTCGAAGCCGCCCTTCATGTCGTGCAGCTGACGGCCGAAGAACTGCTTGTTCGTGCCGGGCATGCCATCAACCCATCCGAGAAACAGGTCCGAAACGGCCTGCATCAATTTCTGGCCGCGCACGATCCGCTGCCCTTCGTGCTCGATGCGAGAGAAGTCCCCCATGTTTTTCACATGCGGCGCGAGCACGGAAGCCGTCGCTTCCTTGAATTGCAGGATGATCCGATCGTCGGCGTCGCGGCCTTCGAGGAGCGTGACGAAGCAGCGTGTGCCGATGCTGCCCACGCCCACCACCTTTCGTGCGGAATCGATGACCCTGTAGCGGCGGGCGATGACCTGGTTTTCCGGTGGGAGCGTCTCGACGAAGGCCGCGTAGCCAGTTTCGACATAGGCCCGCAGCTTCTCGTCCTCGAGCCGCTCGAGCACGGGCGGCTTCGATTTGAAGCGCGCCTTGCCATCGACGTCTTCGGTGAGCCGGGCGATCGCTCGCTCCTGCGTGCGGCGGCGGGCCTTTTCGAGCGCGGCCTCGGTGTCTTTCGCGGGGGCCGCCGAATTTGCCTCGTCGGCCAAGGCCTCGATGTCGGCCGCCGTCATACGTTCGTAGAGCACGCCGACAGTGGGCTTCTTCGAAAGCTCCTGCATGGTCTCACGGTAGGTGTCGGCGATATGGCGGGCGAGTGCGATGGCTTTGTCGGCCTCGTCTCTGGATTGCAGGCAGGTGACAAACGACGTCGCCAGCCGCAGCACGTCCCACTCGAAGGGGCCCGGGTGGGTTTCGTCAAAATCGTTGACATCGAAGACGAGGTCCCGCTCGGGCGATGCGTAGATCCCGAAATTGGAGAGGTGGGCGTCGCCGCAGAGTTGCACGATGAGATCGGTGCTCTTGCGGGCCCCGAGTGCGGCGGCCATCACGGAAGCGGAGCCGCGCAGCGTGGCCAGTGGGCTCACGGCCATGCGGGCGTGACGGAGCGGCAGCAGTTCGACGATCCGGTCGCGGCCTTCGGCGCGAAGCACGTCCACGATATCGGGCCGCTTCGTCCGGCACGTCGGGTCGCCGAGTTCCTCGACGGGCAGGTCCTTCGCCTGTTGCAGTCCGATCTCGATGCGGTCATCGAGCGTGGGGTGGGCCGGTGTCTCGGCCGTGGGGGTAGCGTCCATGCCCGCCATCATAATGCCGGGAAGACGGTCGAAGCGACCGCCGGCAGGGGTCATGCACTGCCGGCCATGGAGTCGGCCCACATTGCCGCATGCGATCCGGCAGAAACGAGCTGCGTCCCCTTTTATGCCCCGATCAACAGCCCAGTCAGGCAAACCGGTCCTGCACCACCACCTCGGACAGGGCCAGTTGGCCGCCCTTCGGCATGGCGGGTTTCACGGCCTTGCCGACGGCAATCATGAATCCGATCACGAGGTCGCTCGGCAGGTTGATGATCTCGGCGACCTTCACCGGGTCGAAGCCTATCATCGGGCAGGAATCGTAGCCCATGGCCTTGGCCGCGAGCATGATCGTCTGCCCAGCGATCCCGCACGACCTCATCGCCTCGTCCCGCTGCAGTTGCTCTTTCCCTTCGTAGAACGGCCCCATCCAGCCGGTGATGAGTTTCTGGATCTCGGGCGCGGCGTTGCGCCAGTACCGCTCGGGCGACTCCTCCACGCCTTGAGGTCGGCGGTGAGCACGATGAGCAGCGAAGCGTCGGTCACCTGCGCCTGATCGACGGCCGCGGCACGGATCTGCTTTCGCAGTCCCGGGTCGCGCACGATCACGAATCGCCAGTTCTGCATGTTGAACGATGTGGGCGACTGGATCGCGGCCTCGAGGAGTTTCGTTTCCTCCGCGGCGGTGAAGCGGTGGCTCGGGTCAAAAGCCTTCACGCTCCGCCGCTGGTTGATCGCGTCGAACGTATCCATGTAACTTGCATGCCTCGCATTAGGGGGCCGAATCCGATGCCGTTGTACGAATATTCCTGCGAGAAGTGCGGTCGGAAAGTCGAGCTGCTCATTCGCGGGGACGAGAAGCCCGAGTGTCCACACTGCCACAGCACGAAGCTCACCAAGCTCTTGAGCGTGGTCAGCGGCCACGTGGCAAACGGCGGCGGTGATCCGGGAGTTGGGGGGCGGTTGTGGTCGCCCGCAGTGTGGCATGGGCGGCTGTGCGGGCCTCGGATGACCGACGTTCCGTGGATCGACTGGTATCAGAGCCTGGCCAAGCCGTCGTGGACGCCTGCTCCGCGGACGATCGGCCTCATCTGGCAGATCCTCTATCCGGTCATCATCGCGACGTTTGGCTTCGTCTTCGTGCGGGCCGCTAGGGGCAGGCTGCCGCTGCTCGTCGCCCTCCCCTTCGCCATCAACCTCGTGGCGAATCTGATCTTCACCCCGATCCAGTTTGGCATGCGGAATCTGCCGCTGGCGGCCCTGGACATCCTCGTGGTCTGGGGCACGATCGTCTGGATGATGCTGGCCGTCTGGCCACATTACCGCTGGGTGGCTGCGGCTCAGGTGCCCTACTTCGTCTGGGTGTCGATCGCCACGGTGCTGCAACTTTCGATCACGTGGATGAATCGTGGCTGAAGGGCATCGGGAGCAACGCATGGCCGAGATGACGCCGGGCCGCTACCGGCACTACAAGGGCAACGAATACACGGTCCTCGGCGTCGCCCGGCACAGCGAGACACTCGAGGAGCTCGTGGTCTACCGGCAGGAATACGGCGACCACAGCCTCTGGGTCCGGCCAGCGGCGATGTTCGCCGAGACGGTCGACGTAGACGGCCAGATCGTGCCGCGGTTTCGGTTTCTCGGCTAGCCAACCGTCTTCAGCGCGTCGGCGGCTGGGACGGCGGCGCCTCCACGAACCGCCGCGCCGTCTCGCCCGGCCGTGGATTCCAGATCGGGTCGACGCCCGCCGGCAGGGGATCGCAGCGCACGAAGATTCGCCGAGGAGCCTGCTCGAAGTAGAGGAGCAGCGCTGGGCAGAGCCAGCCCTCCATGCGTCTCCCGGCCACCGTGCCCGCGTACCAATTCCCCGAACAGTCGTCTGCCCGCAGCCACTGCAGCTCGACGTCGTGACGCCCGAACGGCTCGTCCGCGAAGGTCATCGTAAACCCCTTCGTGGCATCGGGAATGCGCTTGATTTCCACCACCCGGGAGATCATCTCGGTCATTCCAAGCACGAAAGCCTCTTCCTTGAGTCCCGTGCGGGCGTCGTCGAACACCCAGCACGAGTCATTGAGCAGGTAGGGGTACAGCGTCAGCACACGTCGTTCGCTCATGCCTTG
>JBIPLS010000019.1:0-26574 GCA_044368305.1 Pirellulales bacterium
CGCCGAAAGGGTCTCGCGCAACTTCAAGGCCGCGGCCACGTCGGCCACCGGCGCGGGCACGCGCACGGGATTGCAACCGGCCACGAAGACGCCGGCCACGAGGGCGATCGGTCGGAGACGGGGCGTGAAACTCATCCGGGCTGCTCTCACTTCTTGAACGCGGCGGCCTCGACTGGAATCTCGCCCAGGTCGGTACCGGCCGCCTCGACCTTGACCTTGATCCGGCCCTTCTTGTCGGCTTTGCCCTTGGCGGTCGGCACGTCGGCGAGATTGCCGGCCTTCTCGTGCCAGAGCTGGAGTTCCACCTCTTCGACCGGCAGGCCCTGGATTTCGAACGAGCCGTCGGCCTTGGTCACGGCCGCATAGGGATTGCCGCGGACCACGACCCAGGCCTTCATCCAGGGATGGATGTTGCAGGTCACGCCGGCGGGGACGGCCTCTTCCGCGGAGAACTTCACGGGCACCTGCCCGCCGGCCGGCACGAGGGTGTTGGAGGCCGGGTTCTTGATGGTGGCGATGTTGCTGTTGTGGCCGACGGTGTCGGAGTTCTTGATCACGAACTCCTGCCCAGCCTGCACGAATACGACGTGCGGATCGAACCGGCAGCCCTTGTTGTCGAGCTCGACCTTTTGGGCTTTGGCGGCCGCCGCGGCCTCGGGGTTCACCTTCACTCCCTTGTCACGGACGTAGACGACCACGTTGGCGAGCCCCTTGTCGGCGCCCACGACGAGTTCCTCGGCCAGCAGCTTGTGCTTGCCGCACACCTCGACGTCCTTGTCGGCCTTGAGTTCGGTCGCGGCCGGCGGGTCGCCCTTGAAGACGAACTTCCCCTTGACGGTGCCCCACTCGTCGGCCCGCGCGGCGGGGACGACGAGGCAGGCGGCGACGGCGGCGAGGCGGACGAGCGACGTCTTCATGGGCTGGCTCCAGGCGGGACGAGGGGGCGACAAGGCGGACGAACCACACTGTCAGTTTAGGGAGGCGGACGCCCCGGACGAGCCGGGGGCCGGCCGGAGGCCGGCCGGAGGCGATTGGACGGGCGCCGCTGCCGCCGACCCGCCGGCCGGAGGCGGCACGGACGTCTGCGGGACGGCCGGCGCCGCCTGCCGGAGAAACGCCTCCAGCACCGGGCGCAGGTTGCTCTTGGCGAACGTGCCGAAGTGCATGAGCAGGTCCGTGAGGGCCGCGACCTGCTGATCGCTCGTGCCCTTGTAGAGATCCTGACTCACCGGCTTGTCGAACGGGATGTTCACCGGCATGCCCGTGTAGGGCAGGAACCGCTTGGGATTGGCGATCCAGTCGTGCACGTAGCCCGGCCGCAGCCGCTCGTGGACCCGGGCCAACTGCGGCGCCAGCGCCTTGACGCTGCCGGGCGGCGTGTAGTCGCCTACGAGATGGCACTTCACGCAGTAGTTGGTGTTGGTGACGATCTTGAGCGCGTCCTGAAGGTGGCCGGGGTGGGCCAACTCGGCCGCCTCGAGCGAACTCTCGTCGAGCCGGGCGTCGGCCACATAGGGATACTCGGCACCGTCCACGGCGGCGAAGTAGTCCACCAGTTTCGCCGCCTGGGCCGATTCGAAGTTGAACTTCGGCATCCGCAGCACCGCCGGCGGGCGGATGGTGTGCGGGTTGAGCAGGAACTTGTGCAGCCACGCCGACTGCACCTTCCGGCCCTCGCCCACGAGCGGCGGCGGCAGCCAGCCCCAGGCGTCGTCGGCCTTCACGTTCGGGTTGACCTGCTTCTCGTCGGCGATCACGACCGGGAACAGCAGCCGCGCCAGGTCGCCGCCGTGCGCCGGCCAGTGGCGGCCCGCGGCCAGCGCGTCGTCGGGCACCGTGAGGTTTTGGCCGCCCACGGCCCGCGGCTCGCCGTCCACCAGCACGTCCCGCCAGAGCATGAACGCCCGGGCCACGGCCTCGGGATCGTCCTCCGCAACCGGCGTGCCTTCCTCGTCCACCTTCTGCGGCCGGCCCGTCTCCGCATCGAGCACCGGCATGCCCACGAGAGTCGCCTTGCGGCGGCCCTGGCGATCGGTGGTCAGCGACGCCTCCAGCTGCTGGGGCGTGAAGTGCGGCGCCAGGAAGGCGTAGTCGGCCGCCGCCACCGCTTCGCCGAGCGAGCCGGGCTTGTAGCGGATGTCCCAGCGGTCCATCTGGAGCACGTGACAGCCACCGCAGTTGTACTGCTCGGCCACGACCAGGCCGTCGAGTCGCGCCTGCTCGCGCGGCGACGGCTGGTGGACGTACTTCGCCGCCGGCGGCTCGGCCACCAGGCCGAGCACGAACGTCATCACCGCCTCACGCTGCTTCTGGTCGAACGGGAATTGCGGCATCCGGTACCGCTCGTTGTAGGTCTTATTCTCGGCCTTCTTGTAGTCGTAGCTGCGGGGCGCGCGGAGCTTCTGCCAGAGGAAGCCCTCCCGCTCGTGCCCCACGAGCTTCTCCAGGAAGTAGCCCGTGTCGGGATCGACCGACTCCGGATCGACGTGCACGTCGTCCTGCTCCGGGGCCGCGTAGGCGAGGTCGGGATTGATCGCGTCGTCGGCCGGCTTGGCCTCCGGTTCCGCGCCGTGGCCGGCCGCGTGGCCGTGACCGTGGCTGCCCGCGAGCTGATGCATCACGAAGTGCGAGACCTGCTCGAAGGCGATCCGCGACGGATCCTTGCGGCCCCAGTCGGCCAGCGCCGCACCGGCCGGCTTGGCATCCTCGAAGCCGGGAATATCGTGGCAGGAGTAGCAGGCCAGCTTGGCGATCGTCTTCTTGCCGACATAGTTCAGAAGCACGGCGTCGCGGTCGCGCGTCGCCAGGCCGAGCAGCATCCGCTCGTCACCCTTGATGTCGGCCTGCGTCGCCGGGATGCCGTCCTCGAGGACCTGCTCGGCGCGGGCGACCGAGAATCGTTCCTTGAGGTACATGAGCGCCAGCTCGTCGAGCGCCTGCCGCTCGTCGGCCGAAAGCTGCCGGGCAGGGATGTTTTCCGGCTTCCAGTCTTCCGTGGACGTCATCAGATAGGCGACGGCGTCGGCGGCCGGGTCGGACACCGTTCCGTCGGCGAGCGTCACCGGCTCGAGGAGGACGTTGGGCATCAACGTCTTCGGATGGTAGTTGCCCGGCTCGCGGAGCCAGCTGTAGAGCCACTCCTTGCCGCGCGGGTGACCCGCGACCTTGGCGCCAATCCGCGAGAGGTTCGGGCCGTGCGTGCTCGTGGCCTCGGGGAAGTCGGCGTGCTGGTGGCAGGCCAGGCAGCCGCGGACCTGAAACACCTTCTTGCCCCGCGCCACGTCGGGAGCCGCCGTGATGCCAGCGTGGGGCGGAACGTACTCGAACGGGGCGCTCGCGCCGGCGAGATAGTGGATCATGGAGCGGATCTCGAGCGGCTCGTACCGCATCGACTCCTCGAGGCCCTTGCCTTCGAGATGCTCCCAGAGGCCGAAGAACCGCGGCATCTTCGTCGAGGGACGGAAGTCTTGCGGGTTCCGCAACCATGCATACGTCCAATCGAAGGCAAGTTTGGCGGCCGCATGCCGCAGGCTGGGGCCCACCTTCGGCAGCGTGCCCGGCGTCTCGGGATCCTTGAGCAGCGATACCAGTTCGTGCGACCGCGGCGAGAGTTTCGCCTCACCTCCCGCGGACGCGTCCCGCTCGATGGCGTCCCGAAGCCGCTCCCGCGACTGACGGCTGTCCGGGCCGGACCGCACGTCGGCGATCCAACGTTCGACCGTGGGCCCGAGGGCCTTGACGCCGGGATCTACCGCCAATGCCTCGGCGACCTCGTGGAAGTTCGACGCCAGCCGCATGTCGGGGCCGATCCGCGCGTCGGGGCCGGCCCAGCCGTTGATCTCGTGGCAGCCGTAGCAGCCGTACTGCCGGATCAGGTGGTAGCCCTCGACGAGCTTCGGCGCCGGCGGCTCGGGGAACTTCTCCGAGGGCTCCAGGTCGACGACCTGATGGTGGCACTTCAGGCAGCTCGACTCCTCGAACCGCTCCGGAAGCATGGGGAAGATCCAGTGGTGGTTGTTGAACCAGCCATGCTCGTCGTGCCACTCGTGGGACTGCTTGGGCGTGTTGGGCGAGTGCGAGGCCCATTTGAAACTCGTGGCACTCCCCTGCCCTTGGTGGCAGATCGTGCAGCCGAACGTCTTCATGGGATGCGGGCTCGAGTCGCCTACGAAGAGATCGAGACGCGGATGCGTGGCGTACGGCTGCGGCACGCCGCGGCGGACCTTGACCACCAGCGGACTACCCCAGCGGGGCGTCTCGACGAGTGACGAAACGGCGACGTTGCGGGCCAGCGTGCGACCACCGTCGATGTCCTCGATCACGTCGCCGACCTGCAGTCCAGCCTGGGCGGCAGGGGACTCGGACCGCACGACGCTCACCGTCGGGTCGTCGGCCGAGAACAGCCCGACGGGGGCCAGCCGCAGGCCGTAGAGCGTTTCCAGCTGGTCGTTCCCGTCGCCGGCAACGGCCGTCGACGCGGGCCGTTCGGCCGGCGTGGCCAGGTTGAGCGCGACCGTGTGGGCCTCGCAGTACGCCGGCTCCGTGGGCGCTCCCGGAACGGTCTTGTCCATGCCACGGTGGCAGGTGGTGCAGCGGTCGAAGCGGGCGACGTTGCGGAAGTTGTTGTTGAGCGTCAGTTCCGGAAGCCAGATTTGATCGACCCGCAGCGGTCCGTTGAAGGCGTCGAGCACCGGCAACTCGAGCACCGCCTTGCCGGCATTGGGCCGCCGCTGATCGAGGGTCTTCTGCAACTGGCCGAGCTTGGCGCGATGATCGGCCACGGCCTTGGCAGCCACATCCTCGCCGGCCGTGATCGCCGCCAGCTGGGACTCCAGCCGCTTGCGATGCGTGTTGGCTGCCTGGAACTCGAGCGTCGCGGCGGTGACTTCCGCCCGCTTGGCATCGGCGAGTGCCAACAGCTCCGCCTGGCGGTCGGCCGGCAGGCCGTCCGTGACCGCCAGTTCGTAGTCGGCCCGGTTCTTGTCGAGTTCCGCCTTGCGGAGCTTCAAGGACCCGGCCAGCTGATCCTCGCGGAACTTGCACCGCTTGACGATGTCACGGAGCCGGGCGAGCAGATCGCTCCGCTTTACGAGCCGCTCCTGCGGGTCGGACTGGGACCGCAGCTGGTCGAGATCGACCGCCGCCAGATCGGCGGCCTGGGCGTCGGCCGCGACGGTCTTCACAGTCTCCAAGAACGTGGCCGTTGCCTTCGGATCCAGGTCGGCCCGCCGGGCCTCGCCCAGGGCCGCCTCGAGTTCTTGGGCGCGGGCCTCATAGGACTGCGACCCTTGTTCCTGCACCCGGGCGGCCGCTGACCAGGTCTCCAGGTTGCGGAAGCCCCGCGCGTATTGCTTCCAGGGCCGATTGTGGTCGGCCGTGAGCATCAGCACCGTGGCGAGGAGCAGCAGCAGCGCCGCCACCGCGAACACCACGTGCAGGATCTTCAGGCTCCGCCAGGTCTGTTCTGTTGCAGGCATAGGTCGGGGTCAGCCGGTTGCGTCGCCGTGGAATCGTAGGCTTCCCGTGGTCGGGAGGCACTCAGAAGTTCAGCGAAAACTCCGGAATGCTGAGGATGTACTTCAGGTTGAATGTCCACCGGAGGATCATCTTGATGGGCAAGGACAGCATGAGCAGCATCAGGTTCGCCATGATCATGTAGCGGATGAAGCCCATCTTCGCGAAGAAGCCACGGAAGATCGTCACCGCCAACAGCGGCGGAAGCACGACGAGGTAGACGCCGAGGGCGATCAGCCCCGGCGCCTCCCGGAGGAGGATGGTGCCGATCTGCGAGAGTACGCCCGCGCCCTGCGGTGCCCGCGGCAGCGGCCGGTCGAGGAGGTTCACCCAGAACATCTGGTTGAGATCGACGTTGTTGAGCACCTCCACCTTGTAGGGCGTCCAGTGCTCGAACGGGCCGAAGAAGTTCCAGTTCGGGCCGCGAAGGAACGTGCCCAGGATGATGAGCGTGATCCACAGCTCGAAGAAGCCGAACTGGTAGACGAGGTAGCTGAACTTCCGCTCCTCGATCGAGTAGTAGCCGTTCCCCTTCTTGTTGAAGTCGAGGTACGGCATGGCCATCAGTCCGAAGACCACGAGGCTCGGCAGCACGACGCCCGCGTACCAGGGGTCGAAATAGACGAGCATCTCCTGGAGACCGAGGAAGTACCAAGGAGCCTTCGAGGGATTGGGCGTCTTCACGCTGCTGGCGGGCTCCTCGAGCGGGGCCGGCAGAAAGATTGCCCACACGAGCAGAAAGGCGGACACCGCCACCATGCAGATCAACTCGGTGTAGACCAGATCGGGCCAGACGAGCACCTTTTCGTCGTCGAGTTTCTCCATCGGCGGCAGCCCCTGGGCGATCCGCTCGTCGTTGACGACAGCCTGCTTGGTGGCCACCCAAGTGAAGAAGGCGAGCAGAAACACCAGGCCGACGATCGGCACGTTGTCCGGCTTCATGACGATGGCGGCGAAGTCTTCGTTGGCCATCGCCAGGCCCATCAGCAGCAGGGCGGCGTTGAGCACCGACCAGGCCACCATCGGCTGGACGAAAAACTTCCGAAACACGAACAGGATCACGAACAGGGCCGTCGTGCCCACCGTGTAGGCGACCGGTCCGGAGAGCCGGTTTACGAACGACCGCGCCGCCTCCGGCAAAGATGGCACGAGCGCCGCCGACCCTGACAGCGCCATGCTCGAGAGGACCATCATCACTCCGGCGAACACGGCCCAGGTGAGCGCCCAGCCCGTCTGCCCCTTCTTTCGCCAGAGCACGTACGCGGCGACCGCGTTCATGATCGCCAGGAACGTGTAGTAGCCGCCGAGGAAACCGGCGACGTCCTTGAGAAAGAAGGGGTTGTGCATGGAAATGGCTTCAGAGCGGACCGCTGATGCCGCCGTCCTTCCGCACCCGCCAGAAGTGGATGGCGAGCAGCAGGGCGACGGCCAGCGGAATGGCGATGCAGTGCAGCACGTAGAAGCGGTTGAGCGTCTCCTCGCCCACGAACCGGGCGCCGAGCAGGCCGAAGCGGGCGTCGGAGGCGTCGGTGATCATGTCGATGCCGCCGATCGTGAGCAGCTGCTGGCCCGGCCCTTCGTAGCCGAGCACGGGCGTGGCCCGGGCCATGTTCGAGCCCACCGTGATCGCCCAGATCGCCAGCTGGTCCCAGGGCAGCAGGTAGCCGGTGAAGGAGAGCAGGAGCGTGAGCAACAGCAGGATCACGCCCACCACCCAGTTGAACTCCCGGGGCGGCTTGTAGCTGCCGGTGAGGAACACGCGGTACATGTGCAGCCAGGTGGTGATCACCATGGCATGCGCGCCCCAGCGGTGCAGTTCGCGGAGAATGCCCAGGCTCGTCACGTCGCGGAGGGCGAGGATGTCGTTGTAGGCCCATTCGAGCGTGGGCCGGTAGTAGAACATCAAGAGCACACCCGTGACCGTCTCCACCAGAAACAGGAAAAAGGTCACGCCCCCCATGCACCAGGTGAAGGACAGGGCGATGCCCTGCTTCTTGATCGACACAGGATGGAGGTGGAGGAAGAAGTTGGTGAGCATCACCACGATCCGGTTCCGCCGGTCGAGCGGCATCGGATGGCGGAAGATGCTCTTCCAGATCTGGGAGTTGCGGATGGTCTCGCCGATGGCCATGGTGCGGTGAAAGTCCTGCGTGACGGTTGCGGCCTAGACGGGCACGAACGAATCCGGGTCGGCCCACTGGCCCAGTTCTTCCTGGAAGCCCCGGCTCTTGTCGATCTCGAGTTGCCCGTCGTCGGCGACGCGGATGGCGTACCGCTCCAGCGGCCGAGGCGCGGGCCCCTCGAAGTTGATACCGTCCTTGTAGAAGCCGCTGCCGTGGCAGGGGCACTTGAACTTCTGCTCCGCCTCCAGCCAACTCGGCGTGCAGCCGAGATGGGTGCACACGGTCTTGAGGGCGTAGATCTGCTGCTGGCCGTTGAAGTCGCCGTTCACGACCCAGACGCCGTACTGCGGGACGTATTTCGTCTCCACCTTGCCGGACGGGAAGGCGTCCTTGAAGCCCACCTTGAACTTGCTCGGCGGCTCGGCGAGCACGTTCGGAAACAGGAACCGTGCGAGACCGAGCGTGAACAAGCCGCCGGTCACCGACAGGGCCGTAAAGCCGGTCGCCATGGCAGAGCCCAGGGCGATCTGCAGAAATCCCCGGCGGTCCTCTTCCTCGGCGGCCTTCTTCGGCTTGACCTCCGGCTTCACCGGTCGCGGCGGGACGGCGGCGACCGGCTTCTCGATCGCCGCGGCGGCGGGCTTGGGACGCGGCGCGGCCCGCGGCGGCGCCTCCGCCTTGCTCACCGGGCCGGGCTTGGCCGCCGCCCGGGCGGCGGCCAGGATGCTCGCGGTGTCTCGCTGCACGCCGGTCTTCGGTCCGTCCTTCGCGGCAGCAGGCTTGGCGGCAGGCTTGGCCGCAGCCGCTGGCTTGGCAGCAGCTGGCTTGGCGGCCTCCGGCTCGCCGGCCTCCTTCTTGGCCCGTGCCATCGCCAGGATGTCGGCGACGCTCGGTCGCCCCGCCGCGGCTGCCGCGGCGGGCTTGGCCGCCGGCTTCGGCTTCGACGCCGGCTGATCGGACGGTGGCTGGCCGCCAGGCGAATCCTCGGCGATCGGTTCCGCCGCCGGCTTACCGCCGTCTCCCTTACCGTCCGCCGCCCGCGCCGCCGCTAGGATCTCGGCGACCGACATCTTCTTCTTTTCAGCCATCGAATGCCCCAACGGGAATGCGACCACGCTCCCGGCTGCGGAACGCTGGACGCAGACATCCCGGTCAAAAGTCAGGTTTCGACCGCATTTTTGAGAGTTCGTGATTTTTTTCACGAACTCCTCTCCAATTTATCGGCATAGCCGGCAGTGTCAACGTCGGAACCGGGCGCCCGCCAGCGCCCGGCGGCGTGCGGACCGCCCTGCGCCGGCCGCGCGGCTGCCAGGCCACTCCCCACCGGCCGCCGGCCACGAACGGGCGGCAGGGCCCGGCGTCACCCGTCCCGCACGTGGCCGCGGTTGGTACAACTTGACGGCTCGCCCCCTGCTCGTGGCCCCCTCCATCACCACCACGCGGAGAACATCGTCCTTGAGCCGTTCGCGTCGCGTGCTGGTCGTGGGTGGTGGCGGACGCGAGCATGCCCTGGCGTGGAAGCTCGCCGCGGACGGGGCCGAAGTGCTCACCGCGCCGGGCAATGCCGGCACCGCCGCCGTGGGCGCGAACGTGGCCGTGGCGGCCACCGACATCCCGGCCCTCCTGGCCGTGGCCCGCGATTGCCAGGTCGATCTCACGGTCGTCGGCCCCGAGGCTCCGCTCGTGGCCGGAATCACCGACGCGTTCACCGCCGCCGGCCTGCGAATCTTCGGCCCCACGGCGCAGGCCGCCCAGATCGAGGGCAGCAAGATCTTCTGCAAGCACGTGCTCCACCGCGGCGACGTGCCGACGGCGATGTTCCGCGAGTTTCGCTCGGCCGCACGCGCCCGCGAGTACCTCGAGGCCCGGGAGGACATGCCCGTCGTGGTCAAGGCCGACGGCCTCGCGTCCGGCAAGGGCGTGTTCGTCTGCCCCGACCGCGCCGCCGCGCTCGAGGCCGTGGCCACCCTGGCGAGCGACCCGCAATTCGCCGCGGCCGCCAAGGGCATTCTCGTCGAGGAGCAGCTGCACGGCGTCGAGGTGAGCGTGATGGCGATCACCGACGGGCGGACGATCGTCACGCTGCCGCCGGTCCAGGATCACAAGGCCGCCCATGACGGCGACCAGGGGCCGAACACCGGCGGCATGGGGGCCTACTGCCCCGCCCCGTTCGTGGACGACGAACTGCTCGCCGACATCGAGGCCCGGATCCTCGTGCCCACCGTCCACGCCATGCGACGAGCCAAGGTGCCCTTCCAGGGCGTGCTCTTCGGCGGGCTGATGCTCACCGCCCAGGGCCCGAAGGTGCTCGAGTTCAACGCCCGCTTCGGCGACCCGGAGTGCGAGGCGCTGATGGCCCGGCTCGACTCGAGCCTCCTGGAGCTGCTCGACGCGGTCGCCGATCGCCGCCTCGACGAGGTGGAGCCACCGCGGTGGCGGCCCGGCGCGAGCGTGACGGTGGTGATGGCGGCGGAAGGCTATCCCGCGGCGGTCGAGAAGGGGCGGCCGATCCGCGGACTCGACGCGGCGGCCGCGGTGGAGGGCGTGCAGGTGTTCCACGCCGCCACGCGACTCACGGACGCGGGCGTCGTCACCGACGGCGGCCGGGTGCTCGCCGTGACGGCGACGGCACCGACCCTGGCCCGCGCCAAGCTCCAGGCCTACACGGCCGTGAGGCACGTGCGCTGGCCGGGCGGCTGGTGCCGCAAGGACATCGCCGACAAGGGGCTGGAACGCGAGCGGGAGCTCGCCGCGGCTGCCCCGGCCGAGGAGCCGGCATGAAGCTGCGCGTCGGGATCGTCGGCCTCGGCAGCCAGTGGGATTCGCGGTACCTGCCGGCGTTGCGCGCCCTCGCCGAACGGTTCGAGGTGCGGGGCATCTGCGAGCAGGTTGCCCATCGGGCCGCCCGGGCCGCCGCCGAACTCGGCGCGGTGGCCGTGGACGGCTTCCGCGCCCTCGCCTCCCGGGACGACATCGACGCCCTGCTGTACCTCGCCGACCAGTGGTACGGCGTCACGCCGATCCTGGCCGCCTGCGACCACGGCAAGGCGGTCTACTCCGCGATCTCGCTCCCCTGCGACCCGGTGGAGGCGGGACTTCTCCGGCGGCGGGTGGAGGAGTCGGGCATCGCCTTCGTCGCCGAGTTGCCCCGGCGGCACGCCCCGGCGACGGTGCGGCTCAAGGAGTTGATCGCCACCCGCCTGGGCAAGCCGCGGATGCTGTTCTGCCACCGCCGCGTGCCGCACGCGCAGACGGCCGTCGTGCAGCAGCCCCGCAACGGCGTCACGGAGGCCCGCGACCTGATGGAACTGGTGGACTGGTGCCGGTACGTCGTCGGCACCGAGCCGACGAGCGTGGTGTCGGTCCGACATGCGGAAGCGCCGGGCGGCGAGACCGCCGACTACCAGATGATGAGCCTCGACTTCTCCCGCACCGGTCGGGCCGGCGACGGCCCGCTGGCCCAGATCAGCTGCGGCTACTACATGCCGCGGCAGTGGGTCGAGGCGGTCGGCTTCCGGCCGCCCCCGGCGCTGCAGGTCGTCTGCGAGAACGGCATCGCCTTCGTCGACCTGCCCGCGAGCCTCGTCTCATTCGACACCGCCGGCCGCCACCAGGAGGAACTGGAGGGCGAGCGACCGGTGGAGGAGCAGATGCTGCTGCATTTCCACCGCAAGGTCACGAGCCTCGTCCGCCAGATGAGCGGCCTCGACGACGCATTGCGGGCCCTGGAGATCGTCCAGGCGGCCGCCACGAGTCAGGCCGAGCAGCGGCGGGTCGCGGTGTGATCCGGGTCGAGGTCGACTCGCCCCGCCCGGCTGCGGGCCGTCACCCGAGCGCTGCCACGACCAGGTCGCCCACCTCGCGAGTGCCGTAGCCCATTTTCCCGGCGGCCTGCGACTTCATTTTCGTGCCGGTGACGTGGGCCACGGCCCGGTCGATGCGAGCTCCAGCGGCGGGATGGCCGCTGTGCTCCAGCAGCATCGCCATCGCGTTGATGGCGGCGATCGGGTTGATGACGTTCTGACCGGTGTACTTGGGCGCGCTGCCACCCATCGGCTCGAACATGCTCACGCCACCCCGATCCGGATTGAGGTTCGCGCCCGCGGCCACCCCCATCCCACCCTGGAGGATGCCCCCCAGATCGGTGATGATGTCGCCGAACATGTTGGTCGTGACGATCACGTCGTAGGCGTCGGGGTTCTTCACCATCCACATGCAGCAGGCATCGACGTGGTTGTAGTCGGTCTTCACGTCGGGATAATCCCTCGCCACCTCCTGGAACGTCCGCCACCACAGGTCGTGGCCGTAGGTCAGCACGTTCGTCTTGGCGACGAGCGTGAGGGTCTTCTTGGGGCTGTTCCGGCGCCGCGTGTAGTCGAAGGCCCAGCGGATGCACCGCTCGCAGCCCTTTCGCGTGTAGACGGCCTGCTGCACGGCCACCTCGTCGGGCGTGCCCTTCTTGAGATAGCCGCCGACGCCGCAGTAGAGGTCCTCGGTGTTCTCGCGGACCACGACGAAATCGATGTCTTTCGGGCCGCGGCCCGCCAGCGGCGTCTCCACGCCGGGGAGGAGTTTCACCGGCCGGAGGTTGACGTATTGGTCGAGTTTGAACCGGAGGTCGAGAAGCAGGCCTTTCTCGAGGATGCCGGGCGCGACGTCGGGATGGCCGATCGCCCCGAGAAAGATCGCGTCCTTCGTGCGGAGCAGGTCGAGCCCGCCCTCGGGGATGATCTCGCCGGTCCGCAGGTAGCGGTCGCCGCCCCAGTCGAGGCTCTCCACGTCGTAGGCGAAGCCCTCGAGTTTCGCCACGGAGGCGAGGACCTTCAGCGCCTCGGCGGTGACTTCAGGCCCGGTGCCGTCCCCGGGGATCGCGGCGATCTTCAGCGTCGTGCCCGCCATCGCGTGGTGGTGCTCCATGGGTTCCGATTCGGTCGAGAGGCCCCAGCGTACGAACCACAGGCCACGAACGAAACCCGTCGCCGCCGGGGCCGGATTTCACCGTGGCCACGTCCCGCGGGGCGGCCGGCGGAGGCGGAAGGCACGTCAGCCGAAACGGTCAGTTCTGGCTGAAGTCGAAATGCTTGCCGGACTTCACGCCCAGCGGGTTCTTCACGAACCGCAGTCGGCAGGCGTCGCAGAGATCGAACCGCATCGATCGCGTCGCATCCTCGAACTCGGCATCCTCGCCGTCGATCATCTCGAGGATCCCCTGGATCTCCTCGAGATGATCGGCGTCGCCCTCCGCCGGACCGTGACACTCGCAGGGCTGGCTGTCTTCGACAGCCGGGAAGACCTCGATCTTCACGACGTGCCGCGTGCCCGCCTTGGAGTCGATCGGTCGCTTGCAGAGATCGCACGAGTAATGAAGCATCCGAACTCCCTGGTTTGGCGGCCGGGGGGCATGGCACAGGCCAGACGCAAGCCAGCCGGCGAAACCCGCCCTTTCGAAGTTTGCCCGCAATCGCCGGGCGACGCAAGCATTTTCGCGGCATCCGTGCGGCGGGGAGTTTGGCGCGGATTTCGCCGCGTTGCTAAACTCCGAGGGTTCGACCGCTCGCGAACCCCCGGCCCAACGTCTCTCCCATGTCGGGTCTCGCCATCTCACTGCCGCAGTCCTGCTCCTCGGTGGCCGCCGGCTCCAGCCCGCTGGCCGCGAGCGTGCTGGTGTTGAACCGCTCCTTCGTGGCGGTGCACGTCACCAACGTCCGCCGGGCGTTGACGCTCCTGTTCCGGGATCTGGCGGAGGTGGTGCACATCGAGGAAGGGCATTTTGCCGCCCACACGTTCGAGTCGTGGCGGGAGCTCTCGGCCATGCGGGCGGCCTTCCGCAGCCCCGACCAGGACTGGATCCGGGCGGTGGGCTATGAGCTGCAGGCGCCCCGGGTGATCCGACTCGTGGCCTGCGACCGCGGCCCGCGGCAGGGACTGCGGTTCAACCGCCGCAACGTGTTCGCACGCGACGGCAACGTCTGCCAGTACTGCGGCCGCCATTTCCCCATGAGCGAGCTGTCGCTCGACCATGTGGTGCCCCGCAGCCGCGGCGGCATCACCAGCTGGGAAAACATCGTCTGCGCCTGCGTGGCCTGCAACGTCCGCAAGGGCGGCCGCACGCCCCACGAGGCCCGGATGAACCTGGTCCGCCAGCCCGTGAAGCCGAAACGCAGCCCGCTGCTCTCGATCAAGCTCGGCAACCCGAAGTACGCCAGCTGGAAGAGCTTCGTAGACAGCGCCTACTGGACGGTGGACCTCAAGTAGCGTCGGTCCGCAGCGACCAGGTGTCGCGAAGGCATCAGGCGGGCCGCCGCCGTGGCCCGCGGCCGGTCAGCACAGCGGCTCTTTCTTCTCGGTGATCACCGGGAGCTGCGGAGCCATCTCGGCGTTGAGTTCCTTGAACTCCTTCCAGTCGGCCGGCAGGTTGTCCTCGTGAAAGATCGCCTCCACGGGGCACTCCGGCACGCATGCCTCGCAGTCGATGCACTCGTCGGGGTGGATGTAGACCATCTTGTCGCCCTCGTAGAAGCATTCCACGGGGCAGACGACCACGCAGTCGGTGTACTTGCAGGCGAAACAAGGCTCGGCGACGACGTGCGTCATGGCTGAGGACTCCTGGAGCGGGCCATGCCGGCCCATGCGAGTGAACGGATTGCCGCGGCGGCCGGGACGGACCGCCAAAGCGCCGAATCGTAGGTGGATCGGCATACCCTGTCAACGTTCTGCCATCGGCCATTTTCGCCGCTTTCGTGAGATTCTTCGGCGGAGTTCGCCGGCGAGTGGCGTTGGTGGCCCGAGGCCGGCGGCCGTATGATCGAAGAGCCGGCGTCAGCCGTCCCGCGGGCCGCCTTGCGGGCTGCCGACGGCACCGGCGGCGGCCGTCCCGAGGCGACCTGTGACCGCGCCCGACTCACCCCGCACAGCGACCGCCACGCCCTTGGCCGCGGAGGATGCCCGGCTGGTGCAGAACTGCCTGGCGCACGCGCCGGGCGCCTGGGACGCGTTCGTCGATCGCTTTGCCGGCCTGTTCGTCTGGCTCGTCGAGCGGACCGCGGCCCAGCGGCACGTGCCGCTCTCCGCCGCCGACCGCGACGACCTCGTCGCCGACATCCTGCTCGAGTGCCTGCGGAACGACAGCGCGGTGCTCCGCGGCTTCGCCGGGCGATCGAGCCTGCCCACGTACCTGACCGTCGTCGCCCGGCGGGTCGCGGTCCGCGGCCTGCTGCGGACGCTCGAGGGCGTGCCTCCCCGGCCGCTGGAGGACGTTCCGGTGGGCGACGGCACCACGCGGGCGGCCGATCGCGAGGAGGTCGAGGCGCTGCTGCACCGCCTCGACGCCGAAGAGGCCCGGCTCGTGCGATTGCACCATCTGGAAGCCCGCAGCTACGGCGAAATCAGCGCGATCACCGGCATGCCGCTGGGATCGATCGGCCCCGCCCTCTCCCGGGCCCGGGAGAAGATGCGGGCCCCGGCCGGCGGATGAGGCATCGGCCTGCGGCGGGCGACCCGGCATCCCGCCAACGCGATCCGGCCGCCATGGCACCTCGCGGCGGCGACCGGCCGACTACCGCCGCTGCGGCGGCCCGATCGTGACCGCGGGGTCGGCGAGATCCACCGGCTCGTAGCCGGGATAGGCGGGCATCTGCCACAGCTGTCCCTGGTCGCCGATCGGCACATTGGTCGACACCGCCGCGATCTCGAGCTTGAACTCGATGCCCGGCTCCGGCCACTGCACCTCGACGATCCGCGGCAGCGCGGCGCCCGAGGCGGCATCGACGCGGTGGCCGGTCGTGCGGGCACTGGCGATGCGGCGGCCGTCGACGGTGAACAGGTGCTGCTCCTGCACGAGGCCCGTGATCCCGTCGAGGATCGTCGATTTGACGAGCCGCTCGCCGGCCGCCTCGTCCACGTGGCTACGGATCTCGATCCGGCCGTCGGGGAGCGGAAACGGCCCCTCGTGACGGTCGGTGGCGGCGAACGTCACCAGGCCCAGCAACTCCGGCATCTGCTCGGCGCGGATCGGCAGCAGGCGGCGGGCCGACGACTGGGCGTAGCGATCGTGACGGCAGAAAAGCAACACGGGCGGCTCGTGCCGCCGGACCCACAGCCAGAACAGGTCGTCGTTGCTGCCGATGTCGAGCTCGTCGCCGCTCACGGCCGTTCGCGCCTGGAGGCGGAACCGGCGGGGCGGCTCGCTGGCCACGCGGGCCGAGAGCCGCGGCACGCCCGGCACCACCAGCACGGCCTGCGGCGCCACGTAGCTCCGCACCCGCTGCGTGTTGTCGTGGACGGTGGCGATGATCTGTTCGAGCGACGGGTTGGCCGGCAGCGTCCGCGGCAGTGGCATCGTGCCCACCTGGTAGCCGCGAATCACGCCGGGGCAGGTGGCCCCGCTACCGGCCACGCAGGCCACGACCAGCGCGAGCGCCACCGCGCGAGAGCATGCCGCTCCGCCACGGGCGCCACCGTACACGGCCCGGCCGTTCATGCCGCCCCTCCCGACCAGAGGAGCGCCGTGAGCCGCTGCTCGACCCCCGGAGCCTGCGCGACCACCGCCGGCACGACCTGCACGCGATAGTCGCGGTCGCGCTTGCGGCAGGCGAGCACCAGCGTGCCGGCGGCGGTGGGCCCGCCGGCGTCGTCGGCGATCCGCAATACGCGGCGCCGCACGAGCTGCAGGGCGAGCAGGTAGCGGAGGGCGGCGTCGTCCGCGCGGCCTTCCGTTTCCTCGAGCACGTCGAGCAGCACGTCCACCGGTGCGAGTTCGGGGGCCGAGGAGTCGGCCGCGGGATAGGCGGATCGCCACCAGGCGAGGGCGCGGTCCGGCGGGCCCGTCCATGCGTCGGACGCGACGTCGAGCCTGTCGAGCCCGCCGGGGGCGCGGACGAGCGTTGAATAGAAGGATTCGCCGGGCGTGAAGGCCCGGCCGGTGACGGCGCACGAACCGCGCGGGCGGTGCAGCTTGAGATCCATGGTCCCGAACCCTGGGGCGGGCGCGACTGCGGGGCGGGACATATAGGGCGGCGGCCGGGCCGCCACAAGCCGCGTCGTCCGCGCGCGCCGGCCGCGGCAGGCTAGGCAATCCCGGCAAGGATCAGGTCGGCGAGTTCCGCGATGCCGCCCTCGTCATGGCCGCCCACCACGCGGGCGGCGGCGGCCCGCACCTCCGCGACCGCGTTGCCCATCGCGACCCCCAGCCCGGCGGCGCGGATCATGGGCAGATCGTTGACGTCGTCGCCGACGGCGCAGATCTCGGCCGCCTCGATCCCCCAGGCCGCGGCCACGGCCCGAGTGCCGGACCACTTGGTCACCCCCGCGGGCGCGATCTCGCACAGCCAATCGCGGTACCGCGGGCTGCGGATCACGTGCACCGCCAGCCGCCCCGGATGCGCGGCGACGAGCGCCGCCTCGAGGGCCAGCATCTCCGCGCGCGAGCCCATCGCGAATCCGGCGAAGGCATCCGCCGGCGGCGCGGCGTGGAGGTCGGCGCGGACGTCGGCGAGGTGGCGGTTGCGGCCGAGGTATTCCCCCAGCCCGCGGGCGCCGGCCGTGGTGTCGGCGTCGGCCAGGCTCCGGCAGTGGAAGTCGTAGCCGCGGTCGAAGCTGTCGGTGTAGAGAATCGGCTCGTGGCCGGCCGCCACGATCCGCGTCACCACGTCGGCGAGCACCCCCGGTGCGAACGCGGCCCGGTGGAGCGTGACGTGGGCCGGCGGTTGCTTCACCAGCGCCCCCGACGCGGTGACGATCGGAGCGTCGATGCCGAGCGTCTCGGCGACCGGCAGCGTGTCGCGGTAGCGGCGGCCCGTGGCGAGCATCACGCGGACGCCGGCCTCCCGCACCCGGCGGACCGCATTCCGCGTCGTCGCCGGCACCTCGTGGCGGCTGTCGGTGAGCGTGCCGTCCACGTCGAGCACGAGGAGGCGGATCCGGGCGGACGGTGCGGCGGCGGGCATGGGCGATATCATACGGCCGGAGGCCCCCCGCCATGACCGCACCCGCCACGCCCGCCGACGCCCGCTTCTTCCCCGTCGCCCGCGTGGGCGACGTGCCTGCCGGAGAGGGCCGCACCTTCGAGGTCGCCGGTCGGCTCGTGGCCGTGTTCTTCGACGGCACGTCCCACCACGCGATGGACGACCTCTGCCCGCACATGGGCGCGTCGCTCGGCTCGGGACCGTTCGTGGACGGCGTGGTCACCTGCCCGTGGCACGCCTGGCGGTTTCGGGCCTGCGACGGCGCCTGGTGCGACAACGAGAAACTGAAGGTCGAGACCTTCGCGGTGCGGGTCGTCGGCGACGTGATCGAGGTCCGGGTGCCGCCGCCCCGGCCCGTGGACATTCCCACCGCGTCTACCCGACCCTGACCGGCTCACCGCGGGCCGGCGCGCGGGCGGCGGCGGGTGTTTCGGCCTCGACCCGCCGGGCCCAGGCCGCGGCGTCCTGCTCGATCGGCGGCCAGGTGCCGTAGTGGCTCGGCAGGGCGAGTTTCGGCCGCAGCAGTCGGACTGCCTCGAGGGCGTCGTCGGGGCCCATCGTGAACAGGTCGCCGATCGGCAGGATGGCGGCATCGAGGCCCCGGCCGGCGGCGTCGGGCCGGCCGATCCGCTCCATGTCGGAGAACAGCGCCGTGTCGCCGGCGACGTAGATCCGCACGCCGCCCACGTCGAGCAGCCAGCCGCACGGGTTGCCGCCGTAGGTGCCGTCGGGCAGGCTCGACGAGTGCCAGGCGATCTCCATCTTCGCGGAGCCGCCGGGGACGGCCACGCGGCCGCCGTGATTCATCGGCTGCACGTGCTCCACGCCCTGCTTCCCCAGCCACTGGCCGATCTCCCAGTTGCAGAACACCTTCGCGCCGGTCCGCTTCGCGATCACCACCAGGTCGGCGACGTGGTCGAAGTGGCCGTGGGTGATGAGGATCGCCTCACAGGAGACGTCCTTCGCTGGCGTGCTGGAACCAGGGCATTCGTCGAAGAAGGGATCGACCAGGAGCGTGCCCTGGCCGGTGTCGACGAGCCAGGTGGCGTGGCCGGTCCAGGTGAGCGTGGCGGGCATGGGTGGGTCTCCTCGCGGGCCGGGGCGATCAACTATAATCCGTCTGAGTCCCTGCCCCCAGCCGCGGCCGCTGCCGCTCCGCGGGCCCTTGCCACCCACATGCCTCGAGGAGATTCGACATGCCCGCTCGCGTGAGCTTCGCGGTTCCCAAGGCGGGAGCGGCGATTCCCGCCCCCGGGTCGCTTTTCGGCCCCCGCATCCGCCACGCCGTCGCGGCGATCGCCACCGCGGCCTGGCTGGCCGCGACCGCCGCCACCTTGGCGGCCGACGAGCCACCGTCCACACCCGACTGTCCGGCCGAGCTGAAGGGCTGCTGGGTCACGACGGACCAGACGGCGGGCTACCTGCTCTTCGAGGACGGCAAATGCACGCTCGTCGACGCCGGAGGCCCGCCGCAAGCCTTGCAGGCCGCCTACGCCTTGCCGCAGGTCATCCTCACGATGATGGGCCAGTCGCACTCGTTCGGCGCCACCGTCGAGGGCGAGGTGCTCACGTTCACGAGCAGCACGAAGACGCGGCACTATCGCCGTAGCGACACCGTGCCCGCCGCGCTCCGCCCCGCACCGCTCGCATTCGGGCCGGCGGATCCGATCCCGGCTGACAGGGTGCAGGCGATCCAGGCCGACCTCATGGCGCGGCTCCAGCAGGACCAGCAATTCCGCCAGCCCGGCCAGGTCGATGCCGAGCGGATGCGGGCCGTGGACTCCGAGAACACGGCCCACCTCAAGAAGCTCGTCGCCGAGGTCGGCTGGATCGATGCCGACAGGTTCGGCAAGCACGCCTCGCTGGCGGCGTTTCTCATCGTCCAGCACAGCGGCGACGTGCCGCTCATGCAGGCCGTCCTGCCGCACGTCGAGAAGGACGTGAAGGCCAAACTTATCAACGGCCAGCTCTATGCGCTGCTCTACGACCGGGTGCAGCTGATGACCGGCGGCAAGCAGCGGTACGGCACGCAGATCACGCCGAACGCCGCGGGCGAGATGGTGGTCGCCGGGCTCGAGGACAAGGCCCAGGTCGACGAGTTCCGCCGGGAAATCGGCATGGGCCCGCTCGCCCCCTACCTGGAGATGGTCGGCAAGGCCCAGGGCGGGGCCACGATCCGGATCGAGGACTAGCGGCCAGGCATCGGGCCGCCGAGGGTTTTACGATCGCAGGCGGCGCATCATGTTTTGTTTGTACGCTTCCACGCCCGGCTGGCCGTAGGGGTTCGTGCCCACCAGCCGGCCCTCGACGACGGTCGCGAGCATCAGCATCTGCAGCAGTTGCCCCACCGTGTGCTCGTCCACGCGCGGCAGGAGGACGTCGGCCGTCGGCCGCCGCGCCTGGGCGTAGGCCTCGTTCGTGCCGCCGACCGCCGCCGCGAGCATCTCCGGCCAGGTCTTGCCGACGAGGTCGTCGAGCTTGTCCTGGTTCGCGCCGTAGGGGCCGAGCCTCGGCAGCGTCAGCCGGTCGCGGCGCGGCTCGCCGACGACGAGGTTCGTGATCAGCTTGTCGCGGCGGCCCTCCTGATGCTGCTGGCCGCGGGAGTGCAGGTCGCGGGTGGTCACGGCCGTGAGCGGCGTGGCGCCCCGCTCGGCCTTGCCCAGGCTCTCGGAGAGGAGCTGGTCATACCACAGCCCGACGGCCTCGAGCCGGTTGCTCCAGCTGGAGAGCACGCGGATCGTGGCCCCGTGCTCCTCGGCGAGATGGCAGACGCCGACGAACTGCAGCACGGGGTTGGTCGCCACCGCCGCCTCGCGAAACCGGCGGTTCATCGCCGCGGCCCCTTCGAGCAGCCGCACCACGTCGATGCCGACGATCGCCGCCGGGAGGAGGCCGACGGCCGTGAACACCGAGAACCGGCCGCCGACGCCGTCGGGGATGTCGAACACGTCCGGGCAGCCGATCGCCCGGGCGAGCTCCGCCAGCCGGCCTGACTTCCCGGTGATCGGCACGACGACCTCCGCCAGCCGCTTCGTGTCATGCCCGACTGCATCCGCGAGCTTCTGCAGGAACAGCCGTGTCGCGACCGCCGTCTCCAGCGTGCCGCCGCTCTTGCTGACGACGAGCACCGCCCAGCGGTCGAGCAGGTCGTCGCTCCGCGGCCGGCCGGCGGGGGCCACGAGGTCGAGCAGGCCGTGCGCGGAGTCGTTGTCCATGTTGAAGCCCTCGAACGAGAGCCGCGGCCGGCCACCGCGCTCGCCCCGGGGCAGTTCGTTGTGGCAGGGGTGGCAGCAGGCCTCGAAGAGCGCCCGCGTGCCCATGTAGGAGCCGCCGATGCCGAGCACGATCACGCGGTCCACCGCCTCGCGGATCCGGCGGGCCGTCTGCAGGATGGCGAACAGTTCGCTCGTCGTGCGGTCGGTCTTGTAGGCCGCGAGCAGCCGGTCGGGGAGGTCGATGAACGCGGGGTCGAGCACCTCGTCCGGCCGTGTGCCGCCGCTCCGCCAGCGGTCGAGGTCGGCGAGGCTCTCCGCGCGGGCCGCATCGAGCCGCGGCCCGAGGGCGTCGAGCGCGGCCTGCGACACGGCGCCCGCGGCGATCGTCGCGGCGGGGTCGTACTGGATCGGATCCGCGGGCGGCTGGGGACGGACGACGCTCATGGTTGGCTCGTGCATGGAGAGGGCGGGCTGGGCCGGACCGACGGCCCAAAAACGTAGCCCATCCGGCCGACGATCGTCATGAGCGCCGTTCCGCAGCGGGGAATTTCCGGCGTGCCGTCGATCGCCGCCGCTCGCTTGACGAGTTGTATCTTACCTTTGCCCCCTATGCTGCCGCCCGCCCCGCGGACACGACCCATGCTCGATTTCGCCACCGGCCGACGCATGCTGCAGGCACATCGGCTTCCCTACGACCGCTCCACCGAGTTCCGCGCCCGTGCCGCCGACCTGCCCGGAACGCTCCCCCGCCTCGCCCGGCGGTTCCTCGAGTCGCAGGTATCCCGCACGCTGCCCGACGGGCAGGAGGAAATCGCCACGGAGCTCGATGCCTGCGACGACCACCATCTGGAACTCCTGTTCGAGGTGCTCCTACCAGGGCTCGGCACGGCGGCCCTCCAGACCTGGCGGTCGATCGGCGCGGGTTTTTCGGGCAGCTTCGCCATGCCCATGCCCTACCGCGTGACGGATGACCCGCGCGTCAACCTTTCCAAGCAGATGGACTGGCTGCGGACGACGCAGCGCGTGTTCCTCGACTTTCCGCCGGAGCTCATGACCCCCGAAGGACTCGCCGTCTGGGCCGCGTTTCTCGACGATGAGGTCCAGCAGCAGCTCCTGGGCCGGCTGTTCGGCACGGGCATCGAGGCCGTCGGCACGGCGGCGCACGTGGGCCGGCTGCTGGCGAGCGTGATCGACCAAGGGGGCGCCGCCGGGCACAACGTCCTCGACACGCTCCGGCTCGCGCTCCACGACCGCCATCCCGCGAGCACGTTCGCCAGCCACGTGCCACGGGCCTTCTGGCGGAGCGGAAATGCCGAGGCCCATGAGATGCTCCTCGAGCATCTGGTCACGGATCGCCGGATCGACCGGCGCCGACTGATCGTCCGGGCGGCCGGCGAGACGAGTCTCCACCACATGGAGAGCCTGCTCCGCTGCCTGCTGGACCATCCGAACGCCTTGGACGCCGGGGTATTCGCCGAAATCCGAGGCTGGCTCGGGCTCCCGGAAGGCGACGATTCCGCGGATCTGATGGTGGAGTTCGTCGCGCACATGGTCGAGGCGACTTCCGCCCGGTCGCTCGGCTTGCCGCCGCCCGAAGTCCCGTCGGGCCGGCTGTTCCACGCCTGGGCGACGATGGCCGAGGACTTCCGCGAAGCGCTGCCCATCATCACCTCGATCATGGAGGCCCACGAGTCCGAGGCCAGGATCGGCGCGCTCGTGCTCGCCTTTCGCAGCGACCACCCTGCCGCCAGGCCGCTCGTGGCGGAGTCGCTCACCGATCCGAACCTCCTCATCGCCTACCTGGCTGCCGGCTTCCTGTCGGGGTCGGACCAGCCGCCCCCCTGCGAAGGCCGGCGGGAGCGGCTGCGGCGGCTCCTTGAACTCGGCCGGCGCGGCCTCGAGACAGGCGATGCCCTCGGCGCGCGGATCGGCGACGAGCCCACGCGATTCTTCGAACGCATCGCCTCGAGCCTGGAGCATGTCTGGACCGACGAGTCACTCGACGAGCTCGGCGACCTGATACGGCGCAGCGAGTTCCAGAAGTGTCGGTTCCTGCCCGCTGACTACCGCCCCCCGGATGCCCGCTCCGTCGATCTGCTGATCGACCTCGCGCCACCGCTCGACCGGGGCCAGCGGGCGGCCGCACAGCGCCCGCACTGCTTTCTCACGCGGGCCGCGCTCACGCCGGCCCAGTGGCACCGCTGGCTCGCCCGGCAGGCGGACTCGACCGCCGGCGTGGAGTGGGACATGCGTCGGCTCGTCCGGCGTCTCGAAGCCGCCCGGATGATCACGGTCTGCGAACTGCTCTGCAACGATCCCCGTCCACGGGTCCGCGCAGCCGCGCTGACGATCATCGCCGAAGCCATCGACGCCGGCGCCGGCGATCCGTGCCTCGCCCTGGCGCGAACGCTGATTCGCGACGTCCCGATCCCGCAGGACCCGCCGGCCATGCCGGCCACGCACGGGCCGCCGACCGACGAGGCCGGCCTGCTCGAGTCCTTGGCGGCCAAGGTCGCCGCGCGGGACGGCGTCGAGATCCCCGCCCTGTCGGCCGCCGTCCGCGCCGCGTTTCCCGATCTGCTCGTCACGCCGCCGTGGACGCCCCGGACGATCGTCGACCGTCGCTTCACGCCCGCGTGTGCAGCCCTGTTCACGGCGCTCGCGGACATCGTCGCCGCGTTTCTGCAGGAGAACGGCGCAACGCTCGTCGCGATCGCGGAGCGAATCCCGGCCGGCACAATCGTCCCGCTCGGCTGGCCGCCGGCGCTCGACCGCCTGCCATGGCAGCACTCACGACTGGCGTCGTGGCGCGAGGAGTTGCGGTCGCTGGCGACACAGTGGTGGACCGGGCGGGGGGCAGCCGAATCGGATGGCGACGGTCGGGAACTGGGCCGGCTAGGAACGCTCTGCAGGACGATGTTCGAAAGCGAACTGTACCGCGGCCAACTCGAATCGTTCGACATTGACGTCACGGGCCTCGTGGCGCTCCAGGTGCCGCAAGGATTGTTCGGTCGCGCCGAATCGCCGGCGGGCTACGATCCCGCCCTCGTCGCAGACTACACCAGCCTCCGTGCCGCCGCGCACCGCAGAACCGTCGTCGAACTCTTCGAGTATCTCCTCGACACCCAGGGCACGTGGCGAGACTACGAGTGGATGCTGGACATGGCCGAGACGATGTGCGCGGTCACCCCGGGCGAGCTGACGGCGTACGAGCATCGCCGGGTCTTGTCGCAATGTATTCCGGTGGAGTCCTGGCTCCGGTCGCCGACCACGCTCCACGACTGCCTCATGCCCGGGGAGATCGCCCGGCGGCTGTTCGTCATCCGGCGGCACATCGACGCCTGGCGGTGGCACGACGGCACGGACGACACGTTCCACGTGCGCAGCCATGCCGCGGGCGGCGCGACGCTGGGCGACCTGCTGCGGGCACTCCTGGCCAAACCTGCGGCCACGTGGGAGTCGGCCCGCCTCCCGGCGGAGATCGTGGAATCGATGCGGGCCTCGGCGCCCGAGCGGGCGCGGGAGTTCGCCTCCTTTCGCGACCGGCTGGCGACCGTCCTCATCGGCGCGGAGACGGCCCGCACGGACGACGAGCCGACGGAGTGGACGACGCTCGCCGCCACCGTCGGGTATCTGGAGGGATTCGACCACTGGCTGCAGGTGGTAGAGGCCAGCGCCGCCATCGGGCTCGGCCGCCTCGCGGGCGACCGCACGAGCCGCAGGCAGGCGATCTCCCGCCTGACGGCGGCGATCCACCCCGAGCCCGCAATGGATCAAGAGGCGGCGGCCGCACGGATCGCGGATCTCCTGGCCCGGAAGCGGGTGACGCACGCCCACGTGCTCCAGGCGGCCCTCCTCGCGCCGCAGTGGCTCGGCGTGGTCGGCCGGGCCATCGACTGGCCGGAGCTGCCTGGCCATTACGCATGGCTACGGAAGCTCCACTGGGGCGGGTTCGAAGCGGACGGCGACGCGGATCCGTCCGACGGCGACGGCCGCCTCGAGCAGGTGCCGGAGGGCCTCGACCACAAGCGGCTCCCCCGCCTGCTGACCGCCGCGCGCGTGATCGAGACGCCCAAGGCGCTCGAGCAGGTGCGGGCTTGCATCGACATCCTGTCCAGCCGCGTCGATCGCCAGCACCTGATCGCACAGGCCCACGCCGCGGACAAGCCGATCGATCCACTCCCGCTGGCCTTGGTGCCGGTGGAGCCGGGCAGCGGGAGATTCCCGGACCTGCTCGAGCGACGGAAGGCACTCGCTCATCTCAGGCAGGTGGCCGCCACGGCCCGCCGCAAGCGCGATGCGATCGACACCGTGGATCGGGCCGTGGAACTGCTCGCCCGACGGGCGGGGGCGGGAACCGCGGAGCGGCTCGACTGGATGCTCGAAGCCACCAACGGGTTCCATCAGCCACCGGCCGTCACGGCGGATGGCTGCGAATCACGAATCGTGATCGGCGCCGCGGGACGACCGGCCAGCCTGTTCAGCAAGCAGTCGAAGGCCATGAAGACGCCGCCGGCCCCGCTCAAACAGCATCCCGACTTCAAGCCCCAGCAGCGGGCCCTCAAAACGCTGCAGGCCTTCTTCGACCTCTCGTGCAGGATGGGTGTGGAGGCGATGATCGAGAACCGGTGGCACTCGGCGGACGAAATCGCCCAGCTCGGGCAGCATCCGGTGGTGCAGGGCATGTTCGCCGCCCTGCTCCTCACGGATGGCGTACACATGGGGCTGCTGGCGGCAGACGGTGGCGGGCTCGTGACCGGCGACGACACGACCGTGCCGCTCGCGGCTTCCGGATCGCTGCGCATCGTGCATCCCGTGGAGTTCGAGCCGTTCGGCGGACCGACGGAATGGACGGCTCGGCTCCGCACGCAGGGGATCGTGCAGCCATTCGAGCAGGTGGAACGCCGCGTGCATGTGGCGTCGGAGTATCCGGAACTCGACCAGCCGGAGGGAGCAGACCCGCTCCGCGGACGTGGGTTCGAGAGCGGGCGGTTCGTCACCGCCTTGTGGTCCGCCGGATGGCGCACGCACGGGTTCGACCAGGGTGTCGAGGAACGCGTGTTTCACCCGGGTGGCGTCACGGCGACCATCCGGCTCGCGGCCGGCAGCGACGGCGCCACGCGGATCAAGTCGCTGTTGTTCACGGCCCGTGACGGCGGACCGCTCGCCCTCACCGCCGTACCCCCGATCGTGTTCTCCGAGACGCTCCGTGACCTCCACGCCGCCGCCGCGACGGCCTCGGCGGAGAGCGGCGTGTGACGACCCATCGGAGGCCACCGCCGGATTGTGTCCGCTGGCCGACCGGCCGCGTCCGGCCTTGAAACGGCCGGCATAACACGCGACAACGAAGCGGCGGCTCCCGCCATCACGGGGCTCGCCTTTCGCACCCCCGCAGGAGCCCACCGCCCGTGACCGAGCACGAACTCGTCCGCGAACTCGCCGAGAAGAACGCCTCCAAGATCGTGATGCTCGTGGCCGACGGGCTCGGCGGCCTGCCCCTGCAGGCCGGCGGCAAGACGGAACTCGAGACGGCCGCCACGCCCAACCTCGACCGGCTCGCCGCCCGCGGCACCTCCGGCTCGAGCATTCCCGTGCTCCCCGGCATCACGCCCGGCTCGGGCCCCGGCCACCTGGGCCTCTTCGGCTACGACCCGCTGGAGTTCAAGATCGGCCGCGGGGCGCTGGAGGCCACCGGCATCGGCTTCGAGCTCGGGCCGAACGACGTCGCCGCCCGCGGCAACTTCTGCACGCTCGACGCCG
>JBIPLS010000020.1:0-26567 GCA_044368305.1 Pirellulales bacterium
CAGGCACGACCCGCGAGTGAAAAAACGACGGGCCAAAAACTACCGATTGATGACAAAACCGCGGTCCGACTTGATGCAAGTCTTGGCGGCGCAAGCCTTATCGCCTTAACTTCGTGCCATTCGTGACAGCCACCATGTGCCGGTCGCCGAAGGCGACACTGCCCCGGCCGAAAGCCGGGGTCTTGAGACACATGGCGGCTATCGACTTTTTTCTGCCACGCCGCTGAATCAAGTGGGATCCGTATAAGCCATGAACTCCGATGACGACCGGTACTTCCTGGCACTGGATTCCGAAGTCTGGGCCATTCGCGAGCAGGCCTTCACTGACCTGTTCAACGACGGCCCGCGAGCCGTCGCGACGCTGGTCGCGGGAGCGGCACACAGTCGCCCGAGAGTACGGGCTGCCTGCGTGGCTCTCATGGATCACCTCGCTGATGAGCGATGCTCTCAATCCCTCGAGCAAGCTCTTCAGGATGCCTCTCCGCTGGTCCGTAGGCATGCCGTCCATGCGGTCGGATGCCAACGATGCAAAGTTCGTCCTCTATCCCTCGATGTCGTAGCGGCGTTGATCGAGCGGGTGCTGAACGATTCCAGCCCACGAGTGCGCCGCGTGGCGGTCCATCAACTCGGTCTTCAGCCCCACGACACGCGGGCGATCGCAGTGCTTACGAGGGTGATCGCCGAGAGCCAAGATGCCGGGCTTGTGTCACGAGCCAGACACGCCCTGCATCTTCAGCAAGCGGATGCCGAAGCACGCCATGCGATTGACTCGCGGCAGTATCCTGGGTGACGAATAATCCTGACGCCGCGAGCCATTGATCGATGGCGTTACTGGCCTGCGTTGGAAATCCTGTTCCCGAAACTTCATATGGTCCATCAGGGATTTCCGTGGGCCATCACGTGGACTACGCCACCCCTGTGACCTGGGCGGGTTCCCGCGAACAGCCCCGCGGATCCCCCGGCTCGCGTCGGGGGCTTCATGGGGGTGAGGCCGCGTGCGGGTTTATGAAGCCCCGGGCGGCAAGCCCGGGGACGGCGGACCCACGGAAGACCCGGATCAACTCTTCATATCCCCTGGCACAGGAAATCCAACTCTGTCAAGCCCTCGCGGCGAGGATCAGCCCATGCGACAAGCCTGGACGTCTCCCATTCTTGGGGTTCTACGCGGCGCGGCCTGGATGTGCCGATGGCCTGCCGCTGATCAACTTTGCCCCCCAGTGATCGAATAGCCATGGCCAAGAAGTCCGCCAAGCCGGTGCTCCTCTCGGGCGGCAACCCGCAGATCGCGAAGGCCGATGGCGACGCGCCCGTGCGGGCCTACATCGCCGCGATGCCGGGCTGGAAGCGGGATGTCGGGCGACGTCTCGATCGACTCATCGTCAAGACAGTGCCCGCCGTGCGCAAGGCGGTGAAATGGAACTCGCCGCTCTATGGACTCGAGGGGCGCGGCTGGTTTCTCGGGTATCACTGCTTGACGAGGTACGTGAAGGTGTCGTTCTTTCGCGGTGCCTCCCTAAATCCGATGCCACCCGGGGTGTCGAAGCAGAAAGATGTCCGGTATCTCGACATCCATGAGGATGCCGGTTTCGATGAGCATCTGATCGCCGAGTGGATTCGCCAGGCGGCCAATTTGCCAGGTTGGAACCCCTGACGCCGAACCACGCATGCGGAAGGGTGGCCTCGGCGGTCGGCCCGAGAGGCACTCCCGGGCAGTCTCGGTGCCCATTGGCCCCGATGAGCGGCGCCGCCTCCATGAGCGGCAAAGCCCGGAAAAACGCGGTCGAATCAAAACGGAGGGCACGGGATTCGAACCCGCAACCGGTTTCCCGGCATCTGATTTCGAGTCAGACCGCTAGCCGTTCGCTTACCCTCCGGGGCCGATTGTAAGCGGGCCTGCCCCGCGCCTCAAGGTCGCCGTGGCCGGTGCGGGCGGCCTTCGCTCCCCGGCCGCGGCCCACCGCGTCCGCGTCCATCTGCACGGCCTCTGCGGGTTGCATCCGACGTGCCGAAGGCGCCGCTTCATGACGGCCAGGCCATCCCGATCGGCCCCGCTGCAACCCGCGTCGCCCGACGGCCGATGCACTTTCCTGGAGTGGAGTGGAACGCCTTGGCCGGCCGTACCCTCCGCCGGGAGGCACGCCACCAATGGCCAAAGACACCTGGAGACTCGTCACCCGCGGCGCGGATGGCGAGATCGTGATTCGCGACTTCGATTCCGCCGAGGAGATCCTGCGCAGCCATCTCCAGGTGGGCGCCGACGACTGCAGCACCGATCTGGACCTCCGCGGCGCGCCGGTCTTCCGCTCGCTGATCGGACCGATGCCAGAGGGAAGCAACATCATCCGCTACGAGACCCCCGAGGTCTTCGAGTCGCTGACGAAGGAATGGGCCCAGCCCAAGTCGCCCCGGCGCCGCGGGCGGAAGCCGGCCGGCGACGGCCAGGCTGCGGCCCCCGCAAATCGCACCGATGGCTGACACGATCTTCGGGCGGATCATCCGCGGCGAGATCCCGGCACGGATCGAGCACGAGGACGACCTCTGCCTGGCGTTCCACGACGTGGCGCCGCAGGCGCCCGTGCACGTGCTCGTCATTCCCAAGCGGCCGATCCCGTCGCTGGCGGCCGCCGCTGCCGCCGACGCGGCCCTCCTCGGCCACCTCGTCCTCGTGGCCACGCAGCTGGCGGCACGGCTCGGTCTCGCCGACGGCTACAGGCTGGTCGTCAACTGCGGCCGCGACGGCGGTCAGTCGGTCGACCACCTGCACGTGCACCTGCTCGGCGGCCGCCGCCTGGGATGGCCGCCGGGCTGATTCACCGCCACCAGCCGCGGACGCGGTCGAAGACGCTCGCCGGGGGCGCGGGCGGAGTGGGCGGAGCCGGGGGCGAAGGCTCCGCGACCGGGACCACCGCCATCCGGGCCATGGCCGCTTCGGAGACGAACTCCTCGAGGAATCTCGGCCAGTGGCCGTCGAGCCCGACGACGCATCCGCCGAGGTCGCGGGTCGCGAGCGACTGCTCCATCCGGGAGATCATCCGCGAGAGTTCCACCCGTTGCGATTCCTCGATCGCCATGTCGTATACGCGGACATCGTCGATCAGCACCCGGCCCGGGCCGAGCATGTCGAAACGCACCCGCAGCGACTCGAGCCCCGCGGTCGGCAGATCGTCCACCGGCAGCACGAACTGCGACCATTCCGCCGTCAGCGGCCGCCCCCCGGCGAGCCCGCCCACCGCGGCGAAGCGGTAATACTCGCGGTCGTCCTCCGTGCCCTCGACCGCGATCCGCAGAGGAGGCTGCGGGCCGCCGCCCGCCAGGCGCAGCCATACCGCCACGCTCACGCGGCCGGAGGCGGGAGGCGGAAACGGATTGCTACGCAGCGAGGCCAGGCCGTTGGCCGACGAGAACTCCAAGCCGCGGCCCGACCCGCCGCCCGCCGCCGGCAGGCCCGGCGCGAGTGCGAGCGTGCCCCGCCTTTCCTCCACGAGTTCCCAGCCCGTGACGACGCCGGGCCGGCCGCGGCCGAGATCGCCAGCGGCCGCGGCGGCCGCGTCCGGACCGACCTCGAACCCCGGATTGTCGAGCACCTCGAGCGGCGCCGGCATCTCGAGCGCCGCCCGCCGGCGCCGCAGGTCGCGGATCCGTGCGGCCGCCACTGCCTCGACGGACTGGTCGTAGTCGATCCGTGCGCCGCGCACGGTGACGGTGCCGTCGACCAGCAGCGTGCGGACTCCCCAGGCGGCCACGGGCACGGTGACGACGCCGTCCGCGGCCAGCGCCAGCCGCGACCGATCCACGAGGTCGATCACCCCGTCGCGGCGGCCGTCGAGGCCAATGCTGATCCGGCCCGGCGCGGGGCCCACGTTGATCACGCTCATCCAGGTGGCGCCGGCCGCCTCCTGGATGCGGATCACGACCGGGAGATCGCCGGCGGCGACGGCCGGCAGCGGCCGCGGGGGCAGAGCCGTGAATGCCCGCGCCGCGGCCCCGGCGTCGGCGGCCTCGCAGGATGCCAGCCGCATGTCGAACACGACCTCGGCGTCGGCGGCCACGAGCGACTCTGCCAGCGCGCGGCCCGCCTCGCCGCCCCCCGGCATCGCATGGATCCGACACGGCGCGGCGGGCGCGGCGCTGCCGAAGGGACCGTGCGCCGCCAGCGGCCGCAGGTCGAAGGTCACGGGCTGCTCGACGATGGCGATGCCCCGGCGCCGCGCGTCGCGGGCCCCCGTGGCCACCGCCGCGGCCAGGTTGGCGGACGCGACGACGCCCTGATCCACCAGTCCATCGGCGGCCGAGTGGAGGTGCGGCGTCGAGAACACGACCTGCGGGTGCGCTGTGCTCCGCAGCGGATCGAGGCCGGCCTCGCGCATCACGTCGCCCGGCACGGATTCCGCGCCGATTCGCGGCCGGAAGCGGGCGGCGAAGTCGCCCACCGCGAAGAGCGTCGTCGGCACGATGTAGAGATCGAGCCGCGGATCGTGCTCGGCGAGTACGGCCGCCAGGCGGGCGTGGAATGCGGCCACGGTGTCGGCCCGCCACTCCAGCCACATGTCGCGGAGCGGCCCCTCCACCAGCGCGGCCCGGCGGGCGAAGCGGTCGGCTTCCGCATCGGGCTCGCGTGTCCCCACCGACTCGAGGAATCTCGCGAAGGTGACGTCGTCGAGCGCCCAGGCCGTGCCCGGCAGATGCAGCCAGCCCTCGTGGGAGAGCAGCAGCGCCACGCCGTCGACGCCAGCCGCGCCGTCGAGCCGGCCGGCGAGCTCCCGCAGCCGCGCTTCCACCGCCTGCTGCACCCGCGGGTCGAGGATGTTGTAGTGCGGGCCGTGGGGCGTCCGCCGCGGCCGGCCGTCCCGGCCCACGCACACGATGCCGACGGCCGCGGGCCCGTCGGCGGCGAGTAGTGCCTCGAGTTCCCCGAGCGGCGCGTCGAACGCCATGCCCGGCACGAGCCGCAGCCCCTCCCCCATATACACGCGGCAGAGCATGCCCAGCACGTCCTTCGCCTGCGGATCGAGCCCCGTGTCGGCGACGGCGCCGCTGCCCCAGCGCGGCGCCTGCCGCGACAGTGCGGACGGCCAGAGCGCGGCACCCTGGGCATAGACGGCCACGAGCGCTCCCGCTGCCCCCTGCGCGGCGAGCCACTCCGCGGAGTGCCGGGCCGCCGCCAGGTGGGTGCCCCAATCGGCGAAACTGCGGCCCGACTCCGCGTCCACCCGCTCGACACCGCCCCAGACCGTGAAGTCGGGCGTGGGCAGAAGCCCATGCACGCTTCGCGGCCTGTCACCGCCGGCCCCGGCTGCCGGCGACGGGGGACGGGCGGCGGCGAGCCGGGCCGGGCCGGCCAGCACCCGCACCCGGCCCACGATCGCCGGCCGGCGTGTGGAGGGATTCGCAACGACCACCAGCGGGTTCCGCGTGGTCGGCCAGAACACGAATCTGTGCCGCTGCAGGGTCGGCGTGCCCGCATACGGATCGCGCCGCACCTCGAAGCCGCCCGCGTGCCGCACCTCGATCGCCGCACCCGACGCGTCGAGTTCGACCACGCCGACGCCCACGACGGCGTCCTGATCCGACGGATACTCCACCTCGACGGCATGCGGCGTCCCCGGCTGCGCGCCGACGACGATGCCCTCCCACGTCGGTTCGCCGTTCGCCGGAGCGGCCGGCAGCGTGAGCATCAGGCCCAGCGGATGGGGCTCGACCCGTGAATGTCCGGCGACCAGCAAACCGCTGAACCGCGGCATCATGCCTCCCACGTCGGGCAGCGGCACGGCGGGCATCTTCGGCAATGGCATGCTCGGCAGGGTCGGAGCCTGCCGGGCGAAGTTCGGCAGCGGCAGCGTGGGCACGGTGATCGAGGGCATCGGCACGTGCGGCAGCCCGACGCCCGAGAGCCGCCGCAGCCGCTCGTGGAGCCGCGGACTGCCGGGATCCACCTCGTGCACCAGCCGCCACTCGGCCGGCACCGCCGCCGGTGGCCGATCGGCTACGGCCACGAGCTGCACCGTCCGCACCGCCAGCGGCCGCGTCCACCGCAGGACGCCGACCTCGACGGCCTGCAGCTGCACGTCGCACGTGCCCTCCCGCGCGGGCAGCGTGACGTCGAACTCCACGGGCTCGAACCGCGTGAGCCGACCGTCGCCTCGCGGTTCACCCGCCTCTCGCGGGACGATCGGCACCGCCTGGCCGTCCTGCTGCTCGCCCTGCGGCCCGCCTGCGAGCCGCACCCGCAGTTCGAATCGGCCGGCTTGATCCGCCCGCGCCGGCAACAGCGGATCGACCCGCATCCGCACCCGCTCACCAGGCCGGCGCGGCGTTCCGGTATCGCCCGGCGTCCCCAGCCCATCGTCGATCGACACCCGCAAGGCGTCGCCCGCGGCCTGGCGGATCACCAGCCGGTTGCCGTCGCCGTCGAGGGGCCGCTGCTCGGCGGCCGCGAGCACGTCGGCCACGGCCACATCCACCGTCGTCGCCGGTTGACCGCCCGCAACGGCCGCGAGCCGCACCTGGAGCCGCGCCGTCCGCCATTCGAGGATCGACAGCTCCACGCCGTCCACGGCGACGGGCCGCCGTTGATGCACCTGGATCACGCCGTGCTCGTCATGCGCCATGGCCGCGGCGTCCGCGTCGGCGCACAGCGTGCGCCACTCGGGCCGGCCCCGGCCGCCGATCACCGCGACCGTGCCCTCCCAAGCCTGTGGCTTGCCGCCGCCCCACTGCACGCGAATCGCGACGGGCCGGGCTTGCTGCTGCGCCGCCGCCGCGACATTGCCGAGCGGCAGGTCTGCGGCCTCCACCGCCATGGCCGCGGCCAGCCCCAGCGCGCAGGCCGCCGCCACGTGGCGAGCACGATCGCGGGCGCTGGTCGAAAGCATCGGCGCGGTCCGGGCGAGTCCGGGCGGCGGTCAGGGGCCGCGCGGAGAGGGCGGGATGGTAGCGGCCCGCGCCCCGCCCGGCAAAGCGTTTTTGACCGCAAAAACTGCCTTCGCGGCCCCCATCACGGGCCGCCGCCGGTCGCCGCGGAGAGCGGTGCGGACCAGCTGCGGCGGATGTCGCCGGCGGCACCGGCCGCCGCCAGCGGGGCCAGTTCCTCGAGCACGGCGGGGCAGCGGTCGGCCACGTCGCAGAGTTCGAAATAGTCGTCGGGCTTGTGGTACAGCCGCGGCGGCCGTCCGGCCTCGGCCACGAGATGCCAGCCCGGCGTGACGATCGCGGTGCCGTGGCGCGTGGCCACGACCACACGGTCCCGCGTCGGCGCCGACCAGTCGGCGAGCAGCCCGGCGAGGCTCTGCCCCTGCCACGGCGCGTCCACTGCCGGGGCCGGAACGGGCAGGCCGCGCAGGATCCGCAGCGTGGCGCCGAGATCCGCCGGCACGACGAGTCCGCCGAACCGCTGCCCGCCCATCCGTCCCGCCGCGTCGGCGAATATCGCGGGCAGGTGCACGAGTTCGCCGTAGGGGGCGAGGGCGGCGGTGCCCACGCGGCCGTGCAGGCCGAGGCCGAGGCCGCGGACGCCCGCCACGAGCACGTGCCAGCCGGAGGCCGCCGCGAACAGCGGCCCGAGGCGGGAATCGAGGTGGGTCAATTGGCCGGCGAACGCCTGACGGACGCCGACGACGAGGTCGGGATCGGTATCGGCATCGACCCGCAGTTCCGGAACCGCGGCTGCGGCGTAGGGGGGCGGATCCTCGGGATCGACGTAGGCCTCGCGGCACTCGACCGGCGCGTCCCATGCGACCCCGAGGCTCGCGGCGTGGATCCACACGAGCGCGTGCCGCCCCGCTGCCAGCGCCGCGCCGGCGGCGGCGGCGAGCCGCGCCAGGTTCGTCGCGGCCGCGTCGGCGGCCGGCGCCGGAGGACAGGAGGCGGTGACGAGCCGGACTTCGGCCCCGCTACCCTGCACCGCGGCCGCCACGTGGGCCGCGTCGGTGACCACGACGGCGTCGCTCCCCAACTCGGCCAGGCCGAGGTCGCGGAGGGTGGCCAGGTCGTCGTCCCCGGTCGCGATCACGCGGTCGAAGGTCAGGCCGCGGCCGGCGAGGGCGTCGAGGGCCGGCGTGGCCGTCCAGGTGGAGCCGTAGGCCGGCAGGATCCAGGCCGGCAGCCTGTCGCACGTGACGACCAGAATTTTGGTGTCGGGAGCGGCGGTCATGTTGCCTTTATGACGCACGGTCGGCCATGCTGTCACCCACGTCGCGTCCGTTCCGCCACCGCAGGATCCCTTCGTGGCCCACGCCGCCTACCGCACCCGCCCTGCCGCCAGCGCCGGCATGCCCCCGGGCATCCCCTACATCGTGGGCAACGAGGCGGCGGAACGCTTCTCCTTCTACGGCATGAAGACGATCCTCGTCGTCTTCATGACGCAGTACCTCCTCTCGGCGGCCGGCACGCCCGACTTCATGACGGAGACCGAGTCGCGGGAGTGGCTGCACCTGTTCGTGGCCAGCGCCTACTTCTTTCCGGTCATCGGCGGCCTCGTGGCGGACGCCTTCCTCGGCAAGTACCTGACGATCCTGCTGCTCTCGCTCGTCTACTGCGCCGGCCACCTCTGCCTGGCGCTGATGGACATGCCGGCACCGTTCCTGGAGGCGACGCTCGCGCCGCGCGGCTGGCTGCTCGCCGGGCTGGCCCTGATCGCGATCGGCTCGGGCGGCATCAAGCCCTGCGTGTCGGCCCACGTCGGCGATCAGTTCGGCCAGTCGAATCGCCACCTGTTGGAGCGGGTGTTCGGCTGGTTCTACTTCTCGATCAACTTCGGCTCGTTCTTCTCGACGCTGCTCACGCCCCTGCTGCTGTCCGGGCCGCAGGGCTTCGCGTGGACGGCCGACACGGGCGTGGGCTTCGTCGATACCGCCGTCAACGCCGTTGCCGGCGCGATTGTCCGTGGCTGGGACGCCTGGCACGGTCCGGGCCTGGCCTTCGGGGTGCCCGGGATCCTCATGGCCCTGGCTACGCTGGTCTTCTGGCTCGGACGGCATCGGTTCGTGCATGTGCCGCCGCGCGGGTCCGCCTACTTTCGGGAGACGTTCGGAGCCGAGGGGCTCGCCGCGATCGGCCGCCTGGTGCCGCTGTACCTCCTCGTGGCCGTGTTCTGGTCGCTCTACGACCAGACCGGGGGCGCGTGGGTGCAGCAGGCCGAGCGGATGGATCGCCGCTTCCTCGGCCACGACTGGCTGGCCAGCCAGATCCAGGCCGTCAATCCGCTGCTCGTGCTCGCCTACATCCCGCTGTTCGGCACGGTGATCTATCCGGCCATCGAGCGGTTCGTCGGCCTCACGCCGCTGCGCAAGATCCTCCTCGGCTTCGCTCTTACCGTCGCGGCCTTCGCGATCTCGGCCGTGGCCCAGGGGCTCATCGACGCCGAGTCGGCCCGGCTCGCGGCGGCCGGACTGGGGCCGGAGGCCGGCCGCTGGCCGAGCGTCGGCTGGCAGCTCGCGGCCTACGTGGTGATCACGGCCGCCGAAATCCTCGTCTCGATCACCTGCCTGGAGTTCAGCTACACGCAGGCGCCGCCGCAGATGAAATCGCTGGTCATGAGCCTGTATCTGCTCAGCGTGTCGCTCGGCAACCTGTTTACCGCCCTGGTAAACGCCCTCACCAAGGACGCGTCGGGCGAGTCCACGCTCACCGGCGCCTCGTATTACTGGTTTTTCACCGCCTGCATGGCGGTGGCGACGGCCCTGTTCCTTCCGGTACTCTGGTGGTACAAGCCCCGCGAATACCTGCAGCAGGAAGCCGACGTCCCTCCCGCCTGACCTGCCGCTCCTCCACGAGTGCCGCCATGACGCCGTCCGACCCCGCCCCCCGCTCCCGCCGCTCCTTCCTCGCCGCCGCCGCAGTGGCGGCCGTGCCGCTCGCCGGCGGCCGGGCTCGGGCCACGCCGGGCGTCGCCCCCGCCCCGGCCAAGCCGCCGCTCTTCAAGATCTCGCTCGCCGAATGGTCGCTGCACCGGACGCTCCGCGAGGGCAAGCTCGACAACCTCGACTTCCCCAAGACGGCGAAGCGCGACTTCGGCATCGAGGCGGTCGAATACGTCAACTCCTTCTTCAAGGACAAGGCCAAGGACGCCGACTACCTCCGCGAGCTGGCCAAGCGGGCGGCCGACGAGGGCGTGACCAACGTCCTCGTGATGTGCGACGGCCTCGGCCACCTCGGCGACCCCGACGACAAGGCCCGCACCAAGGCGATCGAGAACCACTTCCCGTGGGCCGAGGCCGCCAAGCGGCTCGGCTGCCACTCCATCCGCGTGAACGCCAAGAGCGCGGGCGACGAGGACGAGCAGCGGAAGCTTGCCACCGACGGCCTGTCCCGGCTGGCCGAGTTCGCGGCCCAGATGGAGATGAACGTGATCGTCGAGAACCACGGCGGCCTGTCGAGCAACGGCGCCTGGCTCGCGAGCGTGATGCAGGCGGTGAACAAGCCGAACTGCGGCACCCTTCCCGACTTCGGCAACTTCCACGATTACGACCGCTATCGGGGCGTGGCGGAGTTGATGCCCTTCGCCAAGGGCGTGAGCGCCAAAAGCCACGAGTTCGACGCCGACGGCAACGAGGTGCGCACCGACTACAAGCGGATGCTGCAGTTGGTGCTCGCGGCGGGCTACCACGGCTGGGTCGGGATCGAGTACGAGGGTCCGACCCTCTCCGAGCCCGACGGCATCCGCGCCACCAAGACGTTGCTCGAGCGGGTGCGGGACGAGCTGTCCTGATTGCGATGCCGCGGCGCAGCCCCGCCCGTGCGGGGCGTTGACCGCCGCCGACCCGAGCCTAAGATTCGCCCTCGTCACCCCTGCCGCGACACCAGCGTCCCGCCCGATGCCCCACGACGATCGTTCCGCCTCCACGGCGCCCCCCCGCTCCCGGCGTCCGTCCCTCGACCGCTTGATCCGTGTCGGGGAAACCCACGTCGGCCGCGGCGTGTTCGCCCGCCGCCCGCTGAAGTCCGGAATCGTGCTCGCCGAGGTCAGGGGGGAAATCCTCGCCGCTCACCCGGAGGATTCCAGCTACGTCATGGAACTACCCAGCGGCAAGCTGCTCGACCCGGCCGCCCCGCTCCGATTCGTGAACCACAGTTGCGATCCCAACTGCGAACTTTTCTACTGGGAGGGCGACGCGGAGAGTCCCCAGGAAGATCGGCTGTGGCTGCAAACGATCCGCCCGATCGCGACGGGCGAGGAACTGTCGATCGACTACGCCTGGCCGGCGGACGCGGCGATCGCATGCCGCTGCGGGACGACGGCCTGCCGGGGCTGGATCGTGGACCCGGCGGAACTCCACCTCATGCCGCCGGGCAGCGAGGGGCCGGCCGCGGAGTGACCGGCGGCGTGGCATGGCGGCGGGCCGGCTGGCTCGCGGCCGCGGCGCTCACCGTCGCCGCCGTGTTCGGCATCTCGCGGCTGCGGCTCGACGACGACCTGCGGTCGCTCGTCCGCGACTCGAGCGTGGATTTCCGGCTCCTCGACGAGGTGGCCGTGCTGTTCGGGGCCCCCGATCGCGATTGCATCGTCCTCGCCGACGCCCGCGACGGCGACATCTTCGCGGCGGAGTCACTGGCGGCGCTCCGCGTGCTCGTGTCGCGGCTGGAGGCGATTCCGGGCGTGGCGGAGGTGCGGTCGATCTTCGACGTCCGCCGCCAGGGGGCCGCCGGGGCGATCCTGCCGGTCATCCCGCGGACGTCCGGGCCGCTCGACGAGGCGGCCCGCGAGGCGGCGCGAGCCCGGGCCATCGAGCATCCTCTGGTGGCCGGCCATCTTCTCTCCCGCGACGCCGCGGCGTCGCTCGTACTTGTGCGGCTGGCGCCCGAGGCCGACCGGCCGCCGCTCCTGCCCAGGGTGGTGGCCGCCATCGAGGACGGCGTGGCCGAGGCGGGACGGCAGAACGCGGCCCTGCGGCTGCAGGTCACCGGACTGCCGGCGTTGCGGGAGCAGGCGTCGGCCGCCCTGCGCCGCGACATGCTGGTCTTCAATTCCCTGGGGCTCTCCCTGGCCGTGATCCTCTCGGCCAGCGTGGCCCGCAGCCTGCGATCTACCGTCGTGGCCTGCGTGCCGCCGTTCATCGGGGCCGTGTGGGCGCTGGGCCTCCTCGGCCTGTGCGGCATGCCGGTGAACGTGCTCACGAGCGTGGTACCGTCGCTGGCGCTCGTCGTGGGCACGTGCGACTCGATCCACTTCATCGAGGACATGCGGCGCAGCGTCCGCCGTGGCCTGCCCCCGCTCGCGGCGTCGAGCGGCGCCGTGCAGCGGGTGGGGGCGGCCTGCGGCCTGACGAGCCTGGTGACGGCCGTCGGCTTCGCCTCGTTGGCCGCGGCCAAGATCGATGCGGTCCGCAATTTCGGCCTCGCGGCCGCCGTGGGGGCCGTGGCCAGTTTCCTGGCCGTCACGCTGCTCACGCCGCTGATCGCGGCCACGCCGTTCTGCAGCGGCCTGCGGCTGGGCCGCTCGTCCCGCAGGGCGGGCCGGATCGCCAACCGGGTCGCGGCCTTCTCCGTGCGGCACGCCCGACCGATCGTGGCGGTGGGCGCGGCGGTCACGGCGGCCTTGGCGCTGATCGGATCCGGGCTCGACGCCGACACGCGGGTCGTCGATTCGCTGCCTCGCGGGGCGCCCTCGGCCGCGGCCCTGGCCCGCGTCGATGCCGAGTTCGGCGGGGCGCTCGGCGTGGACGTGCTCGTCCGCTGGCCGGACACGATCGACTGGCGGGACGAGGCGGTGACCACGGCCCTCGACGGCGTCCACGGCGTGCTCGCCGGTTCCGGCGGCGTGAGCCGGGCGATCTCGCTGTCCACCGTGGCCGGCTCGCTGCCGCCCCGCGCGCGGCAGCGTCTCGATCCCGACGAGGTCCGCGACCTGGTGGCCCCGGAGGCCCGTGCGGCCCTCGTCCGTGGCCGCGTCAGCGACCTCGGCTCGCGGGCCCTGGAGGCCGTCTACGATCGGGTCGATGCCGGGCTCGCAGGGCTGGCGCAGGCCCGGCCGGGCTGGCGTTTCGACCTCGCCGGCATGTCGGTGGTCTCGGCCCGCAACATCCGCCAGCTGGTTCTCGACCTCGGCTCCAGCCTGGTCGTCGAGGTGGCCGTGATCGGAGCCATCCTCGCGATCGCCTTCCGCTCGCCGCTGGCCGGCATCGTCAGCCTGATCCCCAACGTGTTTCCCCTGGCCGTCATCGGCAGCCTGCTCGTGGCCACGGGCCGGGCGCTCGACCCGGCCACTGTGATCGTGTTCAACGTCTGCCTCGGCCTGGCCGTGGACGACACCGTGCACGTGCTCGCGGCACTGGCCCGCCATCGTCGCGCCGGGTTGTCGATCGCCACGAGCGTCCGCCGGGCCGTCGTCGAGACCGGCAACCCCGTCGTCATCGGGGGCGCGGTGCTGGCCGTCGGCTTCGCCGCGGTGACGGCCAGCAGCGTGCCTTCGCTGGCCGGGTTCGGCACGCTGGCCTGCGCCGCGGTGATGGCGGCCACGGTCGCCGAGTTGGTGCTGCTGCCCGCCCTGCTGGTGGTGACCGAGGATCTCGTCCGCCGCTACCGTCCCGTGCTCAAGGACGGGATTTTCGGGCCGGCTCCCCTGCCGTGGCCGGCCCTGGGGGCACCGTCGCGGCCATGACCTCCGCGACCGCCTCAACCGTGCGGACGATCTGCTCCTCGGTGTGCTCGCAGGTGACGAAGAATCGCACCCGGGCCGCCGCCTCGCGGACCGCCGGATAGAGGATCGGGCGGGCGTTGATGCCCCGCTCCAGCAGCAGCTGCGACACGCGAATCGCCCGGTGCGAGCTGCCGGTGATCACCGGAATCACGGGCGTGTCGCCACTGGGCCCGGTGTCGAGGCCGGCGTCGTCGGCGAGCTTGAGAAACAGCTCCGACCGCTCCCGCAGCCGGGTCACCCGCCACGGCTCCCGCCGCAGCACCCGCACCGCCGCCAGCGCCGCGGCGGCGTTGGGGGGCGAGCAGGCGGTGGAGAACACGAAGGCGGGCGTCGTGAAGCCGAGGTAGCGGATCAGCCGTTCGGGGCCGGCGAGGTAGCCGCCCTGGGCACCGAGCGCCTTGCTGATCGTGCCCATCCACAGGTCGCCCTCGCGGGGGTCGATGCCGAAGTGGTCGCAGATGCCACGGCCCTCGGGGCCCATGGTGCCGATGGAATGGGCCTCGTCCACGTACAGCAGCGCGTCGTGCCGGCGCTTCACCTCCAGGAACCGCGGCAGGTCCGGGTAGTCGCCGTCCATGCTGTAGACGCCCTCGATGGCGATCGCCACCCGGCGGTATTGCGGCCGCAGGTCGCGGAGCAGCCCGTCGAGCTGCGCGTGGTCGTTGTGCCGGAAAGACCGCTTGCCCGCCTTCGCGGCCCCGGCTCCCTGCATGATGCTGTTGTGGGCCAGCTCGTCGTAGAGGATCAGGTCGCCCTCGCCGCACAGGTGGCCGAGCACCGAGGCGTTGGTGCCGTAGCCGCACGGGAACACGACCGCCCGCTCGGTGCCCACGAAGTCGGCCAGTTCGCGGTCGAGCGCGTCGAGCAGGGTGTTGTTGCCCCCCACCATCCGGCTGGCGGAGGCGCTGCAGCCGAAGCGGTCGATCGCCTCCTTCGCCGCGGCGGTGACGTCGGGATGACCGGCGAGCCCGAGGTAATCGAAGCTCGTGAAGGAGAGCACGTCACGGCCGCCGACGCGGGCCCGGCGGCCGTCCACCGCCTCGTTGGCGATCAGGAAGGGGTTGCCGAGGCCGCCGGCGGCCAGGCCGGCGAGCCGCTCCTCGAGCTGCCGGCACTCCGGAAACGGATCGGCGGCACCGGCGGCCGGGCCGGCCGGCGGCGCGGGCCGCCGCGGAGCCGGGGCCTCCGTGCGGTCGGCCGCGTCGAACATCCGCTGCTCGACGCAGTCGATCAGGTCGTCGCAGGTCCGCACGTCGCGGAGCCACTCGTCGCGGAACCGCATCTGATAGCGGCCCTCGATCCGCGTCACGGCGTCGAGAAACCGGGCGGCGTCGATACCCGCCTCGGCGAGCGTCGCCTGCGGCTCCAGGCGGCTCCGCGAAGCCACCGGCCGCACCCGCTCCAACTCCTCGATCACCAGCCGGGCGATCGCCAGCCGAGAATGCCCGGGCCGGGCCGTCATGCCACCGGATTCGTTGCCGCCGTGCGCGATCACCATGCCGCGATCTCCCGCGAACGCTCCGTCGTCCGCGAGGGGCGTTCGGTGACCGAACGGCCATGGCCCACTCGCGTGCGTCGTCGATGTGCCGCCACGTTCGCCGGACGGCCTCGGCACTATACGGAAATCGCCGCGGAACGACACGGCCCCGCGCGAAACCCGCCGGGAAAAAACCCGTGCCCCCTACCGACAGTGCCGGCGGCGTGAAGTTTGCGGCCGGCGGCCGCCGCGGGCGTCAGCCGAGCAGCTTGCGGAGCACGAAGGGGAGGATGCCGCCGGCCCGAAACTGGTCGAGTTCGACGGGCGTGTCGATCCGCACCAGGCAGTCGATCCGCCGCACGCTCCCGTCGGCCGCCGTCGCCGTCACGGTGACCGTGGCCCGCGGCGCGAGTGACTCGAAGGGAATGTCGAACGTCTCCTCGCCAGTGAGGCCGAGCTGCTGCCAGGGCTCAGGCAAGACGAGCGGCAGGACGCCCATGCCCACCAAGTTCGAGCGGTGGATCCGCTCGAAACTCGCCGCCAGCACGGCCCGCACGCCCAGGAGCATGGTTCCCTTGGCGGCCCAGTCGCGGGAGGATCCCGTGCCGTACTCCGTGCCGGCGAGCACCACCAGCGGCGTGCCCCGCTCGCGATACTTCACCGCCGCGTCGTACACGGGCAGGATCTCGGTGCCGGGCAGGAGCCGCGTCACGCCCCCTTCCGTGCCCGGCACGAGCAGGTTGCGGATGCGGATGTTGGCGAACGTGCCGCGGGTCATGACGCGGTCGTTGCCGCGGCGGGCGCCGTAGCTGTTGAAGTCGGCCGGCGCGACGCCGTGCTCGACGAGGTAGGTGCCGGCGGGGCTGGTCTTCGCGATGCTGCCGGCGGGCGAAATGTGGTCGGTGGTCACGCTGTCGCCGAGGGCGAGCAGCACCCGCGCCCCACGCACGCTCGCCGGCGGCTTGGGCTCACGGGACAGCTCGGCGAGGAACGGCGGCTCCTGGATGTAGGTGCTCGTCGCGTCCCAGTCGTAGAGTTCGCCGCTGCTCGTGGGTACGGCATTCCACCGCGGATTCGACTGCCACACGTTCCCGTAGCGGGCCTGGAACTGGGCCGGCTGCACCGCCGCGGCCACGGTCTCACGCACCTCGTCGGCAGTCGGCCAGATGTCCTCGAGGAACACCGGCCGGCCGTCCTTGCCGGTGCCGAGCGGTTCGGTGGCGAGGTCGATGTCGGTGGTGCCGGCCAGGGCGTAGGCGACCACCAGCGGCGGGCTGGCCAGCCAGTTGGCCTTCACGAGCGGATTGACGCGGCCCTCGAAGTTGCGGTTGCCCGAGAGCACGGCGGCGGCCACGAGATCCCCCTCGGTGACGGCCTTCGCCACAGGCTCGGGCAGCGGCCCCGAGTTGCCGATGCAGGTCGTGCAACCGTAGCCCACGGTCTCGAAGCCCAGGGCGTCGAGGTCCTTGTCGAGGCCCGACTTTTCCAGGTAGTCGGTGACGACCCGCGATCCGGGCGCCAGGCTCGTCTTGACCCACGGCTTCCGCGTCAGGCCCTTGGCGACGGCCTTCCGGGCCACGAGCCCGGCGGCCACCATCACGCTCGGGTTGCTCGTGTTGGTGCAACTGGTGATCGCGGCGATGACCACGGCCCCGTGGCCGATCGTGTCGGCATGGCCGTTCTCGCGAACCGTGCCGGTGCGGGCCAGGGCCGAACCCTCGAGAGCGAAGCCCCGCTTGGCCGTGGGCGCGGAGAGCGACTCGGCGAACGTCTTCTTCACGGCCGTGAGCGGCACGCGATCCTGGGGCCGCTTCGGGCCGGCGAGGCTCGGCACGACGGTGCCGAGGTCGAGGGCCAGCCGCTTCGTGAACTCCGGGACCGGCGCCGCATCGGTGCGGAACAGCCCCTGCTCCTTCATGTACCGCTCCACGAGCGTCACCTGCCCGGCCGGGCGGCCGGTGAGCCGCAGGTAGGCGAGCGTCTCGTCGTCGATCGGGAAGAAGCCCATCGTGGCCCCGTACTCCGGGGCCATGTTGGCGATCGTGGCCCGGTCGGCGAGCGACATGCCCGTGAGCCCCGATCCGAAGAACTCGACGAACTTCCCGACCACGCCCTCCTTCCGCAGGATCTCGGTGACGGTGAGCACGAGGTCGGTGGCGGTAGCGCCGGCGGGCAGGCGGCCCGTGAGTTCGAATCCCACGACCTCGGGCAGCAGCAACGACAGCGCCTGGCCGAGCATCACGGCCTCGGCCTCGATGCCACCCACGCCCCAGCCGACGACGCCCAGGCCGTTGATCATCGTCGTGTGGCTGTCGGTGCCGACGAGCGTGTCGGGCACCGCGATCCGCGGGCCGCCCTTGGCGGCGGGATCGTCCCGCAAGAACACGCAGCCGGCCAGGTATTCGAGATTCACCTGGTGGACGATGCCGATTGCCGGCGGCACGACACGGAAGTTCTGGAAGGCCTGCTGGCCCCAGCGGAGGAACGCGTACCGCTCGGCGTTCCGCTCGAACTCGATCTCCACGTTCTTCTCCAGCGCGTCGGCCGCACCGAAGTAATCGACCTGGACGGAGTGGTCGATGACGAGATCCACGGGGACGAGCGGATTGATCTTGGCCGGGTCGCCGCCGAGCCGTCGCATCGCCGCCCGCATGGCGGCCAGGTCCACGACGCACGGCACGCCCGTGAAGTCCTGGAGCACGACGCGGGCCGGCTTGAACGGGATCTCCACCTCGGCCGGCCGGGCCGCGTTCCAGGTCGCCAGCGCCCGGATGTCCTTCTCCGTGACCTCGTAATCGTCGCAGGTGCGCAGCAGCGCCTCGAGCACCATGCGGATCGAATAGGGGAGCCGCGACGTGTTCGTCACGCCCGCGTCGTCGAGGGCCCGAAGCCGGTAGAGGGTGGCCGGCCCGGAGCCGGTCTCGAACGTCGCACGGGCGAAAAACGGATCGACGGGGCGGGCGGCCATGGCACTCGTGGGTTGGGGGAAAGGCTCCGGCCACGGTCGCGGCCGGAAGGCCCGGTATGGTAGCGAACTCGCCCGGTGCGTTTGCAGGCCGCGGCGGGAACACGGGCCGAAGCCGGCCGAACGGAGGCCCACATGCAAAGAAAAGGCCCCGTGGCTGGGGAGCCACGGGGCCGTTAGCGGCTATCGAAGTGTGGGTCTTGGGGGGGAACAGCCGCTGACGAGAACCTGTTGTACGGGTAGGCGGGAAATCATCCCGGCTCGATAAGAGAATCATACCTCACGACTGCGGCCGCAGTCCAGACTGAAATCGTGAGTTTTATGCGAGCTTTTCAGAACGCAACGACTTTTCCGGCACGGGCCTTGGACTCGGTCGGCCCACCGGCCAAGTGTCTGCGAGCGGCAGTCGGCCCTTGGCCGGGCTCGCCGGCGGCGACTTGCCCCGCCCCGGCGATGCGCAAAGATTCCCCGTGCGGCAGGTCACGGGGGCCCGGCCGCGATCGGCAGACACGTCGTCACGGAGGGCGACATGAACGGCTTGAACTGGAACTCCCTCATTCAGGCCCTGGTGCTGGTGCGGATCGGCCAGGAACTGGGCACCGAGTCGCGGCTGGCGCGGGCGATCCACGACGTCATGCGGGCACTGGTGTCGGTCTGGCAGTGACCAGGGGCGTGAGCCGGGACGCGACCCACGAAAAAGCGCGGGCCGGCAGGGCATCGTCGCCCTACCGGCCCACCTTTGGCATTCGGGATCACACGTCGTCTCGACCCGGGCGGGAACGAATCCCCGCCCCGGGTCACTTTCGCCCCGCGTGATGCGGGACCGTCAGGCGATCAAGCCGCCTTCGATCGTGGCCGACCGCCGCGTCTTCCAACCGAACCAGCCCGCGCTGGCGACGGCGGCGGCGAGCAGTGCCAGCGAACTCGGCTCGGGCACGGCGGTGATCGTGCCGATGAGCACCGACGTGTTGCCGACGGGGGACGGCTGCCATATGGGGTTGGCGAACGGCGCGTCGGTCAAGTCTCCGTTCGTCCAATAAGACTTCCAGGCGATCGCGCCCTGTTGTTGCACGGCGTACACGTTCCAGGTGCCACTGGCGGTCGGCGACGCGTTAAACGTCAGGGAGCCCAGGTTGTAGGTTTCCGACGCGTTGACCGTTCGGAGTTCGTCGTTCGCCGACATGCCGAAAAAGGTGAACTGGGTCGAGCCGTTGATCGTGCCGCTGTTGGCCAGCGTGGCCGGGGTGGGGGCGGTGAAATCGATATTGCTGCCGAGGGTACCGGTCAGGATCGGGTTCGACGTCGGCACGAGGAGCGAGCCGATGGACAGCGTGCCGGACGTGGTGCCGGCAGGCTGAACCTGAATCCCGAGCGTCCAGCCGAGGAAATCGGTGATCGCCCCCGCGTCATTGGTCGCGGAAAAGGTGAACGTCCCGGAAGCCCCTTGCTGAACGGTGGCGGTCTTGCCGACGTCGAGCGTCAGGTTGGTTGCATGGGCGGCCATGACACCCATGAACGTGGCCGCGGCCGCGCACAGGACCACGGATGTTTGTTTGAACCAGCGGGACATGATCGATTTCTCCTCGGTTTTTGGAAGCGCACGACGTGGACCGGGGGCCGAATGCCAGGCCCCGACCAGACCCGTTAATGCGAAAATCGCGCCAAATGAGGAGGGGGCCGAAAAAAAAGAGAAAATCCGCAAAGAAGCCTGGTTTTCCAGCTTTTTTCAGGATGTCCCCAGGGCCGCCTGCCACACGAAATCCTCGCGAGGCGATTCACTTTCCCAATCCCGTTTCACGCGGCAGGTGAAATCCTCACCGTTCCGGTGAGCGAAGGGCGGGGCGTGAGTGCCGGCCCCCGGCCGATGGCACCGCCGGCCCGGATGCCGGGCCGCGAACCCACCGCGTCGCCCGAGGACGGACGCCGAGCCGCCCCGACGCCGCCGAGCCGGCCCTAGGCCGCGGCCGTCGTGAACGTGGCCACGTCGGAGTAGACGAGCCCCTGGCTCGTCCGCACGAACGACCGGAAGCGGTAGGGCGTCGCCGCCGACAGGCCCGCGAAGTCCACCGTGAACACGCCCAACGCCCCCGCCGACAACAGCGTGATCGTCCCCGGGTCGTCCTTCACCGGCGTGCCCGTCGTCCCCGCCAGCAGCACCACCCCCCGCTCCAGCACCGGCTCCCCGCCGTCGCCCGTCACGTCCCCGCCCAGACTCGCTCCCGCACTCGTCACGTTCGCGCTCGTCGGCGTGGCCGCGAGGGTCGCCGCCGCCGCCGTCGGGGCCGGCGGCGACGCCAGCGGGGCCAACGCCATGCCCAGCGTCCGGATCAACGCCGTCTTGAACTGGCCGACGTCCTGCGAGTTCAGGCTGCCGTCCCCGTTGAGGTCGTAGCGGAACGTGCCCGCCGTCGTCGGCGTGCCGAGCGTGCGGGTCATCTGGTTCTTGAAGCTCGTCAGATCACCCGAGTTGGCCGTGCCGTCGGCGTTCAGGTCGCCCACCAGCACGTTGAACGCGAAGGTGAACATCCCCCCCGCCGTGCCGTCGCCCGAGCCGGCCGCGAACGTGCTCGAGCCCGTCACCCACTCGCCGTTCAGCACCGTCGAGACCGCGGCGTCCGTGATCGCCGTCGCCGCGAGCGAAAGCACGTACTTGCCCGTCGCCAGGGCCGACGGCAGCACGAACTGCGCCACCGTCCCATCGCCCAGCAGCGACACCGTCGACGACTCGAGCGTCACGTCCGCCTGCACCGGGGTCGAGCCCGAGTAGCTCGTCAGCCGCTTCGCCACCAGCCGCAGGGCGGCATCCTCCGGCTTGGCGATCGCCTGGTCGAAGAGCACCGAGATCGTGTTGACGTTGTTCCAGGTGACCTGGGCCGCGTCGGCGCCGCTCGTGGCCAGCTGGTTCGCCCCGTCACGCAGCTGCCAGCCCAGCCTGTCCGCCCCGATCGTCGTGAACGAAGACAGGTTCAGGTAGTTCGTGCCCCAGCCCGAGCCACGCACATACACCCCCTTCACCTTCACCGGAGGGTTCGTCACCCGGCTCGCCGGCACCGCGACCGTCGCCGTCGTCGCCCCGGACGAGGAGAGCGTCACGTCGCCGGAGTACGTGCCCACCGCCGTCGTCGCCGCCAGCCGCACGTGGAGCGTGCCGCTCGCCGCCCCGTCCGCCTGGGCGAACGTGGCCGTCGGCCCGTAGTTCACCCCGTCGCTCGACACCTCGAAGCCGCTCGGCGCCGTCGCGGTGATCGCCTCCGTCAGATCCGACCCCGTCACCGTCACCGTCCCCGCAGCCGAGGCCGTGCCGACGGTCGTCGCCAGGGCCACGACCGCGCCCGTCGTGCCGATCGTGGGCGTGGCGGGCGGGACCGACCGGCTGCCGAAGTTCACGTCGGCGATCGTCTGCCCCGCCGACACGGTCACCGTCTGCGTGCCCGGCGGCGGAGCCGGGAGCGCCGTGCCGTAGACGTTGAGGGCCCAGGAGCCGAACGTGCCCGTCGTTCCCGCCGTGCGGTCGGAGGCGGTGATCGTCCAGGTGCCCTTCGACGACTCTCCCCAGTCGCGAACCGTCGTGAATACCCAGCCGGAGTAGTTGTCGCCCGCGTCGTCGCGTTTCTCGGCGAGCACCGACTTCGTTCCCGACGGCGCCGTGAGCACGACCTGGAGGTGTCCTCGATCGAGGTGGGACGCCGAGAACACGACCTCGACCGTCTCCATGCGGATGTCGGCCCCCATGGTGAACGACGACGTGATGCCGGCGACGTTGTTGTCGGGGATCGTCTGCCCCACGGTGATCGTGCCCGAACTCGCCGACACCTCCGGGCCCACGTTGGTCCAGGTCTTCGCCAGGTTCACCGCCGCGGCGGCATCCACGACGCCGAAGCCGTACTTGTGGTTCACCCACTTGCCGGCGCCGTTTTGGCTCCAGCCGGCGTCGGTCGGGGCGTTGCGGCGGGCCGACGCGGCCAGGACATGCTTGACGTCACGCCAGCCCAGGTTCGGGTTGGCCTCGAGCATCAGCGCCACCACCCCCGAGACGAGCGGCGTGGCCGACGACGTGCCGCCGAAGTCGTTGGTGTAGTTGCGGTCGGAGAGATTGCCGGGCGAGTCCGTGGCGTTCACGTTGTATCCGGCCGACCCCGTGCGGTCGGTGGTCGTGGTGCCGACCTCGGTGCCGCTCGAATCACCGCTCGACGGCGCCGCCACGAGAATGTTGGCTCCCGGCTCGGAATACCACGATTGCACCCCCCGGTTGTCCACCGCCGAGACGGCGATCACGTAGCGGGAGTTGGCGTAGCCGTCGAAGTTGGAGTTGTCGTTGACGTCGAGTCCGTTGCCCGCCGCCCAGACGTAGATGCTCCCCTTGCCGCCGCGGCCGGTCTGCACCGCGTTGGCCACGGCCGCCCGCGTGAGCGGTCCCGGGGCCTCGAGCGTGGAACCGTCGTCGGCGGGGCCCCAACTGTTGGAGTAGATCGCGATGTCCTGCGACTTGTACGTCAAGGCGTTGGCGTCGGTCTGGTCCGTGGTCTCGGCCGAGGTCAGCCGGATGCCCGCTACCGACGCGCTGGGCGCCGTGCCCGATACGCCGATCCCGTTGTTGCCCCGGGCCGCCGCGATCCCGGCGACGGCGGTGCCGTGGTCGTCGCCCGCGCCCGGCGACGGGTCGGCGTCGTCGTCGAAGAAGTCGTAGCTCAAGTCGGACCGGTAGCCCGGCGCGAGGTCGGGATGGGTCCACTGCAGGCCGTCGTCCACGATCCCGATCACCACGCCCGATCCCTTGGCGACGTCCCAGGCAGTGACGACGTTGGCGTCCTGGCCGGTGGTTCCCGACTGCTGCCCCGTGTTCCGCAGGTGCCACTGTCCCGAGAAGAGCGGGTCGTTGGGCACGAAACGCTTCTGGTGGAGCCGCGTCTCCGGCACGTACGCCGGGTCGGTGAACGTGGCCACCTGCACGCTCGACGCGGAACGCATGGTCGCCGCGGTCACCACGAGCGACGGGTGGGTCTGCTCCCACCCGGCGGGCACGATCTGTGTGACGATGTAGGTGCCTCCGCCGAGGCCCGTGAAGGAGTAGCCGCCATCGGTGGCCGTGACCGTGCTGGGCTCGCCGAGGTCGAGCGACCCGCTCCGGTCGAGGTCGAGGTACACCGTGCGGCCCGCGATGCCGGCCTCGGCCGGCGTGTCCCACGTGCCGTCGCCGTCGGCGTCGTCCCACACGAAGCCCGTGATCCCGGTGACGACCGGCTCGGGGGTGCCGCCCGAGACGACGATGGTGTCGAGGAACGCCCGCTTCGTGGTCGTCGCGAACGTGATCGTGGCATTCGCCTGCCCACCCGTGAACTGGAGCGTCTTTGTCTCGAAGTTGCCCGACATCGTGGCGGAATAGCTCACCGTCTGCGGAGCCAGGCCCGTCACGGTGACCGTGATCGAGCCCTCGACCGTCGTCCAGCCCTTGACGTCAAAGGAGACGGTGAACACGCCGCCATTGCCGGACAGGTCGAGCATGCGCGTCGTGATCGAACCGGCCGCCGAACTGCTGCCAAGCTTTACGGCCCCGCCCGCGGAATAAGCCTTCGAGGACGTGGGGAAGTTGTCGGTGAGGTTCGTCGTCACCTCGGTGCTCGACGGCGAGCCCGTGCCCGAGCTGGCTGTGTTGCCGCCGGCCGTGAGCGACGCGAAATCCTCAGCCAGGAGCGTGATGGACGACGGCTCGCTGACCACGTTGCCGTTGGCGGTCGTGAGCACGGTCTGTGTGGTGGCGCCGCCGCCGCTGACGGTGATCGCCGCCGCGTTGTAGTCGCCCGCGGCGGCCGCCGCCGTGAGCCGCACGTAGATCGTCGTGGAGGCCACCGTGCCCGCCGTCGGCGCAAGCGCGAGCGACGCGGCGTAGCCGCTCCCCGCGGCGAACGACACCTCCAGGCCTGTGGGCGCGTTGACCGTCAGCCCACCCGTCAGGCCCGCAGCGGAGACGGTGAACGTCTGGGCTGCCGATGGCGTGCCCACCGTGGTGGTCAGGGCGGCGGCAAGCGTCGCTGGAGAAACCGTGATCGTCGGCACGACCGGCTCGGCGACGACCAGGAACGAGTAGTCGACGACCACGGGCAGATGGTCGGCCACGGTGGTGAGCAGGTCGAGCACCTGCGTGCGGTTGGCGAGCCCGGGCAGGGCCGTGCTCGACGAGGCGTTCACGCTGCCGTTGACGGACACCGATCCATCCACGCCGAACGTGCGGTAGCTGCCGGTCTTGTAGGCCAGGCCGCTGCCCGTCATCACGGCGCCCGACACGAGCTGGAAGTCGTAGCGGTCGTCGAGGCCGCCGCCGGCGAAGCCATTGATTGAATTTGCCAACGGGGCCTGCGTGAAGATGTCGCGGAAGTTCGCGTTGTTGCTCCAGTTTCCCGGGCGGTCGATCGGGTCGAAGGCCTGACCGTTGCCCGCGGCCAGCAGCCGCTCGTAGGCCAGTTCGTTGCTCGTCTGGAGGTTGAAGTCGCCCACGTAGAGGATGCTCATGCCGGCGCCGAGCGCGTCGGCGTCGGCCCGGATCACCTGCGCCTCGGCCGCCCGCCGCGCGGCCGACTCCGTGTCGTCGGCCGCCTTGAAATGGGCGTTGTAGACGTAGAACACGCTCGTGGCGTCGCCGCCGACGGGCTGGAACTTGTAGCGGATCGCCTGCCGCGGGGCGCCGGTGCTCGACGCCGTGCCGACCGCCCGCTCCTCGAGCAACTGCAGGGCGGCGGTGTTGAAGACCACGCCCTGCGTGCCGCTGCCGGTCGTGTCGCCGTCGAGCGTGCCGCGGGCGTAGGCCCCGGAACCGTAGATCGCATTCAGGCGCGTGACCAGGTTCGCCGAGGTGGTCGCCTGGGTCTGCACCTCCTGCATGGCGATCAGGTCCACCCGATCCACGTGCCCGGCGTACGACTCCGCGCTCATCGCCTGCACGAGCGTCTCGAAGCCCGTCCGCACGCCCGCGATGTCGGCGGCCGTGACGTTGTAGGAGACCACCCGCAGATGATCGATCGTTCCGGGCCTGGCCGTGACGCTGGCGGAGGCCGCGCCCGGGCCGACGGAGTTCACCGCCCGCAGCCGGACGGCGTACGCCTGGCCGTTCACCAGGCCGGTGATCGTGAACGGGCTCGTCGTCACCGCGGGCGACGGCGCGGTCCACGTGCCCCCGCCGTCGAGCGAATACTCGTAGCCGGTGAGCGCCGCCCCGCCGTCGGAGGCCGGCGGCGCGAACGCAACCGTGAGGCGGCCGGCGGCCGGGGTGATCCCCGTGATCGTCGGCGCCGAGGGCGCCACCACGGTGGTCGAGCCGGAGGCCGTGATCGTGACGTCGTCGATGCCGATGCCCTGCGAACTCGACCCGGTCGTGGCCAGGGTCCACCGCAGGTAGAACGCCGCGCCGGCGGCGACGCTCAGCGACCCCACGACGACGTTCGATCGCGACACCGTCGTGCCACCGACGAACGTGTAGGCGGACGTCCCCGTGGGGAAGCTCGCCGCCGCGACGTCGCCGGCAGGGACGGCCGTCCAGTTCGTGCCGTCGGCCGAGGCGAAGAAGGAGACCGAAGCGGCGGCCGTGTTCACGCGATACCGCTCGGCCGTGAACCCCACGGAGAGCGACGTGATCGTGCTCCCGGTCGCGTTCGTGAACCGGGCGAGGAGGCTGTTGGGGCTGGCCCAGGATCCCGAACTCATCGCGCCGACGGCCCGTTCGGAGGCCGACGAGCCCCAGTTGTAGGTGCCGCCCTGGGTGGGCGTTCCCGAACTCGCCTGCTGGCTGACGGTCGAGGCGGCCGTCGCCCACGAGACGGTGGCGTTCTTCTCGACCATGCGAAACGCGCCGGGCAGGGCCGTGCCGGTGCCCATCGAATCGAAGTTCTCGGTGACTGCGACGCCGAACTGGCCGATGGAGTCGATCGCCAGCAGGGTCCGGCCTTCGAGCGCCTCGAACGCCACCGCCCCCGGACGGCGCCCGCGGGAGCGTAAGCCGCGGCGCCGCCCCCGCCCGGCCATGCTGCTCGGATCTCGTCTCACGCGCCGTGCCTCGTGCCGGTGTTTCGGCTCATGGTTCACCAGGGATTTCCGTGGGCCATGACGTAAAAGACGCCGCGCAGGGAACCGGGCCGGTTCCCGCGAAAAGCCCAGCGGATCCCCCGGCTCGCGCCGGGGGCTTCATGAGGGCGTGGCCACGTGCCGGTTCATGAAGCCCCGGGCGCCAAGCCCGGGGACGGCGGACCCACGGAAAACCCGGATAAAACCGGCTCATGTGCCGCCCCCGTTCCGGCCGTCCGCGCCGCTCAGGCACCGGCCGCGGCCGTCGTGAACGTGGCCACGTCGGAGTAGACGAGCCCCTGGCTCGTCCGCACGAACGACCGGAAGCGGTAGGTCGTCGCCGCCGACAGGCCCGCGAAGTCCACCGTGAACACGCCCAGACCCCCCGCCGACAACAGCGTGATCGTCCCCGGGTCGTCCTTCACCGGCGTGCCCGACGT
>JBIPLS010000142.1:0-8850 GCA_044368305.1 Pirellulales bacterium
CACGCGGGGCGGCGTAAGGCCGCTGCGTGCTGCGCTTTCAACGAGGAGGCGAGGGGTTGCCCGTGCCCTTGAGCCGGCGTATCTGACCAGCGGAGCCATGGATGGCGGAGCGCAGGCAGATCCGAGTGAGCGGAAGCCCGGAGGGCGGACGCGAACGTCCGGCGAGAGGGCACGGGCAACCCCTCGCCGCGACGCGATCACGGGTTGTCCACCTGGAAGGCCCGGTCCATCAACTCGGGATTGCCCGTCTTCAGGCCATAGAGGAACCAGCGAACCCGCTGCTCGCTCGAGCCGTGCGTGAACGCCTCCGGGACCACGTAGCCCTGCGCCTGCTTCTGGATCCGGTCGTCGCCGATCGCCTGCGCCGCGTTGACCGCCTCGCGGATGTCCTCCTCGTCGAGAATGCCGGCGTACCGGGCCATGTGGTGGGCCCACACGCCGGCCAGGAAGTCGGCCTGCAGCTCCATGCGAACCGAGAGTTTGTTGTATTCCCGCTCGGTCCGCCGCGCCCGCTCGCTTTGCACCGCGTTGCTGATGCCGAGCAGATTCTGCACGTGGTGGCCGATCTCGTGGGCGATCACGTAGGCCTGGGCGAAGTCGCCCGGGGCGCCGAACCGCTTCTTCAATTGCTCGTAAAACACCGGATCGATGTACACGGTCTTGTCGAGCGGGCAGTAGAAGGGGCCGGCGCCGGCATCGGCGATGCCGCAGCCGCTGCGGACCTGGCGGGTGAACATCACGAGCTTGGGCGGCGCGAAGCGGCGGCCGAAGACCTTGGGAAAGAGCGCCGTCCACACGTCCTCGTTGTCGGCCATCACGGTTTTGATGAACTTGCCCATCTCGTCGTCGACGGGCTTGCCCCCCTGCTGCTGCTGCGGCGCAGGCGCCATCATCTCGGGAGCCATCTGCATCATCTGCATCGGGTCGGCACCGAGAAACATCATCACGATCATGAACAGCAGCGTGAGCAGCCCGCCGCCCACGAGCACCTGCTGCCCCGTGCTCCGCCGATCCTCGACGTTCTGGCTCTGCCGCCTGCCTTCCCAACGCATCCGGGTGTTCCCTTCGTGAAAATCCTTCGATCACCGGCCGCCCGACGGGCGTCCCCGGGATTGTATGGCCAAAATCCTCCGCCTGCACGGCTGGGGAGCCGGCAAGCCGGCCAGATCCCCGGGCTCACGCCCGGCGCTTCAGGGTCAGTCGCTTTCCCGCCCCCAGCTTCCATGAAGCCCGTCGCGCCGGCGCATCCCTGCGGGCCTGCTTCGGCTTACGCGAGGCTCGCCAGGAGGGCGAGCCATCGCAGGTCGAGGCACACCTCGGCTGTGCCTCCGACCTGCCAAGCCTGCGGGGGCCATAGATGGCCGCGCAGGCGTGAAGTCAATCCTCCGGCAGCGGGCGACCCTTGGTTTCCGGCAAGAAGGCCAGGGCCACCAGGCCGAGCAGGAAGATCACGCTCATGTAGGAGCAGGCATTGCGAAAGGCCACGAGCTTGGCCTCGGGCGTGGTGGCTCCCGCCTTGAGGGCCGCCTGCAGGGCGCCGAGCGTGAACGGGCCGCTGGCCGCCACGAACCGACCGACGTTGTAGCAGAAGCTGGTGCCCGTGCTGCGGAGGCTGGTGGGAAAGAGCTCCGGCAGGTAGATCGCAAAGCCGGCGAACAGGGCGAGCTGGCAGCCCCCCATGATCGCGCTCATCCAGATGTCGCCGCGGCCGTTGAACATCTGGAAGTAGGCGACCGTGGCCGCGAGGGCGGCCACGAAGGCAAGCGCAAAGGCCGGCTTGCGGCCCATGCCCTGGGCCAGCCGGGTGAACAGCAGCATGCCAAAAAAGGCGCCGATGTTCTGCACGATCGAGTTGACGCCGATCCAGAATTGCTTGCGGCCGGCGATCTCGTCCGCCGGCACACCCTCCTTGATGAGTGATTGCTGCATCACGTCGCCCACGAGCTCGGGGCTGAAGAACCCGATGCCCCACAGGCCGATCACGCCCGCCACGCAGAGCACCATGCCGAGCAGGGCCGAGCCCCGCCACCGCGGGTCACCGAGAAGGGCCGCGTAGGAGCCGAACTTGACGCCGGCGGCCTGGCCCGCCACCCGGGCCTGCACCCACTTCTCGGGCTCCTTGAGCCGCATCTGGATGAACACGCAAAGGAAGGCCGGGATCGCCCCGACCAGGAACATGTACTTCCACGCGGTGCCGGCCGCGATCGTCCCCCGCGACTCGAGGCTGCCCAGATACATGCTCACGACGCCGGCCGTCACGTTGCCGATGGCGGACAGGGCCTGGAGGAGGCCGAGGGCGCCTGTCCGAGAGCGGTCGGGAAGCGTGTCGGCGACGAGGGCCACGGCCAGGCCGAACACGCCCCCCACGCCGAGGCCGGTGAGGAACCGGTAGGTGGCGAAGTCGGCCCAGCCGGTGGAGAAGGCGGACAACCCGGTGCACACCGAGTAGATGAGCACCGTGAGCGTGAGCATCTTCGCCCGCCCGAAGCGGTCGCCCAACGAGCCGAAGATCAGGCCGCCCATCGCCCATCCGGCGACGAAGATGCTCGTCGCATAGCCGCCATACTTGATCGCGTCGAGCCCCTCGGGCAGGAGCGCCTTCATCGCCGATCCGCGGGCCAACAGGAAGAGCTGCTGGTCGAGGCAGTCGAAGAGCCAGGCCAGCGAGGCGACCGTGAACACGAACCAGTGGTAGGGCGTGAGGTCGCGGTACCAGGGACCGTGGTCGGCGGCGGAAGGCGTGGCGGCCATGCGAGCGGGCTCCGGTGGATGGCGGCGGCGGGCCGCAAAAATCAGCCGAGTGCGGCCTCGATCCGCCGCATGTACGCGATGCTCTCGCGGGCGAGCCGCTCGGCGCCGGGAGCATAATCGAACACCTCCACGCTCACCCAGCCGGCGTAGCGGACCTCGTCGAGGGCCGTGAAGATCGGCGCGAAGTCGATCGCCCCGAACCCGGGCCCTTGTAGGTTGGGGTCATTGGCGTGGAAGTGCTCCAGGTGCCGGGCGCTCGCGAGGATGATCGCGGGAATCGGCTCCGCCTCGCTCGACATCGCCTTGACGTCGAGATGCAGGCGGACGTGGGGCGAGCCGATCCGCTCGATCAGCCGGCAGGTCTCCGCCGCGGTCGTGAGCACGTCGGTCTCGGCGGTCGAGAGCGGCTCGAGGGCCACCACGGTGTCGGTCGTCTCCAGCACCGGCACGAGCCGCGAGAAGACCTCGTGGATGTGGTCGAGGGCTTGCTCGGGGGTCACCCCGGGCAGCAGGCTGCGCTGCTTGGGCGACCCGAAGACGAGCACGCGGCCGCCGAGATCCTGGCAGAGGCGGGCGAGTTCACCGAGGTATTCGACCGTCCGGACGCGGACTGCCGCATCGGGATGGGCGACGTGAAAGCCCTCGGTCTTGGCCAGCAGCCAGTGGAGGCCGACGCAGTCGAGGCCGGCGCGGGCGATCGTGCGCCGGATCTCCCCGCGCTGGGCGGCGGTGACGTCGGTGGCGAGCCCGGCGAGCGTGAACGGCGCCACCTCCAGGCCCGTGTAGCCACAGGCCGCCGCGAAGTCGCTGGCCTTGGCGAGGGGCCAGCCGTCGAAGGTCTCGTTGCAGATCGCGTAGCGCAGCGGGGTGTTCATGCGGGCGTCCCGATCAAGTTCCGGCGACCTTCGCCGGCCGGCCGGTACGGGCCGACCGGTAGCAGGCCTCGATGATCGCCACGGCCTTGCGGCCCTCCGTCCCGTCGAGCGGCGGACGGCGGCCGTCGCGGACGGCCCCGAGAAACTCCTCGAAGTTGCGGGTGTGGCAGGCGTAGTTGATCGCCATCGGGTCGGCGGCGCCGCCCGAGGTGCTGCTCGCGGCCCCCAGCCGCGCCCGGACGGCGTCGTCGGCGGCGGTCGCCGTGCGGAACTGCCACGTGACGAGCTGCTCCTCGAGGATCTCCGCGGTGCCGTCCCGGCCGCCGAACAGAAACCGCCGCATCTGCCCGGGATACAGGCTCGTGGCCGCGAGCAACTGGCCGATGGCCCCGTTGCGGAAGCGGAGGATCGCGACGCAGGTATCCTCGACCTCGAGCCGGGCGGGATCGTGGGAGCGGACGGCCGTGAGCGCGACGACGCTCTCCACGGGGTTCTCGTCCGCCGCGAGGCCGGGCATCGTGGCCCCGACGATCCACTGCAGGGCATCGACCCCGTGAATCGACTGGTTCATCAGCGCCCCGCCGCCGTCGAGCGCCTTCGTCCCCTGCCAGCGGCCGGGGCCGTAGTAGGCGTCGTCACGCCACCAAGGCACGTAGCTCGCCGCCACGGCGATGCTGCCGAAGCGGCCGGCGGCCGCCGCGTCTTGCACCGTGCGGACCACGGGATTGAACCGCTGCGGAAAGATCGCTCCCAGCGTGACGCCCGCCTTGTCGCAAGCGGCGATCATCCGGTCGATCCGCTTGAGCGAAATCTCCAGCGGCTTCTCGCAGATCACATGGACGCCGCGCCGGGCCGCCGCGAGCACCGCCGGCAGGTGGGCGCCCGACGGCGTGGCGACGGTGACGAAGTCGGGCTTCTCGCGGCGGAGCATCCGCACGGCGTCGGCGTGCCAGGTGCAGCCGAACTCCTCCGCGAAGACCCGCCCCTTCTCCTCCGTGCGGCAGCAGGCCGCCACGAGTTCGACGCCGGGGATATCCCGCAGGGCCCGGGCGTGCATCCCCGCGATCGCCCCGATGCCGATGATCGCCGCCCGCATCCGCCCGTCTCCGTGCCCTGTTCACCGACCGCCGCCGACACAGTCTCACCGCGGCCACCTCGCGGCACAAGCGCCGGCGGTTCAACGGGGGGTGTAGAAGGCGTCGACGCAGCGATCGTGGAGGGCGTGCAGCCAGCCCCACGGCCCTTCGTGCTTGGTGGCGGCCCGCGGCGCGCACGGCCCGCGGTAGATCGGCCCGCGCGACGCCACGCCCCGGACGCCGACGAGATCGTAGGGCGCGGGCGGGTCGGCCGGGTGGCAGGGCGGCGGCGGGACGCACGGCGGCAGGGCCCGCGGCTCGCCGCACTCGTGCAGCGGATCGAGCGGGGCCAGCCAGTCTCCGGGCGTGTCGGTCCGCGGCGGGAGCATCGTGGCGATCGCCCGCTCGGCGTCGATGCCGGTGGCGTCGGGATCGATCCGCGGCGTGCCGGCGAGCGGGTCGGGCAGTCGATCGGCCGGCGACGGCGCACCCGGCGGCAGACGGCGCCGCCGGCCGCGGGCCGTCGGCTTGGCGAGATCGGCGTCGCTGCCGAGATCGCCGCGGGGTGAGTCGAACGCTCCGGAGGATTCCGTCGGCGAGTCGGCGGCCGGGTCGGGCGTGAAGCCGGGGTCGCCGACGGCGTCGCTGACGAGGATCACGCGGGCCGCCCGCGGCTGCGCGGCCCCGCGTGGGCTGCCGGCGGCCGGATCCTGCTCGGCGCCGGCCTGCGGCACGAGCCACCCGCCGACGCCGAGCAGCATCCCGAGGACGATCAGTGCCCGGTCACGGCCCTTGCGGTGAATGGTCATGCGGTCCTCTCCTGGTGTGGAGCATCGCTCGACTGGACGCGGGCCGCGGCCCACCGCCTGTTGGGACGGTTTCAGCATCGGCCTGCCACGGTCGGCCGCTGCAGCGCCCGGCCGAAATCGGCCCTCCGTCCGGCAAGCGGCGCAGGCCCGGTTGACCGGGCAAGCAAGCGGCGGCCTCGGTTTGCCCGAGCGGCCGAGATCAGGGCGGCGGCTGGCGGCAGCAGATTCGCAGGGCGGCCACGGCGAACGCGGTGGCGACGAGCGGATCGTCCTCGCGGACGGCCCGGTGGGCGTTCGTCCAACTGCCGTCGCCCCCCTGACGCGCGACGAGCGCCGCCGCGAGCGGCTGCCGCCAGGCGACCGGCCCCGCCGCCGCCCGCACCCTCTCGACGCCGACCGCCTCGAGCGCCGCCGCGACCGACCAGGCGTAATAGAAGAAGCAGGCGTCGCGGAACACGTGCCGGTCCTCGGGAAACCGCCCCGCATGCACCTCGGCCGAGAAGTGCCGCGCGAGCCAGTCCCGGGCCGCGACCACCCGCGGATGGTCGACGGGCAGCCCGCAGGCGAGCAGGGCCCGCAGGCCGTCGGCGGTCGCGCTGCCGTAGGAGGTGAACCGCTCGCGGCCGTGACGGTCGCGGCCGCCCGCACCGGCCTTGGTCCGCCCCGCGTCCTGCAGCACGAAGAAAAAGCCGCCGTCGTCGTGGGCCGGATCGGCGGCCGACTCCGCGGCCGCGAAGTTCTGGCAGCGCTCGACGAACACGAGCGCGGCCCCGATCGCCGGATCGGCGGGCTCCGCGCCGGCCGCCCGCAGGGCCTCGACCGCGAACACCGTGGCCGAGAGGTTCGGCTCCAGCAGCGGCAGCCGCACGTCCCCGGGGCCCGGCTTCCGCGGCTCGACCGTGGCGTAGCCCCAGCCGCCGTACTCCGTGTCGGCTGGCCGCCATCCCAGCCGCGCGACGAGCTGGTGCCGGCGCAGGACGGTGATCCAACGGGCGGCGGCCTCGCGATCGGCGGGATCGCGCGCGAGGGTCCGCACCGCGAGCGCCGCGGTGTAGACGGGATACTCGAGCGCGGGATCGCCTGCGCCGTCCCCCGCGAGCCCGGCGAGGAAGCGCCGACCGGAAGCGAACGCCGCGTCCTCCGGCTCCAGCGCCGCGAGCACCAGCGGCGTGAGGCCGTCGCCCGCGCGGAAGTTGCCGTACACGTCGGACCGCCAGCCGCCGTCGGCCGACTGCCGCGCCACGAGGAACGCCGTGCCGCGGTCGATCGCCTCCTGCCATGCCGCCGGCTCGGCGCCAACTGCCGCCGTCGCGCCGCAGGCGAGCAGGAGCGTCCGCAGGGAGCAGCGGCCGACGTGGAAGTGCCGCCCCACGGCCCGGCCCTCCGCTACCGGGCCGCGACGCGGTCGGCGGCCGGTGCGGCGTGCATCACCAGCAGGGCGGTCGACGTGCAGAACACCCGGCTGTTGATGCACGACGAACCCGTCCAACTGCCGTCGCCGTTCTGCGCCTGCACGAGCTGGCTCTCCACGCCTCGGGACCATTCGGCCGCGGTCGGCCCGCCCGCGTCGCCGAGCATGGCGCCGAGGAACAACAGCGACAGGAAGACCTCGCCCCCCGCACCGTACGGCCAGCGGCCGTGGTAATCCGAGAGCAAGGGCCTCACGGCCGCATCCGCGAGGTCGATCGTTTCGGCGGTCGGCCTGTCTCCGGCCTGCAGCCCGGCCGCATGCAGACAGCCGATGCGGGCGGCCCTGCCGAAGAGATCGGGGCCGGCGGGGCAGCCGTCCATCAGCCGGCCCATCAGGCCCTCGGGCACGGGAACTTCGGCCCGTTCCGCGACCACGGCCGCGTGGGCGAGTACCGCCCGCGAAAGACCCTGGGCACGCTTCTGAAACCCGCCCGGTTCGTCCTGCAGGCGGCGGTCGAAATGCCGCAGCAGCAGCCCCACGGCCGCCCGACATTCGGTTGCGTCGTCGCCGGCGTCGTCGGCGACGTGCTCCGCGAGGAAGAGCGTCGCCAGCGCCGCGTCCGCGGACGTGCCCAGGTCGTTGATCACCGTTTGATCGACGACGGCAGGCTGCCACAGCGCGGGCAACTTCGACTCCGCGACCAGCCGCGTGACAAAGGCGGCCGCCTGCCGCTCGCGGCCCACTCGCTCCGGAACGTCATCACCGGGCCGTGCCTTGAGCAGCGCCAGACCGGCGATGCTCGCGCTGGCGACGTCGGATCGATCATCCCTGCCCGCCTCGCGGCCCCAGCCCCGATCCTTACCCTGCTGCGCGGCGATGAGGAAACGGACGCCGCGCACCACGGCCGCTTGCCGCGCCGCCTTGCTCACGTCCCTGGCCAACGGACCGGCCGCCTTCGCGGCGGGGGCCGCGTTCCGCGGCTTTCGCGCGGACGCCGCCTGCCGCCTGGCCGCCCTCTCCACGGTGGCGAGCGGATCGGCGTCCGACGCCTCCATCATCGTCATCCGCGGACGCCCCGCGGGCGGGACGTCCGCCTGCGGCTCATCGGCGTGGACTCCAATCGGCCCCGGGCCGGCCATCGCGAAGATAACGATCCACGGCGTCATGCATCGCATACCCTCCTCCTTCCTCTCGCACCGATCGGCTTCGGATTCGGAACGTCGCCTGACTCCCACAGTCTAGCAGGCATCCCCCCCTCACAAAGACGCCGACCGGACGCCGTCGGCCCTGCCGTGCCCGGCGGGCCGAGCCTGGGCGTGCAGGAGTATGATCTCACGACGTCCGCGGCCGCCGGTTCCGGCCGCTCGCCACGCTCCGCCCCGGAAATCCCTCGTGGCCGCACCCCTGCCCGACGCCACACCGATCATCGAGGCCCTCGGACGGTCCGGAATGCGGGCGGTGCTCGTCGCCACCGGCGGCGGCGCCCGGGCCATTTCCCATCTGGTCGGCACGCCCGGCGCCAGCGACGTCGTCGTCGAGGGGCTCGTGCCCTACGCCCGCGAGGCGATCGACCGGCTGCTCGGTGGGCCGCAGGAGTCGTACTGCTCCTCGCGCACGGCCCGCCGTCTGGCCGTGGCCGCATGGCAGCGGGCCCGCGACTGCGGGGTGCCCGCCGCGGCGGCGCTGGGCGTCGCCGTGACGGCCAGCCTGAAGACGCGGCAGCCCAAGCGGGGCGACCATCGGCTGTGCGTCGCGATCCAGTCGCTCGGCGCCACGGCCACGGCCGAACTCACGCTCGACAAGGACGCCCGCTCGCGAGACGAGGAGGAGGCGGTGACGGCGACCATCGTGCTCGGCGAACTGCTCGCGGCCTGCACCGGCGCCGAGCCCGCGACCGCCGCCGTGCTGCGGCCGGGCGAAGGGGTGAC
>JBIPLS010000133.1:0-9499 GCA_044368305.1 Pirellulales bacterium
GTGCCGGCCGCGCCGGTGACCAGCACCGGCAGGTCGGTGCCGGCGACCAGGGCGATGTGCTTGAACACCTCCTGCATCCGCGGCCCGGAGCCGATGAGTCGGGCCGCGGACGCGTCGTCGGGCGGCGGCCCGGCTGCCGCCCCGCCGCCCGCCCGCTCGGCGAGGGCCCGTGCGACCACCGCCGCCACCTTCTCGAGGTCGAAAGGCTTGACGAGGTAGTCGAATGCTCCGGCCGCGATGGCCCGCACCGCGGTGTCGAGGTCGCCGAAGGCGGTCATCACGATCACGGGCGCCCGCGGGGCGAGCGCCCGCAGGTCGGGGATCGCCGCGATGCCGTCGCGGCCGGGGAGGCGGACGTCGAGGAGGATCGTGTCAGGCGGCCGCAGGCGGCAGGCGGCGACCGCCTCGGCAGCGCTCGCCGCCAGCGCCACGTCGTGCCCCTGATCGGCGAGCAGCTCGCGCAGGCTCCAGCCGATGGCCGGCTCGTCGTCCACGATGAGGATGGCGGTCATGCTGGCAGCTCCCGCCCGCCGGCGGCAGGGTCAAGCGGCACTGTAACCGCAAACCGCGTCCAGCCGCCGACGCGGCTCCAGGACAGGGTGCCGCCGTGCCCCTCGGCCACCGCCTTGGCGACCGCCAGGCCCAGGCCGATGCCCTCCGGCTTGCCGGTCACGAACGGCTCGTGGAGCGTGTCGCGGATCGCCTCCGGCGGCCCCGGCCCGTCGTCCTCGACGGCGATGGTCAGGCTGCCGCCGTCGGCCGCGGCCGCGAGCCGCAGCGTGCCGTCGCGGCCCGCGGCGTCGATGCCGTTGAGGGCGAGGTTCACCAGCGCCGCCCGCAGGGCATCGCGCCGGCCGACGATCGTCAGGCCGGTGGCGGGGCCGAGCTCCACGCGGACACCGGCATGCTGGCAGCGCGGGGCGGTGAGGTCGCGGACCTCGACGAGCAGGGGATCGACGGCCAGCGGCTCCGGCGGGGCCTGCGGCCGCCGGCCCAGGGCGAGCAGGCCGCGGACCTCCTCCTCGAGGATGTCGAGCTGGCGGGCGGCGACGCCGAGGCTGTCGTCGGTCGCGGCCGCCGCGCAGCGGCGCCGATGGAGGTCGATGGCGAGCTGCGCGCCGGTGACGGCGTTGCGGAGCTCGTGGGCGAAGCCGGCGGCGAGCTGGCCCAGGAGCCGCTGCCGTTCGCCGGCGACGAGCTCGCCGCGGAGCGTGTCGAGCGTGGCGCTCATCCGGTTCACGCCGGCCACGAGGCGGCCCACCTCGTCGGCGTCGGCCGTTTCCGCAGCCGGCAGGGTATGGCCGAACTCGCCGCCCGCGATCCGTCCCACGTGCCGCTCGAGCGCGCCGACCCGGCGGGCCAGCCGGCCCGTGGTCCGCAGCGACAGCGGCACGAGCACGGCGAGCGTGACCGCGGCCACGGCGAGCACGGGCCACAGGGCGTCGAGCGTCGTCCGCAGCGGGCTGGCCATGGGCGTGAGCACGAGCACCGTCTCGGGCCGCACGCCCGCGGCGCGGGCGATGCCCACGCGGTGCGGCCGCCCGGCGACCGTCGCCACGCCGCCCACGTCGGCGGCCCACTCGGCGACGGCGTCGGCCGCCGGGTCGTCACGGGGCAGGGTCGACGCGCCGGCGGTGCGGCTCGTCGCGTCCCAGACGACGAAGTGGCTGCCGGTGAGCGCGTGGAGCGTGTCGAGCACCTGCGGCGAGAGGGCCACCCGGGCGTCGCGGAGCGCGGCGGCGAGCCGCTCCTGGCCGTCGCGGGCCGCCGCGCCGCTGCGGCGGACGGCGAGCCAGGCGGAGACGGACACGTTGGCGAGCACCGCGACGAGCACGAGCCCCACGACGGGCGCCACGAGCTGCCGCGACAGCGATCGGCCTCGGGAGTTCGGGAGCATCGGTGCACGGGTCCGGACGTCGGCCCCGGACCGCGTCACTCCCGACGGGACGCACCCGCGGCCCCGGCCCATGCTGCCGAACGATCCCTCATCGTACCCTGCCCGGGTTCACCGCGCCGCCGGTGGCCGCTCGTAGAGCTTGCGGTGCCAGGCCGCGGCCTCCTCCGGATCCAGCTTGAGGATCGCCCGGTCGTAGGTCAGCAGACCGTTGACCTCGATCTCGACGTCGGTCGTCTGCGTGTAGACGGCCGCCGCCAGTCCCTGCCCGATCAGGCCGTGGAGGCGGTCGATGAGCCCGCGGTAGGCCGCCCGCAACTCGGCCTCCGAAGCGTAGGTCTTGTAGCCCCAGTTGTCGGCCTCCTTCCACAGATGGCCCTTGATGGGCAGGCCGAGTCCGCCGAACTCGCCGAGCACGCTGGCGCGGTCGGGCATTGTCGGGAACATCGCCGGCCCGGGGTATTCGTGCTTGTCCTTGAGATCGCCGACACCCCGGTCCGTCCAGCCGCTGGGCCCGTCCACGAGCCGCGTCGGGTCGCGATCCTTGACCCACTCGAGGATCTGGTTGGTGTCGTGCTGGCCCCAGCCCTCGTTGAAGGGCACCCAGACCACGATCGAGGGGAAGAACCGTAGCCGGTCGATCATGCGGCCGAGCTCGGTGCGGAACTGCGCCTTCTCTTCGGCCGTGAACACGGCGTCCTCCGCGCCGTCGGGCTGCGCCTTCTGGTTGCGGCCCGCCTGCATCCCGCTGGGCTGGTCCTGCCAGACGAGCAGGCCGAGACGGTCGCAGTGGTGGTAGTAGCGGGCCGGCTCGACCTTGATGTGCTTGCGGAGCATGTTCATGCCCAGCTTCTTGAGAACCTCCAGGTCGTACCGCATCGCCGCGTCGCTCGGCGGCGTGAGCAGGCCGTCGGGCCACCAGCCCTGGTCGAGCGGGCCGAACTGAAACAGCGGCGTGCCGTTGAGCAGCAGCCGCGGGATGCCGGCGGCGTCCTTGCCGACGGCGATCGACCGCATCGCGAAGTACGTGTCCACGCGGTCGAGCACCGTACCATCGGCCGCCAGGAGCTCCACGTCGACCGGGTAGAGATGCGGGTCGTCGGGCGTCCAGAGCCGCGGCTCGGGGACGGGGCAGCGGATCGTCCGTCCGGCCGCGGCCGTGGCCAGGACGCCGCGGCCGGCCCCCACGTCGCCCACGATCCGCACCTCCGCCGCCGGTGTCGTGCCGGCCGCCGCGGCGACGTCCACGGTGAACTCCACCGCGCCGCCCGCGAGGTCGGCCGTGGGGAAGACGCCGGTGACGTGGGACTGCGGCACCGGTTCGAGCCATACCGACTGCCAGATGCCGGTCACCGGCGTGTACCAGATGTTGTAGGGCTTGCTGTGCTGCTTGCCGCGGGGTTGCGCGGCGTGCTCGGTCGGATCCCAGACGCGGACCCAAAGCTCGTTGTCCCCGGCCCGCAGCCGATCCGTGACGTCGAACGAGAACGGGTCGGAACCGCCGGCGTGGTCGCCGAGCCGTGTTCCGTTGAGCCACACGGTCGCCTGCCAGTCCACGGCGTCGAAATGGAGCAGCACGCGCCGGCCGCGCCAGGCATCGGGCACGGTGAGGAGCCGCCGGTACCAGACGAGCTGGCTCGGCGCCACCGCGCGGCCCACGCCGGAGAGCGACGATTCCACGCAGAACGGCACGAGGATCTTGCCATCCCAGGCTGCGGGCGGCGTGCCGTCGGCCGGCGGCACGCCGGTTTCGCCGGCCGGTCGCTCCACGATCGCGTAGTTCCACAGACCGTTGAGCGACTGCCAGGCCTCGCGCACCAGCTGCGGCCGCGGATATTCCCGCCAGGCGTCGGCCGGCGTCACCTGTCGGCCCCATGCGGTGGTGAGCGGAGCGGCGGCGGGCCGCCAGTCCTCCGCCAGGCTCGGGGCCGGGGACAGACAGATGAAGACGAAGGCGGCCGGCAACGCGACACTGCGCATGGTGTGCTCCCGGGACGGGCTTACGATCGAACACCGCGGCGTAGAATAGCAGCAGGCCGCAAGGGGAGCCGCCCGCACGCGGCTCCGCGATCATGGCGAGCCGGCCCGATCGTGCCCCAGACGCAGGAAGCACCCCCGGCGAGGCTCCTGTGGCTGCGAACCGGCGGCGACCTGCCAGCGACGAGCGGATCCGTGCGCTGGCCGCCCGCGGAACCGTCGCGGCGCTGGCCGCCCTCGACACCCGCCGGGAGGGCCTGGCCGCCGCCGAGGCCGCCCGGCGGCTGGCCGAGCACGGGCCCAACGCGGTCACGGAGCACGTGCCGCCGAGCATCCCGGGCCTCCTCCTGCGGGCCGCGGCAAACCCGCTGGTCGTGCTCTTGGCGGTGCTCACGGGATTCGCCGGCGCCGGCGGCGACCTGCCGGCGGCCGCGATCATGCTCGCGATGCTGGTGATCGGCGTCGGCCTGCGGTTCGCCCAGGAGTCGCGGGCCGGCGCCGCCGTCGAAGCGTTGCGGCGGCTGATCCGGATCCACGCCACGGCCCTCCGCGACGAGGCGGCGGTCGAGGTGGCGGTCGAGACGCTCGTGCCGGGCGACGTGGTGCTGCTGGCCGCCGGCGACATGGTGCCGGCCGACGTCCGCCTGCTCGAATGCAAGGATCTGTTCGTCTCGCAGGCCGTGCTCACCGGCGAGTCGTTCCCGGTGGAGAAGCGGGCGGCGGCGTCCGCGGCGGAGGCGCCGCTCGAGCTGGAAAACATCTGCTGGCTGGGCACGAGCGTGGAGAGCGGCACGGGCCGGGCCGTCGTCGTGGCCACCGGCCGGGAGACCTACCTGGGCGGCATCTCGGCGGCCCTCGAGCCCCCCGAGTCGCCGACGGCCTTCGACGTCGGCATGGAGCGGTTCACCTGGTTCATGGTGGGGCTCGTGGCGGTGATGGTGCCGCTGGTGTTTTTGATCAACGGGTTCGTCAAGCAGGACTGGCTCGCCGCGGCCGTGTTCGCCCTCGCGGTGGGCGTGGGCCTGACGCCGGAGATGCTGCCGATGATCGTGTCGGTCTGCCTGGCCCGTGGCGCGCTGGCGATGGCGGACAAGCGGGTGATCGTCAAGCACCTCGACTCGATCCAGAACCTCGGCGCCATGGACGTGCTGTGCACCGACAAGACCGGCACGCTGACGCTCGACCGGATCATCCTCGAGCGGCACTGCGACCTGCGGCTCCGCGAGGATCCCCGGGTGCTGGAGCTGGCCTGGCTCAATAGCCACTTCCAGACGGGGCTGGCGAGCGTCATGGACCGGGCGATCCTCGCCCATCGGCGGTTCGACGGCGACCGGCCCCACGCGGGCTACGAGAAGCTGGACGAGATCCCCTTCGACTTCGCCCGGCGGGTGATGTCGGTGGTGGTGCGGTCACCGGCGGGCGAGCCGCTCCTGATTTGCAAGGGAGCGGTCGAGGCAGTGCAGGCGCGGTGTGGGTTCTTCGAGCTCGACGGGGCGGTGCATCCGCTCGACCACGAACTGCCGCGGCAGGTGCTCCGCGAGTGCGACGGCCTGGCCGCCGAGGGCTTCCGCGTGCTGGCCGTGGCCACCCGCGCGGTCGAGCCGCAGGCCGCCTACTCGCGGGATGACGAGCGGGATCTCGTGCTCCGCGGCTACGTGGCCTTCCTCGACCCGCCGAAGGATTCGGCCGGCGAGGCCCTGGCGGCGCTGGCCGCCGCCGGTGTGGCGGTGAAGGTGCTGACCGGCGACAACGAGCACGTGACCGCGAAGATCTGCCGGGAGGTGGGCCTCGTGGCCGGCACGGTGCTCCTGGGCGCGGAGGCGGCGCGGATGGGCGACGCCGAACTCGCCGCCGCGGCCGGCCGGGCGACCGTCATGGCCCGGCTGGCGCCGGCCGACAAGGAGCGGATCGTGCGGGTGCTGCGGGACCGCGGGCACGTGGTGGGCTTCCTCGGCGACGGCATCAACGACGCCCCCGCCCTGCGGGCGGCCGACGTGGGCATCTCGGTGGACACGGCCGTGGACATCGCCCGGGAGAGCGCCGACTGCATCCTCCTGGAGAAGGACCTGCGGGTGCTCGAGGCCGGCGTCCGCGAGGGCCGCAAGGTGTTCGTCAACATCCTCAAGTACGTCCGCATGGGGGCGAGCTCGAACTTCGGCAACATGTTCAGCGTGCTCGGGGCCAGCGCCCTGCTCCCCTTCGTGCCGATGACGCCCCTCCAGGTGCTCTCCAACAACCTCCTCTACGACTGCTCGCAGATTCCCATCCCCGGCGACGACGTCGATGCGGAACTGATCGCGCGGCCGCGGCCCTGGTCGCTCGGGCAGATCGCCCGCTTCATTCTGCTGGTCGGGCCGGTGAGCTCGATCTTCGACGCCATCACGTTCATCGTGCTGTGGCGCGTCTTCGGCGGCGGCGGGCCGGGCGGGGCCGCGGTGTTCCATACCGGCTGGTTCGTGGAGTCGCTCGTCACGCAGACGCTCGTGATCCACGTGATCCGCACCACCCGCATTCCCTTTCTCGGCAGCCGGGCGAGCCGCGGCCTGTCGGCGACGACCCTGGCGGTGATCGCCGCGGGCGTGGGCCTGTCCCAGTCGCCGCTCGGCCGGCCGCTGGGCTTCGTGCCGCTGCCGGCCGCCTACTGGCCGTTCCTGGCGGTCACGGTCGTCGCCTACCTGGGCGTGACCTACGCCGTGCAGCGGCACCTGGTCCGCCGCGGATGGATCGCCTGACCGGCCGCCTTCAGGAAGCGGCGCCGAACAGGACGCGGGCGTTCGCGCAGCAGACGTCGGCGACGATGCGATCGAGCCAGTCGCGGCGGGCGGGCAGCCGGCCGCTCTCGACGTCGTCGCCGAGCAGGTCACAGAGGATGCGGCGGAAGTACTCGTGCCGCGGGTAGGAGAGGAACGACCGCGAGTCGGTGACCATGCCCACGAACCGGGCGAGCAGCCCGAGGTCCGAGAGCATGTTCATCTGCGCGCGCATGCCCCGCTCCTGGTCCATGAACCACCAGCCGCTGCCCCACTGGATCTTGCCCGGGATCGCGCCGTCCTGGAACGAGCCGGGCATGGCGGCGAACAGGGCGTTGTCGGCGGGGTTGATGTTGTAGAGGATCGTGCGGCCGAGGGCGTTTTCGGCGGCGAGCGTCCCCAGGAACCGCACCAGCCCCGGCCCCTGCCGGGCGTCGCCGATCGTGTCGCAGCCGGCGTCGGCCCCGAGCCGGGCGGCGAGCAAGGGATTGGGATCGCGGAACGGCCCGAGGTGCAGTTGCGTCACCCAGCCCTTGGCGTGGTTGAGCCGGGCGACGTGGAGCATGAGGCACGCCGTGAAGGCGTTCGCCTCGGCCGCGGTGGCTGCCGTGCCCGCCATGGCCCGCTCCCAGACGGCCCTCGCCTCCTTCTCCGTGCCCGCGACGTCGGGCAGGAACTCGAGCCCGTGGTCGGTCGCCCGGCAGCCGGCGGCGGCGAAGTCGTCGTGCCGCTTGGCGAGCGCCGCGAGCAGCCCGGAAAACGTGTCGGCGGCGATGCCGGCCGCGTCGGAGAGCCGCCGGGCCCAGGTCCGCACCCGCTCCGGGTGCTGCACCTTGAGCGCCGCGTCGGGGCGGAACGTGGGAACGACGCGGGTGGCGAGGCCCGAGACCGCGATCCGCGCATGCCAGTCGAGCGGGTCGGCGGGGTCGTCGGTGGTGCCCACGAGTTCCACGTTCATGAGCCCGAGCAGGCCGCGGGCGGTGAGCGGCCCCTGGGCGAGCTGCCGGTTGGCCTCGTTCCAGATCGTGCCGGCGGTCGCCGGCTCGAGTAGGTCCTCGATGCCGAAGTGGCGACGTAATTCCAGATGCGTCCAGTGGAAGAGCGGGTTGCGGAGCGTCTGCGGCACCGTCTCCGCCCAGGCGTGGAACTTCTCCTGCGGGGTCGCGCCGCCGGTGATGCGGTCCTCGGCAATGCCGGCGGCCCGCATCGCCCGCCACTTGTAGTGGTCCCCCTCCAGCCAGACGGCGTGGAGGTTCTCGAACCGCCGGTCCTCGGCGATGTCCTTGGGGGAGAGGTGGCAGTGGTAGTCGAAGATCGGCTGCACCGCGGCGACGCGGTGGAAGAGGTCGGCGGCGGTGTCCGAGGCAAGCAGGAACGAGTCGTCGCAGAACGGCATGGTCGGAAGTGTAGCGATTGTTTCGGGCAGGCGGCTTGTCTGAGGCGTTGTGGCTGTGTTGGCTGGCCGCCTGGACGGCGGCCTTTTGAGAGCCGGCGGCGGCCGGCCGAGGAAACCTCGGCATGATGCCGAGGGTTTCCGTGTAGTCAGTACCACACGCCGCCGCGGACGACGAACGTGTCGTCGGGGCGGTAGTCGGCGGTGTCGGTGATGTAGTACTCGACGAGCCGGCCGGTGACCCAGCCGATCTCCGCCCGCCAGCTCGCCCCCAGGTCGGCCGGCCGCCGCTCCCAGCCGGCCAGGAGCCGGTAGTCGTGGTAGACGACGACGTCGTTGACGCCGCTGTCACGCCGCACGGCCCACTGGTTGCCACCGAACTCGCCGGCCAGATAGAGCCACTGGGACGCGCGGGCACCCTCGGCCACCCGCCAGGCCAGTCGTGGCCTGGGGAAGATGAGCTCGAAGCGGCGATCGTCGGCGGGCGTCCAGAGCAGCCCGCCGGCGGGCAGGATGTTGACGTCGTAGCGATCGAGGTAGATGAGGCCGGCCACGATGCGGAGATCGGCGTCGGCTTCGTAGGCCGCGAAGCCGTGGCCGGTGATCCGCAGGGCCTGCGCGGTGTCGTTGACGAAGTCGCTGTACCAACCCGGGGCGACGGCGACGTCGACGCCGAGCCGCTCGCCGACCTTGCGCATCCACCGCGCCTGGATCCAGGACTCGTAGAGCTGCGAGGGCAGGCCGGGATCGGTCGGCCCGGCCACTTCGTCGACGAACGTCGTGCCGAAGCCGGGCGTGACCAGAAGCGGCGAGTCGACGGTCGGCGCCGGCAAGCCGATCGTCAGGCTGGTCTCGAGCGTGGCGAGCCCGAGGCCGTCGCTGCCCAGCCGCGGCAGCTCGGTGACGGTGAAGATCGCCTGCTGCAGGGCACCGGGCTTGGCGCCGGGGGGCAGCTTGCGTCCGGGCGGCTCGAACTCCTGCCGCGGCTGGCCCGGCGGCGCGAGGTCGTCGGGGAGCAGAGGCTCCGTGAGATCCTGCGGGTCGCCCAGCGCCGCCAGGCGGATGCGGTCGAAGAATGTCCGCTCGACGGCATCGACGGGCGGCAGCGGCTTGACGTCCCAGGCGCGATCCGGCTCGACCGGCGGCAGCGGCCGCGGCTCCTCGGCGCGGCCGCACGCGACGACGGCGAGAGTCGTCACGATCGCGAGAGGTTGCCAGCGATGGCTGGTGATATGGGGCACGTTGGCACAACCGCGGGCGTAAGCCTGCGGGGGCCAAGGTTCCCGCGGGATGATCCAAGTCGCACGCTGGCCTGGAAGGCCGGCGGCCCGTTTGGGGAACCCTTGGCGTTCCCCGGACGGGCGTAAGCCTGCGGGGGCCAAGGTTCCCGCGGGATGATCCAAGTCGCACGCTGGCCTGGAAGGCCGGCGGCCCGTTTGGGGAACCCTTGGCGTTCCCCGGACGGGCGTAAGCCTGCGGGGGCCA
>JBIPLS010000059.1:0-16716 GCA_044368305.1 Pirellulales bacterium
CGGGCGTAAGCCTGCGGGGGCCAAGGTTCCCGCGGGATGATCCAAGTCGCACGCTGGCCTGGAAGGCCGGCGGCCCGTTTGGGGAACCCTTGGCGTTCCCCGGACGGGCGTAAGCCTGCGGGGGCCATGGATGGCCCCGCAGGCGCTTCAATCAGTACGCCAGCCCGAGCCTGAACATGATCGTGTCGGGGAGATCCTGATACTGCGGAGGCCCATCCACGTAGAACAGCTGGCGGTAGAAGACGTAGCCGATCTCGGCGTTGCCGGAGAGGCCGGTCGCCGTGAGGGGCACGAACTCGGTGCCCAGGGCGATGCGGATGTCGTTGTAGTCGAAGGGCGAGATGCCGTTGTAGGCGGGCGAGTTGCGGCGGAACGTCCAGGCGCCGCCGCCGTATTCGCCCGACACGTAGCCCCAGACCGCATGCCGGGCGGTGTTCGTGAACCGCCGCGCCGCCTTGGGGGCGGGAAAGAAGATGTCGTATCGCGAGTTGGCGTCGGGCGTCCAGGTCACGCCCACGGCCGGCAGCAGCTTCACGAGGTTGCGGTCGAGGTAGACGATGCCCGCCTTGCCCTGCATGGTGGGCGTGAGCTGCAGCGTGCCGATGGCCCGGCCCATGATCCGCCAGCTCTGCCACACGAGCACGTCCCAGGTGGTGTAGATGCCGACCCGCAGCCCGAGCTCGGCGCCGAACAGCGGCGTGAACTGGGGATTCCAGGCGCCGTCGAGGAACACGTCGTAGGTGTTGGGCGGCAGGTCGGCGAGCATGTCGGCCGTCGTCTGGGGGCCGTCCCAGAGCTGCAGGCCGAAGCCGGGCGTGATCAGCAGCGGCGCGTGGTTGAGGTTGGCGGGCGAATTGTGGAAGAACGGCAGCGCGAAGGTCGCGGTGGTGTCGAGTTCGTTGATGCCGACGCGGGTGCCCTGGCCGTCGCCGAGCAGGTAGGCCCAACTGCCGCGGACGCCCTGGTAGACGTGCATCGTCTGCTGGAAGGTCGAGTTCTGGGCGGGATATCCCGCCGGAAAGAGCGTCGTCGGCTGTCCCGGCGGCGGCGTCCCCGGCGGCGCGACCAGCGACGGTGCGGCGGTGGAGTAGCCGGGGTATCCAGGCTGTCCGCTGATCGCGGAAGGCGCCCAGGTGGAGGGCTGCGGCGCGGTGGGGAAGACCTGCGATCCCGGCGGCGCGTAGGCGTCCCACGTCGCCGGTGGCGGGGCGAGCGAACCGGCCTGGGCCAGGCGGTCGAGTGACGACGCCGCCGGTGGCGGGAGTTGCACCGTCTGCGCGGCGGCCCACGACGCGGTCCAGAGGAGCGCGACGAGCACCGGCGCGGACGCCGCAGAGTTCCGCATGCAGGCACCTGACCTCGGCAGTCGCCGCGCGGCCTGGATGGCCCGCGGGACGGCGGCGGGGGGTACCACGCGGGCAGGAACAGGGTCAAGGGCGTGCCGGCGCCCGAGCCCGTGGCTTAAGATTCCCGATCGTCCGAGATTGCCCGGTCCGCGGCAGCGCGGTTCCCCATGTCGCCTTGCCACCCCAGTCCCGACCCCATCGACCCGGCCGCGCTCCACGAGGCCGGCTTCGCCACGGTCGAGTTGCTCGCCGAGGCGGAGTCCACGATGGTGCGATCGCGGGAACTCGCGTCCGACCCCGGCTGTCCGCTGCCCGCGGTGGTGATCGCCGACCGTCAGACCAAGGGCCGCGGCCGGCGTGGAGCCGCCTGGTGGCAGGCGCCCGGCAGCCTCGCGGTGAGCATCGTCCTGGAGACGGGGGCCGGCCCGCCGCCGCCCGCCTGGTCGCTCGCCTGCGGCGTGGCGTTGGCGGAGACGCTGCGGACGGTCGAGCCCGCCGTAGCGGCGGTCGTCCGCTGGCCCAACGACATCGAGGTGGCGGGACGGAAGCTCGCCGGCATCCTCGTCGAGGCCGTGGCCGACGGCCGGGCGATCTTCGGGATCGGCGTCAACACGACCGGCAGCGCCGCCGCCGCGCCGCCGGCCATCGCGGACCGCGTCGCCACGGTTCCGGACCTCGCCGGCACCGCCCTGCCCCGCGGCCGGCTGCTGGCGGCGTTCCTGCCCCGGTTCCGCGGGCTGCTCGGGCTGCTCGCCGTCGATCCCGAACAGCTGCCACGTCGCCATCGTCCGCTCTGCCCGCTGGACGGCCAGGCGGTGACGCTCCACGCGGCCGACGGGCCGCACTTCGGCGTCTGCCGGGGCATCGCCGCCGACGGTGGGCTCGTGCTCGACACCGCGGCCGGCCGGCGGCACTTCACCTCGGGCAGCCTTACCGACCCGGCCGCCGTGTGGCGGGCCGCCGACTGACGCCCCCGCGCGACCGCGTGGCGAAGCAGCAGACCTCGCGGCCGCCCGTCGAGAGCTGCCGCACCCGGGCCGCATAGCCCCAGGCCCGAAACGTCGCCAGCCATTCGGGCAGGGCCGCCGCCCGCGACCAGGTCGGCAGCTTGAGGGTGGCCACGATGCCACGGGGGCGTGCGGCCCCCTCCGCGACGATCCGGCCGAGCGCCTCCAGCGTGCTCGCGGGATCGATGTTCATGTCGGAGACCAGCCAGTCGAAGCCGCGGAAGTCGCGGAGCTTCACGTCGCGGGATCGCTTCCGCCAGTGCTCGAACCGCGGGTGGGCGGCGACCTGCGGATCGACGACCGCCGGATCGATGCCGACGACCCGCAGCCCCGCCTCCAGCAGGCGTTGGCACGAGCCGCCCGGGGCCGCGCCCAGTTCGCAAGCCCGCTCCCCGGCCGCCAGCGGGATGGTGAACGCCGCGATCGCCTCGTCGAGCTTGAGCCAGGCCCGCGACACCTTGGCGCTCGGTGGCGGGACCGGATAGATGCCGCCGGGCCAGCAACTCGGCGGCGTCGCGGCCCGGTGCCAGCCGATCCACCAGCGGGCGGGTTCGTCGATCACGCAGTCGAGCACGAGGTCGCCGGGCGCGGCGCACGGGGCGGTGTCCACCGGAAGTCCCAGGGCCGCGAGCAGGTCCCGGCGGACGGCGGTGGCGTCGACGTCGGCCCGGGGATCGCGCGGCCAGGCGTGCACGTTCCTCCACTCCGCCGCACCGGCGCGGTCACGGGCCGCCGCCACCATCCCGGCCGAATCCGCCGCCGCGACCTGGCCCAGCGAGCGGATCACGGCGCGGGCGAAGAACAGATCGGGGCAGAAGTCGTCCGGCGGATCGCCGCCCTCCGGCAGCCGAAACGTCACCAGGCCGCGGCGCCACACCCCGTGCTCGAGGTCGGGCAAGATCGCCTGCTGGCGGCGGCGGAGTTCCGCCTCGGCCCCGCCCTGGCAGGTGACGAGCAGAAAGCGGCCGCGATCGGCCGGCCCGGCGGTGCGGGCCGTGGAGGGCGGGGGCAAAGAAGCGGGCGGCATGAGGCGTGATCGTACCCCCGGCGCCGCGCGGTCCCAAAAATCAGGCCGGCCCGGGCGCCCAAGGGCCCGGGCCGGCCTTTCTCGTCTGAACGCTGACGCCCTCACGCGGCACCGCCGATGGCGGCGTCGGGGAGGACGAAGGGCAGGCCGTCGAAACGGACTGCGGGACCCCACGCATGGGATCCCGGGCGGAGCATCCTGGCGAAACCGCAGGTCTCGCCGTGTTGAACAGGCCCCCGGCGTCGGCTCGAAGAGCCGCCGCCGAAAACCTCTTCAACGGATGGCTCAGCCGTGGCCCTTCTTCTTCTTGGCGACCTTCTTGGCAGCCTTCTTCTTCTTCTTCGCCATGGATCTGGCTCCTTGCCGCGAGCATCCAAACACGCATCTCACGCCCCTTCCCGCGGATGCTCAGTGACGGGAAACGGGCGACGTTTCGCCGGCCGTGGACGCCGCTTGCGCGCCGTTCATGACCGTCGATTGCAGAGTTGTGAGGGATGGCGACGAAAACTGTCAAGAGAAATCCGGGGAATTTTTTCAGCCGTCGCCCGGTCGGTCATCGACTTTTCCGGCGCGGCTTCCGCCATGGACACCGCGCTCCAGGTGACGCCGCGCCCATGCGTCGAGCATGGACACCTGCGCTGCGAACTGCTGCTCGGCCGTGCCCAGCGGGCTCTTGAAGAAGCAGGCCAGCCAGGGCAACGCGCCGCTCTCGCCGGCCCGCGCGGCTCGCTCCACGAGCCGCACGAGATCCAGCACCAGCGGCGCCGCCAGGATCGAATCGCACCCCTGCCAGGTGAACTGCATCGTCATCGGGGTGCCGAGGAAGCCCTGAAAATGGATGTGATCCCAGGCGGTCTTCCAGTCGCCGAGGCTCTGGATGTATTCGATCGAGACGTGCGTCTGTGGCGGATAGCCGAGGATGGCGGCGAGCAGATGGTCCTTGCTCCGCACCTTGGCGGCCTTGTTCCGCGGGTCGTCGAGGACCCGCCCGTCCATGTTGCCGAAGATGTTGTGGCCCACCCAGCTCATCACCCGCAGGTGTCGGGCCGCGAACATCGGGGCCAGCACGCTCTTGAGGAGTGTCTCGCCGGTCTTGCCGTCGCAGCCGGCCTGGGCGATGCCGCGGTCGCGGGCGACCGCCTGGAGGCACTCGGGCGTGCCGCCGGTCGACGGGGTGAAGTTGACGTAGGCGGCGCCCGCCGCGGCCGCGGCCAGGAAGTAGAGGCTGCTGGTGGGCAGCGGGCAGGCGACAGGGTCGTCGAGCAGCCGCTCCACCGCGGCGAAGTCGCCGGGGATGGGGCGGGCCGGCGGCGGCTCGGTCGAGGCCACGTTCACCACCACCACGCGGTCCACCCGCTCGGCGGCGGCGAAGGCCTCGATGTCGGCCCGCACCCGGTCGATCGCCGCGCGGGGCGTCTCGGCGCGGAACGCGGGCGGGTCGTCGGCGAGCCCGCGAATCCGATCGCCCGCGGCCAGCACGGTGCCGGGCCGCAGCCGCGGCTCGATCTCCGCCAAGAAGCCGGCGGCGGCATCGATCAGCTCCGGCGGGATCGCGCGGCTCTCCGTCCACATCCGGCGGGCCTCGTCCACGAGCCGGCCGGAGCGGATGTCGTGGCCCCCGACGACGAGGTCGGCGAAGTCCACGAGGTCGAGGCGGTCGAACGGCTCGAGCGCGGTGACCAGCCCGATGGGCTCGACGGCGCCGCGCCGCAAGGCCGCCAGGCCGGTGAGCAGCGTCGTCGCCACGCCCCCCTTGGCGCCGACGAGCCAGAGCCCGACGCGGCGGCGGCCGGGAAGACGGTCTGGCACGGAAGGGCTCCGGGGGGCGGCTCGCGCCGCGATGGGAAACGGGCCGGCGATTGGTATCATTCAATCGCGTCCGAGATGCGTCAAGGAACCGCAGGGAGCGAATGCAGGCAGTCATGAAGACGTTGGACAAGCCGCCGCGGCTGGAAACCGCGCGGCGCATGGCGGCGCTCGAGCCCTCCGCCACGCTGGCCATGGCCGCCCGGGCCGCGGGCCTGGCCGCGGCGGGCGTGGACGTGATCGACCTCTCGGTCGGCGAGCCCGACTTCCCGACGCCCGACCACATCTGCCGTGCCGCGGAGGCCGCCATCCGCGGCGGCAAGACGAAGTACACGCCGCCCGCCGGCATCCCCCAGCTCCGCCAGGCGGTGGCCGACGACTACAGCCGCCGCACCGGGCTGGCGATCAAGCCGGCCCAGGTGGTGGTCTCCAACGGTGCCAAGCACGCGCTGCACAACGTGTTCACCGCCCTCTTGAACGAGGGGGACGAGGTGATCGTGCCCACGCCCTACTGGGTGAGCTACGCCGAGTTGATCAAGCTCGCGGGGGGGCGGCCGGTGCTGCTCGAGACGCGGATCGAGGAGGATTTCAAGCTCGGCCCGGCCGCCCTGCGCGGGGCGATCACGCCGCGGACGCGGATGCTCCTGCTCTGCTCGCCGAGCAATCCCACGGGTGTCGTCTACGCCGCGGACGAGCTGGCCGCCCTGGCCGACGTCGCGATCGAGCACGACCTCGCCGTGGTCTCCGACGAGATCTACGACCAGCTCGTGTTCGACGGGCGGGCGAGCCCCTCGTTCCCCACGCTGCGGCCCGGGCTCGAGGAGCGGACGGTCGTCGTGGCCGGCGTCAGCAAGACCTACTCCATGACCGGCTGGCGGATCGGCTGGACGATCTGCCCGGAGCCGCTCGCCAAGGCAATCGGCAACCTCCAGAGCCAGGAGACGAGCAACCCGTGCAGCGTCAGCCAGCACGCCGCCATCGCCGCACTCACCGGCCCGCAGGAGTGCGTGGCCGAGATGCGGGCGGCCTTCGAGCGGCGGCGCGACCTGGTGGCCGGCCGCCTCGCGGCCCTGCCGGGCGTGCGGCTGCCCGACATCGGCGGCGCCTTCTACGCCTTCTTCGACATCCGCCCGGCGCTGGAGCGGTCGCGCAGCCGGGGAATCGCCACGAGCATGCAGTGGTGCGAGGCGCTCCTCGAGCAGGAGCACGTGGCGCTCGTCGCCGGCAGCGCGTTCGGCGCCGAGGGGCACGTGCGGATGTCGTTCGCGGCGGCCGAGGAGAAGCTGGCCGCCGGCCTCGATCGCATCGCCCGGTTCCTGGCGTGAGCGGCGCCGGAGCCGCGATCGGAATCGTGCTTGCCGGCGGCCGGTCGCGGCGGCTGGCGGCCGCGGACACGCCGCCGGGCGGCAAGCCCGCGCTCGAGATCGGCGGCCGCACGTTCCTCGAGCGGATCGTCGCCACCGTGGCCGCGGAGGTGGCGGGTGTGATCGTCGTGGCGGCGCCGGGCCAGCCCCTGCCCCCGCTGCCGGAGGCCGTGGAGATCCTCCGCGACAGCGAGCCGGGGGGCGGGCCGCTGGCCGGGATCCGCGACGGGCTCGTGGCCGCGGCGCGGCGCGCGGCCCGGCCGCGGACGGCGCTGGTCTGTGCCGGGGACGTGCCGCTGGTCCGCCGGTCCGTGGTGCGGCTGTTGGTGGCCCGTGGCCTGGACAGCGCGGCGGCCTGGGTCGTGCCCGTACACGACGGCCATCCCCAGGTGCTGCTCTCGGCGGTCGCCCTCGACCTCCTGCCGCGGATCGAGGCCTTCCTCGCCACCGGCCGCCGCGATCCGCGCGGGCTTTTGGCAACGCTCGTGGCGGAGGCCCCGCAACTCGTCGAGGAGGTCGCGGAGACGACGCTGGCGGCGGTCGATCCGGCGGGCGACTCGCTCTTCGACGTGGACACGCCCGCCGATCTGGACCGACTGCGCCGGCGCGGAATCCCGCCTTCTAACCCGTGAGCGAGGCTTTCTATACTCCGCCTCCTATGGCGCGGAGACACACCCGATACCGGGGCGGGAGCCGGCGCGGCCGGTGGGCCGTATTCTCGCTGGCGGCCCTGGCGGTGCTGGCCGCGATCGCCTGGATCGCGCCGCGGGTGCTCGTGCTCACGGCCCTGCGCGACCGGCCGCTTCAGGCGGCGTTTGCCGGCATCGACGGCAGCGTCTCCAGCGGGGCGGCGGTGTGGGGCTGGCTGGGTGGCATCGAGTACCGCGACATCCTCCTCCGTGACCGGACGGGGCGGGCGCTCGTCGCCGTGCCGCGGCTGCTCGTCGACAGGAGCCTCGCGCAGCTGGTCATCGACCCGCGGAATCTGGGCACGGTGCGGCTCGTCGGCGCCGAGGCGTTGATCGACGTCCGGGCGGGCGGCAGTTCGCTCGAGGACGTGCTCGCGCCGTGGCTGGCGACGTTCGGCCGATCTCCCGATGCCGACCCGCCCACGTGCGAGATCGAGCTCGTCGACGGGGCCGTGGAGTTTCGTGACCTGGTGCGGGGAGATGCCTGGCGGCTGACGGAGCTCTGTGCGGCGGGGGCGGTGTCGGCCGTCGGGCCGGCATCGGCCTGGACGGTGGCCGGCCGCGTGCGGCGCGCCGCGCCGCGAGCGGCCGACACGGCGGCCGATCCCGCCCCCGATTCGGCCGCGGCCGACGCCGCGCGGCTCGACCGGGCCACGCTCGCCGCCCGCGCGACCGCGGCACTGGCCCGCGACGGCGGATTCTCCCTGTCGGCGTCGGAGGGTGATGCCGCGGCGCGGAGCGTGACGCTCTCGGCCCACCGTTTGCCGCTGGGAGTCTCGGCGCTCTCGGCCACGCGGTTCGGTGGCAGCTGGGTGGCGGACGGTCTGGCCGACGTGCGGCTCGACCTGGCGGCCGGCGCCGCGGGGCCGCGGCTGGTCGGCTCGGTGGCGGTGGAGAACCTGGCCGTCTGCCGCGCCGCCACGCTGGAGGAGCTGCTCACGCTCGCCCGGGTGGAAGTGCCGCTCGACTGCGGCTTTGCGGACGGGCGGCTGCTGATTCACAGGCTGTCCATCGACAGCCCGATCTTTCACGCCCAGGCCTCCGGCCGGATTCGCCTGCCGACGGGGGGCACATGGGACTGGGCCGAGGCCATGATCGAGGACGACTTCGCGGTCGCGGCCGACGTCGATCTGGCCGCCGCGTCCCGGGGCCTGGCTGGCGGGATGCGGGTGCGTCCCGACGTTCGGGTCACCGACGGCCACCTCCAGCTGGCCGCCGCGGCCCATGCCGACGGCGACGACCGGGTGCTCGAGGCGCGGCTCACCGCCCGCGACCTGGCGGCCGTGCAGAGCATGGCCGCCGCCGGCCCGGATGCCACGGATCGGCTCCTGCGGTGGAGCGAACCCTGCACCGCCTTCCTGCGCGGCCGGCGGGCGGCCGGTGCCGGCCTGCGGATCGAGGACGCGCGGATCGTATCACCCGCGATCGAGCTGGCCGTGGCCGGCGACGCGGTGTCCTCCACGATCACGTGGACGCTCGACATCGGCGCGGCGGCCGGCGAGTTCGCCGAAGTGCTCGACTTCGGCGGCGTGACGCTGGCGGGAACCTCCCGTGGCCGAATCGAGGTGTCGCGGGCCGACCCGACCGGCCCGGCGACCACGAAACTGTCGGCAAGCATCTCCGACTTCGCGTGCACGATTCCCGGCAGGCCGGCCTGGAAGGATGCCGAGATCGCGCTGGTGGGCGAGGCCGCCGGCCGCCTGGCGGGCGGCGCTGCGATCGTGGAGCAGGCGCACGCGGTCTTGACGGCCGGCGGCGACCGGCTGGAGGCCACCCTCACCGGCGGCGCGATCGTCGGCATCGACGGTGGCGCCTGGCTGCGGGCGGCGCCCGACACGGATGCCATCGCCGCCGACTGCTCGCTCACGGGCGACCTCGGCCGGTGGCAGCCGCGCTGGGCGGCGCTCTGGCCGGCCGTTGCGGGAAGCGGGGCGTGGTCCGGGACGGTCAAGGCGTCGGCGTCCCTGGCCGCCCGCGGCGCGGCCTGGCAGGTCACGCGGGCCGGGGCGGAGGTGGAGAAGCTGTCCATCCGCCTGGCCGATCGGCGGATCGACGAGCCGCGGGTCGTGGCGACCGCGGCCGGCCTGGTGCATCCCGCGAGCGGTGCGATCGAGGTGTCGTCGGGCGAGGTGCTCACCACCACACTGTCGCTGCGAACCGGCGGCATGCGCTGGGAGCCGAAACCCGGCGCCGTCTGGCCGGCCGTGCTCGACCGATTGCGGGGCAAGGCCCAGTGGCGGGCCCACGCGGGCCGCCTGGAGCGCTGGCTGGTGCCGGCGGAAACGGCCGCCCGCTGGCCCGTGGACGGCGAGGTGGCGGGGACGCTCGACGTGGCCGACACCGCGACCGGCGCGAATCTGCTCGTGGAGGCGACGGCCAGCCAACTGTCCATCGGTCGGTCGGCGCCGGAGGCCGCCCGCGCCGGCGGCCCGCCGCAGCGGGTGTGGCACGAGCCGCGGGCCCGTGTCGTGCTCGAGGTCACGCGGATCGATGCCGCCGATGCCGTGCGGATCGAGACCCTGGAACTGGAGTCCACGACCGCCACGCTGGCCGCCCGGGGGGACGTGCAGGAGTGGTCCGGGCAGCGGCTGCTCGAACTCGGCGGCACCGCCGCCTACGACTGGGAGCAGGTGTCGCGGCTGCTGACTCCCTGGACCGGCGGCCGGATCAGGTTTGCGGGCTCCGGCGGCCGGCCCTTCAGCGTCCGCGGTCCGCTGGGGCGGGCCGCGATCGGTGCGACCGCCGTGCCGCCCGTCCCGGCCGCGGAGGTGGTGCCGCTGCCCGAGGACTGGGTCGCGGCCGCGCGGGCCGGCGACCGCTCGGCCCGGATCGCCAGGCCGGTGGCGACGTCACCGGCTGCGGCCCGCACCATGGCGGACGTCGCCCGCGGGCTGACCATCGACACCACCGCGGCGTGGACGGCGGCCGACATCGACGGCTTCGCGATCGGGCCCGGCGTGGCGCCGCTGCGGCTGGTCGCGGGCCAGCTCGCCTGCGGCCCGCTCGACGTCGCCGCCGCGGGCGGCCGGATCCGGGGAACGCCCTGGCTGCGGCTGGCGGCGCCGGCGGAGTTGATCGTGCCACAGGGGCGGGTCGTCGATCGGGTGACGGTCTCCGGCGGGCTGTGCGACCGCTGGGTGGGCTGGCTCTCGCCGCTGCTCGGCCATGCGACGCACGCGCGGGGCGTGGTGAGCGTGGACACGACCGGCGCCCGGCTGCCGCTGGCTGACCCGTTCGCCGGCGAGGCCGCCGCGCAGGTCGTGTTCGACGAGTTCGAGGTGACGCCCGCCGCCGGCCTGCAGCCGCTGGCCGGGCTGCTGGCGAAATTGCAGGCGGTGGTGGATCCCCGGTTCGCCTTCGGCGACAAGCTGGTGCTCCTGCGGGTGCGGCCCGAGCCCGTCACCGTGCGGCTCACCGAGCGCCGCCTGTGGCACGAGGGGCTGGTGATGGATGCGGGTCAGCTCGTGGTCCGCTCGCGGGGCAGCGTGGCGGCCGACGGCGGGCTGGCGATGGTGGTGGAAGTGGCGTTCCGCGGCGACATCGCCGGCCAGACGCCCGTGGTGGCGCAGTTGCTGCGGACGCCGCTGGCGATCCCGGTGGCGGGCACGGTGCACAAGCCGCAGTTCGACGCCCGGGCGATCGACGTCGTGCTCGGCCGGATCGTGGAGAACACGGCGCAGGCGGTGCTCCAGGACGGCGTGGCTCGTGGGCTCGAGTCGCTGGAGACGATCTTCGGCAACCCGCCGGCCGCGCCGCCGGCCCCTGCCCCGCCGCCGCTCACGTTTCCCGGCGGGCGGTGAGGCGGGGATCCCCGGCGACGAGCGCGGCGGCCGGCCGTCGCAACCGCCGATCCATGGCGGCGATGAGCCGCTCGAGCCGGCGGCGATACGAGAAATGCTCGACCTCGAGCGCGTGCCGCGGGGATGGCACGTAGGCGATCGGCGATCCCCAGGGACGCTGCCGCGCGGCGTACAGCCAGGCGGCGGCCCGCGGGCTCCGCCGGGCGGCGATCGCCATCCGGGCGACGAGCCTGGATTGCAGGTCGGTGAGCCCCCACTGGCCGCTGTCGGGCTGGATCAGGCCGACGACGGCGACGTCGTCCCGCGTGGGATGCAGGAGGTTGAGGAACAGCCGCGGCAGACCGTCGGCCGCGGCGGCGCCGAGCAGGCGGGCGTCGATGAACGGCAGCGTGGTGCGGTAGCCGGTCGCGCAGACGACGACGTCGTAGGCCGCGCGGCGACCGTCACGAAACACGACCGCGTCGCCGTCGAAGGCCGCGACGTCCGCCGCCGGCTCGATCCGGCCGGCGGCGACCAGGGGGAGCAGGTCCGAGTTGATGATCGGGTGCGTCTCCCAGAGCCGGTGGTCGGGCCGCGGCAGGCCGTGCCGCCACGGCAGGCCCACCGTGCGGTCGATCATCCGCAGGCTGACGAGCCTGCGGAGCCACAAAGGCAGCCCGAGCTTCATGAGCCGCTCGTTCCGCAGGTCGGCCGGCCGGCCGAGGATCTTCCGCGGCACGACGTGGTAGCCGCGCCGCAGGGAGAGCGTCGTGGCCGCCGCGTGGCGGGCGCATTCCACGGCGATGTCGCAGCCGGAGTTGCCGCCGCCGATCACGAGCACCCGCCTGCCGGCGATGGGCACCGGCTGCGTGGGCGACTTGTAGTCGGCGGCATGCAGGAGCGTGCCAGTGAAGCGGCCGGGCAGGTCCGGCATCCGCGGCACGTGATTGTGGCCCGAGGCGATGACGACGCCGGCATAGCCGCGGGCGGAGCCGTCGGCGGTCCGCACCAGCCAGCCGGCCCCCGGGCCCCCGCGCGGCTCGACCACCTCCACCGCCGCACGGGCCCGGACGTGGGGTAGGAGATCGAACCGCCGGGCGTACGCCCGCAGGTAGGCGAGGCACTGCCGGTGGTCGGGATGGAAGGGCCAGTCGCGGGGCATCGGGAAATCGACATATTCGGTCAGCCGTCGCGAGCTGATCAGCCGCGTGGAGGCGAAGACCCGCGACGTGGGGCTGCCGAAGCACCAGTTGCCGCCGATGTCGTCCTCCCGCTCGAGGGCCTCGGCGTCGAGGCCGGCGGCGCGGAGGTTCTTGAGCGCCGTGAGCCCCGAGGGCCCGGCGCCGATCACGCACCAGCGGCCGGCGGGGTCAGTGGCGGGCATGGCGGAAAATCGCGGCGGCGAGCCGGGCGAGATCGTCGGCGGTGTGGTGCCAGCAGAGGCTCGCCCGCACCAGGCTACCTCCGACGGGCACGCTCGGCGGGCGGATGGCCGGAACGAAGAGCCCCTCGTCGGCGATCGCCGCCGCGATCGCGACGGCCCGGGCGGCGTCGCCTGCCACGACCGGCACGATCTGCCCGCCGCAGCCGCCCACGTCGAGGCCGGCGGCCGCGAGCCGGTCGCGGAAGGCGGCCGCCTTGGTCAGCAACTCGGTGCGCCGGTCGGGTTCGGCGGCGACGAGCTCGACCGCGCGGCAGGCCGCCGCGGCGACCGCCGGCGGATGGGCGGTCGAGAAGATCCAGGCCCGGGCGGCGTGCCGGAGCCAGCGGACGAGGTCGGTGTGGCCCGCCACGAACCCGCCGGCCGCGCCCAGCGCCTTCGAGAGCGTGCCCACGCGGACGTGGACGCCGTCGCCGCAGCCCGCCGCCTCGACGAGGCCGCTGCCTCGCGTGCCGAAGACGCCCGTGGCATGTGCCTCGTCGATCATCAGCATCGCGCCGTGCCGCGCCGCGACCGCGCAGAGATCGGCCACGGGCGCGATCGTGCCGTCCATCGAGAACAGCGAGTCGCTGACGACGAGCTTGCGGCGTGCCTTGCCCGCGGCGGCCAGCCCGCGGTCGAGGGCCGCGAGGTCGCGATGCGGGTAGATCGCCACCTCGGCCCGCGAGAGGCGGCAGCCGTCGATGAGACTGGCGTGGTTCCGCGCGTCGCTGGCGACGAGATCGCCGGGGCCGACGAGCGCGGGGATCGTGGCCGCGTTGGCGGCGAAACCACTCGGGAACGAGACGGCCGCGGGCACGTCGAGGAGGGCGGCGATCGCGGCCTCGAGCCGCTCGTGGGCCCGGGAGTGCCCGCTCACCAGCGGGCTCGCCCCCGCCCCGAATCCCTCCGCGCAGGCGGCCTTCGAGGCGGCCTTCGTGAGCCGCACGTCGCCCGCGTAGCCGAGGTAGTCGTTGGAGCCGAAGTTCACCAGCCGCCGGCCGTCGAGCACGACCTCGCGGCCCTGGCGGCCGTCGCGGACGCGGTGCGGCCGTTCGAGGCCCGCCCGCTGGACCGCGGCGAACGCCTCCTCGATCCAGGCGAGCGGTTCGGGCAGCGGTCCGGTGGTCGCGGCCGCAGCGGGGGCGGCTGGTTCGAGGCGACAGGTCATGAATCCATTATGACCGAACGCCGCGCTCCCCTGCCGGAAGCGGCATCCCTCAGCCGCCGCGGGTCGGCCGCGGGGCCGTGCGGGCGAGCTTTTCGATCGTGCGGAACTCCGCCGCCGTCACCGGCTGCACCGACAGCCGGCTGCCGCGGCGCACGAGTTCCATGGCGGCCAGGGCCTTCACGCCGCGGATCTCCTGGAGGGGAATCTCCCTGGGAAAAACCTCGACGAGCCGGATGTCCACCAGCGACCAGATCGGATTATCGGCCGCGGCCCGGGGATCGTGGTAGTCGCTCCGTGGATCCCAGGCCGTGGCGTCGGGATACGCCTCCCGAACCACCTCCACGATCCCGGCGACGGCGGCGGGCGCGGCGTTGGAGTGGTAGAACAGCGCCCGGTCCCCCTTCTTCATCGCGCGGAGAAAGTTCCGGGCCTGGTAGTTGCGGACGCCCTCCCAGGCGGTCGTCCGGCCCCGGGCCCGGGCCAGGTCCTGGATCGAGAACACGTCGGGCTCGCTCTTGATCAGCCAGTATTGCATGATGCGGGTTCGTGGGTCGCCAAGGATTCCTTCCGGCTCGGGCCCGGCATGATATCGCGCTCGACTCGAAGGCCGCGAACGCCATGTGCCGCCCTGGTGGCCGGCGTGCTGGCGGTGCTTGGCGGCACGGCTCGCGGCCAGTTGTCGATCGTCGAGCGGCTCGACATCGAGGGCACCGTCGAGGCGGCGGCCGGCGGGCGACTGACCGTCCGCGACGCGGCGGGCAGGCGGCACGAGGTCCGTGTCCACGCCAAGGGCGAGCCGGGGGTGGCGCTCGCCGACGGGTCGCTTCTGGCGTTTCCGGCCGACGTGCGGGTGACCGGCGGATTCGACATCGCGAAGCTCAAGCCGGGGCAGGTGGTGACCTTCGCCGGGCGGCTCAACCGGCTCGGCAAGTCCGAGGGTGAACTGGCGTCCGTGACGCTCGTGGACGCCGCCGGCGCGACGGTCGGCGTGACGATGCCCGTCGAGCCCGAGCAGCCGGCCGAGTTCGCCCCCTGCACGGTCACGGCGGCGGTGAAGTCGTCAGCCAGGGGCCGGCTCGTCGTGGAACTGCCGCAGGAGAGGGCCTTCCACCGCAAGGCGGTGCTGGCGTTCAAGGTGGCCGACGACGTCGCGGCCCGGCTGGACAGCGGCGACCCGAGGCGGATCGAGCCGGGGGCGAAGGTGACGCGGCTCGAGGCGGTGCGGCTCGACAGCGGCGACGTCGTGGCCAAGGTGCTCGTGGTGGCGACGGCCGCGGCCGCGGCCGTCGCCGAGAAAGGCGACGAGAAGCTCGCGAACAAGTATCGGTCGCTCTCCGCCGAGCCGAAGCAGGAGCCCCGCCTGATCCGCTCGGCCCACTTCGCGTTCCTCACCGACGTCTCCGACCGCGAGGCCCGGATCATCCTCGACAAGCTCGAGCGGATGGCGGGACTCCTCGAGCGGTATTTCGGCCGCGGCCCGGCGGGCCCGATCGAGGGCTTCATCGTCCGGGATCTGGCCGTGTTTCCCCCCGGCACGCTCGCGGAGCCCGCCGGCGTCGCCAAGATCCGCGAGGGGGCGGGCATCTGCTTCAACGCCTGGCTCGGCAACCAGCGCAAGGCGACGCTCTACTCCTGCGCCGACCATGGCGTGATCCAGCACGAGTGCACGCACGGCTTTTGCCACATGGCCTTCGGCTCGACCGGGCCGACCTGGCTGGCGGAGGGCGTCGCCGAACTGGGCAGCTATTGGAAGGAAGGCGCGGCGGTGGTCGACGTCGAGCCGGGCCTGATCGGCTACCTGCAGCGGGCGGAGCCGAAGCGCGGGCTGCTGGAGATCGCGGTTCCCGGACGGACCGCCGCCGGCACCTGGCAGGACTACGCCTGGCGGTGGGCCCTGTGCCACATGCTGGCCAACAACCCCAACTACGCCGACCGCTTCAAGCCCCTGGCGATCGCGCTCATGGAGGAACGGCCGGGCGTGTCGTTCGAATCGGTCTACGGGCCAGTGGCGCGGGAGGTGTCGTTCGAATACGACCAGTTCCTGCGGCACGTGGGCAACGGCTACCGGGCGGACCTCGTCGCCTGGCCGTGGAAGGCCCGGTTCCGCAGACCGCAGGGCGATGCCGTGCTGAAGGCGACGGTCAAGGCGCAGGCGGGCTGGCAGGCGAGCGGCCTGGAGGTGGAGCGGGCCGCGGGCTACGAGGTGCTGGCGGAGGGCACCTGGCGGACCGCGGCGGCCGGCGGGCCGTGCACGGCGGCCGGCGACGCGACGGGCCACGGCCGGCTCGAAGGAGCGGTGCTCGCGGAGACCGACGCGGGCTTCACGCTCTCCGCACCGTTCGCCGTGGGGGAGCAAGGCACGTTCACCGCCCCCGCCGACGGCCGGCTGTTCCTGCGGTGCGCCGACGATTGGACGCAGCTGGGCGACAACGACGGCGCGATCGACGTCGCCCTGCGCCGGGCCGGGAGGGCCGGCCCCTGAAAACGACACGGCGGGCCGGGCGACCCTGTTCGCCCGACCCGCCGCCGTTCGCTCACGCGTCACGCGTCCGGCCCGGGGCCGGACGCGGTGCGATCAGCAGCCCTTCTTGCAGTGGCCGAGGAGGCCGCCGCGGCCGCCCTTGCCATTGCCCGAGCCGGCGCCGTGGCCGCCCGCGGCCGCACCGGCCGGGACCTGCTCCTCGACGCACTTCCGCACCTTGACGCACTTCTTCTCCATGACCTTCTTGGGCACGCGGACCACGTACGACTCCGTCTTCGTCTCCGTGACGAGGTCGCTCGCGCAGACCGTGTAGGTCGTGGACTTCTGCACCGGCACCATCACCGTGTAGCACACCTCGCGGGTCCGGGTCTCCGGCACGCACCGGTTGACCGTGATCTCGCGGGTCCGGGTCTCGCAGCGGCTCTTGTGCACGCAGACGGTCTTGGTCCGGGTCTCCGGAACCATCTTCGTGACACAGTAGTTGCGAGTCCGCTCCTCGCAGCGGGACAGGCAGACCTTGTACGAGCGGGTCCGCTCCTCGCAGCGGCTCTTCCGCACGCACACCGTCCGCGTCCGCTCCTCGCAGCGGAACTTCTTCACGCAGTAGGTGTAGGGCACCTGCTCG
>JBIPLS010000143.1:0-8779 GCA_044368305.1 Pirellulales bacterium
CATCCGAGGACACGGTGAGCGGGCGGCTAAGGCGTGCCGTAGCCGCCATGAAGCAGCCCTACGAGCAGGTCTGCCAGGCGACCGGTATCCCGTTTCAAGACCTGGCCGACTTCATGGCCGGCGGCCAATTGCCATCCGATGCCCTCGATCGGCTGGCGACCGCTGCACACTGCGAACTTGTGACGCGTGACACATGAAACAAGAACCATTGAATCACGATGCCGACGATCCGATCGTCGCGGAAGTGCATGAAATCCGTCGACAACTGCTCGAAATGCACGGCGGCTTCGAGGGCTTCATGCAGTACATTCGTGATCGCGAGGTTCACCGCCCCCGCGTCGCTGCGGGTGATGTCGTGCACCGTGTGGCGGCTTTCAGCCGCGGTCGCTCTTCGCGGCCTCGGTGGCACAGAGGATCGGGAAGATCGCCGCGGCGTGGCTCGGGGCGTGGAAGTTTTTCAGGTCCAGCCCATATCCCAGGCCTGCTCGTAGTCAGCCTGCTGAAACTTCTTCGCCCCCACCTTGAACTCAATCGGGATGACGGCCGTGGACGTGACGAGCACGGCATCCACCTTTTTGCTGGGCCAAAGCCGCGCGGAGCACGGGCAGCTGCAGCCACCACGCGGAGAGCTGCTCGGGGGCGAGTGTGTAGCCATGGGGGCTCGCGAGAGGTGCGGAGACCTCGTCGTCGGAGGCGGGGAGGAACGCGGCGACCGAGTTGGCCTAGAAGGCGGCGTTGAGACGCGGGCCGGGCATGGCGAGCAGCCTACCAAAGCGGGAAGACAACCTTGGTCGCCCGCGGGTTCGACGTAGCTAAATATCCAGCAAAAACACGGCATGTTCCTTGGGCGGACGTTCGTGTCAGCCGCCATCTCGCAACAGAGGAATATGCCTATCAATGAAACCCTTTCCGGGCAGGCTAAGGAGCTTGCCCGGCTTGCGTCCGTAATCCGCTCGGGACTAGCGGAGGCGGAGTCCTCAATCCCCATGATCAACGAGCAGCTCGGTGAACTCGCCGACCTCGGGATAACCAACTTCGAGATTCAGGGCCCGAAGGTCTATTGCCGCGTCGCGGGCACGTCGGGAGCGTACACGGATGACCAAATCCTGTACGCGGCCGCCCTCGCGATACCGGGTGGCGAGCAGCACTATTACGGAGTGCGACCCGAGGACTGGGCGGCGGCCATTGGAACGCCACCCGCTTACCCGGCACCCTCACCGGCCATCAGGAGCCGTCAACGCTTCACCGCGCCCGTGAAAAATCGCTTGACGTGCCGACTGACGCAAAAATCGACTACCCCCGGGCAGGATCGAACTGCCGACCTACGGTTTAGGAAACCGTCGCTCTATCCACTGAGCTACGGGGGCATGACGCCGGGGGTGGTCGCACCACCGCCCGCTCGCGTCGCCGACAAGTCTACCGCCCGGCGACGCCCGGGAAGACACGCCCACCCGCGGGCGACCGCCGCGTCATGGACGGCGCTTGCCGTCGCGGGCCGGCGGGCCCTTCTTGAACTTGCCTTTGAACTTGGCCTTGGCCTTGCCCTTCCCGCCGCCTGGAAACGGCGGCCGTCCGGGGCCGGGCCCGTGGTCGCCGCGAACCGGGGCAAACTTCCGCTTGCCACGCGGCGGCGGCCGGTCGTCGACTGCCGCACGCGGCGGCGCGTGACGCGGTCGTGAGGGCGGGGGCGGCTCCGCCTCGACGACCTGGGCAGGCGCGAAGTGGTGGAGGATCGCCGCGGCCACGTCGGCCGGCGGGTGGCCCAGCGCCACCAGTTTCTCGACGAGCGGCGCGCGGCCCGCGAAGGTCCCACCCGCAACCGCCGCCCGTAGCGTCTCGAAGAGGGCGGCGCTGCGCTTCGCTTCCACCGCCGTCGCCGAGGGCACCGGCTCGCGGCGGATCCGCGTCTTCGTGAACCGCTCGATCGCCTGGAGCTTGAAACCGCCGCCGCCGGAAACCAGCGTGACGGCCCGGCCCTTGCGGCCGGCGCGGCCGGTGCGGCCGATGCGATGCACGTAGTCCTCGGCGTCGGCCGGCAGGTCGTAGTTGACGACCAGCTCCAGGTCGTTGACGTCGATACCCCGGGCCGCCACGTCGGTGGCCACCAGGAGCCGGAAGGCGGCCCGCTTGAAGCCCTCCATGACCCGCGTCCGTTGGGCCTGGGCCAGGCCGCCGTGCAGACGCTCCGCCGTGTGGCCACGGGCGGCGAGGGACTCGACGAGTTCGTCCACCATCCGCTGCGTGTTGCAGAAGATGATTCCGCTCTTCACGTCGTGATAGTCGAGCACCCGCACGAGCGTGTCGAACTTCGCGTGGTGGCGGATCTCGTGGCACAGCTGATCGACCAGCGGCGGGCCGTCGGCGGAACGCTGGGCGATGCGCACGGTCTCCGCGTCGCGCGAGTGCCGTCCGACCAGCTCGCGGATCGGCGGCGAGATCGTGGCCGAGAAGAACACCGTCTGCCGCTCGACCGGGGCGGCGGCGAGCAGCTTCTCGATGTCCTCCTGGAAGCCCATGTCCAGCATCCGGTCGGCCTCGTCGAGCACGAGGAGGCCGACGGTGGAAAGATCGAGGGTGCCCCGGGCGAGATGATCGACGAGCCGGCCCGGCGTGCCGACCACCACGTGGGCCCCGCGGGAGAGGTCGGCGAACTGGCGGTCGTAGGAGGCGCCGCCGTAGATCGCCGTGGTCCGCAACCCTTTCCGGCAGGCGGCGAGCTTCCGCACCTCTTCGGCCACCTGCGTCGCCAGTTCGCGGGTCGGCACCAGCACGAGCACCTGGGTTTCATCGCGGGCCGGATCGACCCGCTCGATCGCCGGGATGCAGAAGGCGGCCGTCTTGCCCGAGCCGGTCTCCGACTGGCCGACAACGTCGCGGCCCGCCATGATCAGCGGGATCGCGGCTGCCTGGATCGGTGCCGCCTGAGTGAAGCCGAGCCGGGCCACCGCCTCGAGCACGTCCGCCGACAGCCCCAGGGCTGCGAAGGGAACGGCCGCGGCCGCGTTGCCCGCGACGTGCCGCGGCGCCCGAGGGGCGGAATCCGCGGCGGACCTGGAATGCGGCATCGGGGCGGGCACGGGCGGAGGCGGGCGGGAAGATCTCCCCGAACTCTACCATGCGGACGCCGCCGGGGCGGCAGGACTCCGCTCGGGCCCCGCTGGCTAGGCCGCCTTCGCCTTGTAGAGGTAGGGGTTCATCGTCGGGTCGTTGTACATCTTCATCTGCCGGAAGACCCGCAGCGGCCGCTGGCCCGCGAAGATCTCGCCGAGCAGCCGCTCGAGTGCGGCGATCAGGTGGTCGCGTTGGAGGTCGAGGATCTCCAGACGGGCGGCCGACTTCGTCTTGTGCTCTTCGGTGGCGTCGCGACGCTCGACCTGCTCCCGCATGTGGTAGCGACGCAGTTCCAGGATCGAGAGCCGGTCGATCGCGGCACCCGGCGTCTCGGTGGCGGCCGGTGCGTCGGGGCTTGCCACGATCCCCCGGGCTGCGAGCTCGGCGATCAGGGCGTCGTCCACCTTCTCGATGGCGTCGTTGCGGGCCTGGTTGTAGCGGTCGATCGCCCGCTTCACCTGCGCTATCCGGCCGTCCGACACCTCCGGGGAACGTGCGATGTCTTCCTCGTGCCAGAGCAGGAAGTTGAAGCGGTGCAGGTCGCAGATCCGGCCCCGCAGCCCCTCCTCGGAATGCTCGACCTCGAAGTCGTGCCAGTGGGCCACCAGGTGGGCGAGCAGCGTGTCGATCGTGGCGATGGCGAGGGGGGCGGTGCGGGCGGGCTTCGTCATGGATGCTGTCTCCGTCAGGAAATCACGGTCGGGTCAGGCGGCCTTCCGCAGGACCAGGCACAGGTTCGAGCCGCCGAAGCCGAAGGAGTTGCTCGCGGCCACGCGGACGGCATGGCGGCGGGCCACGTGCGGCACGTGGTCGAGCGGGCACTGCGGGTCGGGTTCGTCGAGATTCACCGTGGGCGGCACGGCCTGGCGGTCGAGCGCCACCAGGCAGGCCACCGCCTCGAAGGCCGCCGCGCCGCTGATCAGGTGCCCGGTCATGCTCTTCGTGGAGCTCACCGGCACCCCGTCGGTCGCGGTGGCGAGGGCGAGGCGGATGGCGGCCGCCTCGGAGACGTCGCCCACCGGCGTGCCGGCGGCGTGGGCGTTGACGTAATCCACCTCGTCGGGCGACACGTCGGCGTCGGTAAGGGCGGCGGTGATGGCGGCGGCGGCCTGCGTGGGATCGGAGCTCGGGATCACCATGTGCACGCCGTCGCTCGACATGCCCACGCCGGCGAACTCGCCGCGGCGGCGGGCGCCGCGGGTGGCCGCGGCGGATTGCCGCTCCAGCACGAAGAACGCGCCACCTTCGCCCATCACGAAGCCGTCGCGGGCCTTGTCGAACGGCCGCGACGCCCGCGCGGGCTCGTCGCTGCGGCGGGAGAGGGCGCGGAGGTTGTAGAAGGCGGCGATCGCCGTCGGGCTGAGGATGTCGCAGCCGCCGACGACGCAGGCATCGACCCAGCCGAAATCGATCCAGGAGCGGCCCATCGCCATCGCATAGCCGCTCGAGGCGCAGGCGGCGGCCACCGTCACCGCCGGGCCGCGGATTCCCAGCCGCGCGGCGAGGGCATGGACGAGCGTGCGTTCGCGACGCGGCTCGAAGACGCGGGTGCCGCCGGCCAGGAAGTCGCCCTCCCAGCGCTTGAGGTGCTCGGCCCCCAGGCCGAGCACGAGGCCGATTCGCGGGCCGGATCCGGCCTCGTCCAGCGGGTGCAGGTTCGCATCGGCCAGCGCCGCGGCGAGCGGCGCCAGACAGAGCCGCTCCAGCCGATCGAGCCCGGCGAAGGCCGCGGCGTCGAGGTCGCACAGCGCCGCCGGGGGCGCCGGAATGTCGGTGACGGGCGCGGCGAACTGCCGTGGCTCGCGGGCGAAGGCGCCGGGATCGACCTCACGGATGCCGGAACGGCCCGCCAGCAGGCCGGAGGCGATCTCGGCATACGAGCTGCCCAGCGGCGAGACGGCGCCGACGCCGGTGATCACCACCGGTTCGCGGGCCTGACGCGGTCGCGATGACGCGGCGGCCGTCATGCGGCCTCCCGCAGGCGGCGGGCGGGCGCGACGGTCCGCCGCATGACCCGCACCTCCATGCCGCCGGGACAGCCGAGGGTCCAGGAGACGAGGGCCCCGCCGGGGCCGCACATGTCGAGCGCGTGGGCGAATGCCTCGAGATGGCCCGCCGGCGCCGTCACGGCATGCGGCAGCGGCGGCGCGTGCAGGCCGAGCGCCAAGGCCGCCGCCCCGCCCGGCTCGATCGCGATCGCCAGTCCCCGGCACACGGGATCGCCGGCGGGTTCGCCGCCGGCGTCGAGGACGGGTTCGTCGTCCCACTCCGTGACCACCAGCCAGGTTCGCGGACAGCCGGTCGTGTGCGTGAGCGTGATTGCGGCGAGCAGACCCTCGGCGAGCGCGTCGGGGCCGCCGCTGACCCCCAGGTGCGGGCCGTGCATGCCCAGGGCGACACTCACCGCGCCGGCCAGGGAATGCAGCGAAGCCTGGGGCACGATGTGCGTGGAGACGGTGACGGCTCCGCCGACCTTCAACTGGGCGAGCGACTTGGCCGCCATGATGCGGCCCGCCTGGCAGGATGCCGCCACCACCGCGTCTCGATCGCAGTCGCCAACGGGCCGCGGCAGCAGAGCCATCGCGCGGAGGACGGCGTGGATGCCGACGACGGTCTGCTCGTCGCAGTGCCGCAGGAAACGAGCCGGCAAGGGCGGCCCGCCGGCCGGACAGCCGCCGTCCCGCAACCCGCCGATCTCCGAGAGCCGGGCTGCGAAGGCGGCATGCGCCGTGATACCGGCGGACTGGTCGGCAGCGGTCGGGGGCGGGTTGGCGTTCATGACGGATGCCTTGCAGCGGGGTGCAGAGGCCACGTCAGGCGGCCTGCCGGCCTGCCTTGGCGGCGAGTTTCTCGGTGAGCACGTCGAGCATGTCGCCCACGGTCGCGATCTTTTCGAGCAGTTCGGTCTCGATCTGGATGCCGAACCGGCTTTCGATGTGGAGCACGAGGCCGGCCATGTCGAGCGAGTCGAGGTTCAACCCCTCACGCAGGGTGGTGGCGTCGGTGATGCCCTGATACGTCTCGCCTGTCTCCTTCTCGAGGAGTTCAAGGACGATCGTGGACAGTTCCTGGCGGTTCATGGCGGCGATATCTCCGAAGAATCGTGGAGCCCGGCGACGCGGGATCGATGGCGGCGGGGAAGGTAACGGAAGGCCGAGCGCGAGCGAAGGCCAAAAAACGCTACAATCCAGCCGAAAACCCGTTTTGTCAGAGGTGCGATCCGCCCGATGTCGTCCGCCGCCGCCCCGCCGACGCGCTTCCGTGGGCGGCTCGCCCGCCTGCTCGCCGTCTGCACCGCGGCCTACGCGGTCGTGCTGGTGCTGGCCACCCACTACCCGCAGCCCGAGCACTTTCTCGGCAAGAATCCGCCGTCCGACAAGACGCTGCACTTCATCGCCTACGGCACGCTGGCGGTGCTGGCGGCCGCCACGTCCGCCACCGCCGGCCGCTGGACGCCCCGGCAGGTCGCCGGCCTGGCCGCCGGCCTGGCCGCGTTCGCCGCGGTCGACGAGATCACGCAGCCGCTGTTCTCCCGGGCCCTGGAGCGGCTCGACTGGGTCTACGACTGCCTCGGCATCGCGCTGGGGCTGGCCGTCGTGGCCACGATGTGCGCCGTCGTCCGCGGCTGCTATCGCCAGTTGGGCGTCGGCGGGCGGTAGGCGCCGACGTCGATCGAGCGGAACCAGTCGATCGTCCGTGCCAGGCCCTCACGGAGCGCGACCTGCGGCTCCCAGCCCAGCCGCTGCTTCGCCAGCGTGATGTCGGGCCGCCGCCGCTCGGGATCGTCCGTGGGCAGCGGCTTCTCCACCAGCGGCGACTTGGAGCCGGTGAGTTCGAGCGTCAGTTCGGCGAGCTGCCGGATCGTGAACTCACCCGGGTTGCCGATGTTCACCGGCCCGGTGAAGTCATCGGGGCCGTTCATCATGCGGATCATGCCCTCGACGAGGTCGTCGCGATAGCAGAAGCTGCGGGTCTGGCCGCCGCTGCCGAAGATCGTGATCGGCTCGCCGGCGAGGGCCTGGCGGATGAAGTTCGAGACCACGCGGCCGTCGAAGGGGTGCATCCGCGGGCCGTAGGTGTTGAAGATCCGCACGATGCGGACGTTCACCCGGTTCACGCGGTGGTAGTCCATGAACAGCGTCTCGGCGGCCCGCTTGCCCTCGTCGTAGCAGGCCCGCGGGCCGATCGGATTCACCGAGCCGCGGTAGCTCTCCGGCTGCGGGTGAACCTCGGGATCGCCGTACACCTCGCTCGTCGAGGCCTGCAGCACCTTCGCCCGGCAGCGGCGGGCCATGCCCAGCACGTTGATGGCCCCCATCACGCTGGTCTTCATGGTCTTGATGGGATTGAACTGGTAGTGGCCGGGGGCCGCCGGGCAGGCGAGGTTGTAGATCTCGTCCACTTCGAGCCACAGCGGATGGACGATGTCGTGGCGGACGAGCTCGAAGTTCGGCTGGCCGAGCAGGTGGCCGACGTTCGATTTCTGGCTGGTGAAGAAGTTGTCCACGCAGATCACGTCGTGGCCCGCCGCCACCAGCCGCTCGCAGAGGTGGCTGCCCAGGAACCCGGCTCCGCCGGTGACGAGGATCCGCTTGATCGATGGCATGGAAGGTTTTCCCCCTGGGCGGCGGATGCGAACGCCCCGCCGATGCGGCTAATCTAGCATCCCCTGCGGGACCGATGGTCGGGCGAGCACGAGCCGGAAGTCGGCGACGTTCGTGCCCGTGGGGCCCGTGACCACGAGGCCCCCCGCGGCGGCGAGCAGCGGATGGGCGTCGCACCGGGCCAGCGCCCGCGGCACGTCGAGACCCGTGGCCGCGATCGCGGCCACGACGTCGGCGTCGGCCAGCGCACCGGCCGCGTCGGTCGGGCCATCCTCGCCGTCGGTGCCGATGCTCGCCACCAGCCCGCCGGCAGGCCAGCCCGCCTCCGACCGGCGCACGGCCTCGATCGCGGCGAGCACCGTCTGCTGGTTGCGACCGCCGACGCCGTGGTCGGCCGGCACCGCGACGGTCGCCTCACCCCCCTCGATGACCGCCCGCGGCGTGTCGGCCGCGGCCAAGCGCCGCATCTCCGCGGCCAGCCGGCGGCCGACCGCCTCGGCCGACGCCTGCGTGTCGGCGTTCGGCGCCGCGTGCCGCACCGTCACGTCGTAACCGAGCCCGCGGGCGGCGGTCGCGGCGGCGTCCACCGCGGTCGCGTTGCCGCCCAAAATGACGTGATCCACCCGGCAGCCGCGCGGCGTCGTCCAACTGCCCGCCGGCACGGTCGCCACGCCGGGCATGCACGGCCCCGAGGCGATCACCTCCAGGTCGTCGCCGATCACGTCGGACAGCACGAGCACCAGCATCCGGCCCGCGCCGCAGGCCCGCGCCAGGCCGCCTCCTTTCACCGCGCTCACCTGCCGCCGGGCGGCGTTGAGCGTGGCGATGTCGGCCCCGCCCTCCGCCAGCCGCCGCGTGAGGGCCAGCTTGTCGGCCAGCGTGAATCCTTCCCGCGGCTCCGCCAACAGCGCCGAGCCGCCGCCCGTGATCACCGCGATCGCCAGGTCGCGGGGGCCGAGCCCGGACAAGAGCCCGCGGATTTCCCGGGTGGCACGGACCACGTCGTCCGTCGGCAGGTTGACGCCCAGCGGCCGCGTCGTGCGGACCTCGACCGGGCCGGCGTC
>JBIPLS010000174.1:0-6625 GCA_044368305.1 Pirellulales bacterium
CCCCCGCCCTGGTCGCCGCCGTCGAGTCGCCCGACAAGTCGCTGCGCTTTCCGGCGGCTTTCGCCCTCGGCAAGGTGCGGGCCGCCGGCGTCGATGCGGCGCTGGAGAAGGTCGCCGACGACGAGGACCAGACGCTCGCCGCGACGGCCTCGTGGGCGCTGGCCCAGATCCATCGCGGCGAGAAGCCGTTCGCGGCCGAGGCCCTGCGTCAGCTGCTCGCGGCCGTGGCGAACAAGGCGCCGGCCGTGCGCGAGGGGGCCGTCGCCGGCCTTTCGGACCTCGCCGCCCAGCTCGACGACGAGCAGCGCAAAGAGCTCGTGACCACGTTCACGAGCCTGATCGCCGACCCGGATCCCGAGGTCGGCCGCGCGGCCGGGGCCTCCCTCATCCGCCTGGGCGGCGTGTGCGTCGACACGCTCCGCGACAAGCTCGCCGATCCGGCCGTGCGGACGAACGTGCTCGAGATCCTGGCCGGCATCGGCCCGGCGGCGAAGCCGGCGCTCGACGCGATCACGGCGCAGCTCGGCGATGCCGACGCCGACCACGCGAGCGAGGCCGCCGTCGCGATCGCCGCGATCGGGCCCGAGGCAGCGGCGGCGATTCCGGCCCTGAGGCGGCTGGTGGCCGACGCGAACGCCAAGCCCGGCCTCCGCTACTCGGCCGCCTACGCGCTCGGCCGGATCGGCGGCGCGGCGAAGGAGGCCTTGGCCGACCTGCGGCCGCTCGCCGAATCGGAGGACGAAATGCTGGCCACCGTGGCCGTCTGGGCGACCCTGAAGATCGAGCCTGAGGACCGATCGCTCGTCGAGCGGGCGATCCCGCTGCTCCGCCGCGGCCTGCGGGCCGACGGTGAAATGGCGCGACTGGAGTCGGCCGTCGCGCTCGGCGACATCGGCCCGGCCGCCGGGTCGGCGATCCCGATCCTGGAACTGGTCGCCGAGGATGACCCGGTCAAGGCCGTGCGGAACGCCGCCGCCGAGGCCGTGAAGAAGATCCGTCCCTGAGCCGACCCGGCAAGTTCTGACGCCGCCTCCCCGCCCGCTGCATTCGTCGCGGCCGCCCGTCCGATTCCTTCCCGGGGGCCGTGCCGCCCGTGAACGGGGCGGCGAGGCGCGGCGGCAGAGGTCCGGAGACGGGTGGCGCATGGCTGGCATGGGGCTGTTCGGCAGGCTCTGGCTGACGCGGCTGTCACGGCCGGCCGCCGAGCGGGTCGTCTATCGTCACGTCCTCCGGACGCCGCCCCGGCGGATTCTCGAGATCGGCCTGGGTCTGCTCGGCCGCACGGAACGGCTTCTCACCGCCGTCGCCGCCGTGACCGACGCCGCCGGCGTGCAGTACGTGGGGCTCGACCGGTTCGAGGGACGGGCGGCGTCGGACCCGCCCGGGGTGTCGCTCAAGGAGGCGCATCGCCGGCTCAACAAGCTCGCCCGCGTGCAGCTCGTGCCCGGCAACGCCGACGCCTCGCTGGCCAGGCTGTGCAACCACATCGGCCTCTTCGACCTCGTGGTCATCGCCGCCGACAACGACGAGCGGCACGTGGAACGATGCTGGTTTTTCCTGCAGCGAATCACGCGCGACGCCACGACGGTCTTTCTCGAGACGCGCTCCGCCGCCGGTCGGCGGTGGACGACGCTGCCCAAGCGGCAGATCGACGAACTGGCCGCGAAGACGGTCCTGCGGCGCGCCGGCTGACGCCCTCCCGCCGGCCGGCCGGTGGCGGCGGCGATCCCCCGCGACTACATTGTCTGTGCCCCGGCCGCTCCCCGTCCTCCGCGACCCCATGCCAGCCCCCCGCACGCTGCTCGACAAGATCTGGGACGATCACGTGGTCTGCACGCCCCCCGGCGAGCTGCCCGTCCTGTACGTCGACCGTCACCTCGTGCACGAGGTGACGAGTCCCCAGGCCTTCGCGGGCCTGCGGCTCGCCGGTCGCCGCGTTCGCCGTCCCGAGGCGACCTTCGCCACGCCCGACCACAACGTTCCCACCAGCGACCGGCGGCTGCCGATCGCCGACCCGGTCTCGAAGCAGCAGATCGACACGCTGCGGGCCAACTGCCGCGAGTTCGGCGTCCGGCTCTTCGACCTCGACGACGCCGACCAGGGGATCGTGCACGTCATCGGCCCCGAGCTCGGCATCACGCAGCCCGGCATGACGATCGTCTGCGGCGACAGCCACACCGCGACGCACGGCGCCCTCGGCGCCCTCGCCTTCGGCATCGGGACGAGCGAGGTGGAGCACGTGCTCGCCACGCAGACCCTGCGCCAGGCCAAGCCCAGGTCGCTGGAGGTGCGGGTCGAGGGGGCGCTGGCCCACGGCGTGACGGCGAAAGACCTCGTGCTCTACCTCATCGGCCGGCTCTCGACCGAGGGCGGCACCGGCTCCGTCATCGAGTACACCGGCCCGTGCATCCGCCGCCTCGGCATGGAGGAGCGGATGACCGTCTGCAACATGTCGATCGAGGCGGGCGCCCGGGCCGGCATGATCGCCCCGGACGCGACGACCTTCGACTACCTGCGGGGCCGCGACTTCGCGCCCCGCGACTTCGACCGCGCCGTGGCGGCCTGGGAACTGCTCCCCAGCGACCCGGGCGCGGCGTACGACCGCGTCGAGGTGTTCGCGGGCGCCGACGTCGTTCCGCAGGTGACCTGGGGAACGAACCCGGCGCAGGTCACCGGCATCGACGCGACGGTGCCCGATCCCGAAGCCTTCGCCGACCCCAACGACCGCTCGAGCGCCGCCCGCGCCCTGGAATACATGGGGCTGGCCGGCGGCACGAGGATCGTCGACATCCCGCTCGACCGGGTGTTCATCGGCTCCTGCACCAACAGCCGGATCGAGGACCTGCGGGCCGCCGCCCGGGTCGTGCAGGGCCATCGCGTGTCGTCGCGGGTCAGCGCCATGGTGGTGCCGGGCAGCGGCCGCGTGAAGCGGCAGGCGGAGCAGGAGGGACTCGACCGGGTGTTCCGTGCCGCCGGCTTCGACTGGCGCGAGGCCGGCTGCAGCATGTGCCTGGGCATGAACCCCGACACCCTCTCCCCCGGCGAGCGGTGCGCCTCCACCAGCAACCGCAACTTCGAGGGCCGGCAGGGCAAGGGGGGCCGCACGCACCTCGTCTCCCCGGCCATGGCCGCCGCGGCCGCCGTGGCCGGCCACTTCGTGGACATCCGGCAGTGGGAGTATCGGTGATGCAGCCGTTCACGACCCACTCCGGCATCGTCGCGGCCCTCGACCGGGCCAACGTCGACACCGACCAGATCATTCCCAAGCAGTTTCTCAAGCGGATCGAGCGGACCGGGTTCGGCCAATTCCTCTTCTGGGATTGGCGGTTTCTGCCCGACGGCAAGCCCGACCCGGCCTTCGAACTCAACCGTCCCGCCGCGGCCGGGGCGAGCATTCTCCTGGCCCGCCGCAACTTCGGCTGCGGATCGAGCCGCGAGCACGCGCCCTGGGCCCTGGCCGACTACGGCTTCCGTGCCGTGATCGCCCCCACGTTCGCCGACATCTTCTTCAACAACTGCTTCCAGAACGGCATGCTGCCTATCCGGCTCGACGAGGCCGGCGTGGACGAGCTCTTCCGGCGGGCGGCGGCCGCGGCGGGCGGCGGCCAATACCGTCTGCACGTGGACCTGCGGGCCGGCACGGTGGCCGACGACGCCGGCTTCAGCCGCTCGTTCACCGTGGACCCGTTCCGACGGCAGTGCCTGCTCGAGGGGCTCGACGACATCGGGCTCACGTTCCGGCACGTCGATGCGATCGGGGCCTGGGAGCGGTCCCACGGCCTGCCATCCGTGGCGGGATGATCACCATGCGCCGGCCCGGTCGATCGGGGACGCCGCTCGGCCGGCTGGCATGGCTGCTGCTGGCGGCAGCCGCCCCGGCCTCGGCCACGGCGGCCGACGTCCCGGTCACCGTGCTCGTCGACGGCGACTACGCGGCCACCGACCTGGCCTGCCCGGGCACAGGCCAGGCCATCTACGGTCTCGACGGGCGGGCCGGCGGGGTGATCGCCGTCGATCCGCAGGCGCCGGCCGGGCGGCGCATCGTCGTCGGGCCGCCCGCGGCCGATGGTCCCCGGCCGCTGGCCATCGCCTGCATCGACGCGAACACGCTGGCCGCCCTGTGCCGGGGCGGCGACGCCTGGTCGATTCGCACGTGGCGGATCCGGCCCGACGCCACGACTGAGTTCGCCGCAGCGGTGCAGGAGATCGCCGTGGGCGAAGCCGCCGGGCCCGCGGAGCAGCCGCACCTGCTCGTGTCCCCGTTCCGCGACTGGATCCTGGCGTCGGGGCTGCCCGGGCCGCTGCCGCCGCTCGTGCGCGGGTCCGTCGCCGGAACCCGGGTCGGGAGGATAGCCGGCCGCTCCTGCCCGACGCCTCCGGAAGACGGCCGCGTGGTCGCGGTCGCCGCGAACCGGCGGGACGAGATCATCATGCTCGCGACCCGACAGGGCCGGCCGGCGCGGCTCACCGTGCACGGCCTCTCCGGCCAGATGCTCCTGGAGATCGACTGCGACGTGCCGGCGCCGCGTGACGCGGCCTGTGCGGCCGACGGCACGCTGTGGGTGCTCGGCGGCGACCGCTCGGACGAGCGGCCCGAGGGCTTGTGGCGGATCGACGCCGCGCTCGACCGCGGTCGGCAGGTCGCCCGTCCCGTGTGCGTCGCCCGGATCGCCGACCCGCGGGCGGTCGCGTGCGTCGCGGCCGGCGTCGTGGCCGTGGCCCACGGCGGCTCCGGCGGCGGCTTGGTGCAGATCGACGTGGCCCCGCGACCCGCCCCTCCGGAGTCGAACCCATGACGCCCTCCCGGCGCGAGAAGATCGAGGCCCTGCTCGCGGACGACCCTGACGACGTCTTCCTGCGGTACAGCCTGGCGCTCGAACTCGAGCCCACGGCCGACTGGCAGGCCGGCCTCGACATCCTCGAGGATCTGGCGCGGGCGACGCCCCCGTACGTGCCCGCATTCCACATGGCGGCCCGGAGCCTGATCCAGCGCGACCGGGTGAACGACGCCCGCCGCGCCCTTCGCGAGGGCATCGAAGCGGCCCGGGCCGCGGGCGAATCCCATGCCGCCGCCGAGATGGCGGAACTGCTGATGAGCCTCGGCGACGCCGGCGAGTGAGCGATGACGCTCGATCCCCCGGCTCGCGCCGGGGGCTTCATGCGTTGTCTCGCCCCGTGGTCGCCCATGAAGCCCCGGGCGCCAAGCCCGGGGATCCCGGGGCAATGCACCTGCCGACCGGCCATGCCGCTCGTTCCCCCGGCTCGCGCCGGGGGCTTCACGGATCATGGGCTCCGGCCCGCGCCGCGGCGGCGGATTCACGCCAGCGTCGGGCGGTCGTCCGGCAGCGGCATCGGCTCCGCCGCCTCGGCGCCACGCGTGATCGTGAACCCCATGTCCGCGATCATCCGGTAGTCCGCCTCCGGGAGCTGCCCCTTCGTGGTCAGGTAGTCGCCCACGAAGATCGAGTTGGCCGCATACAGGCCTAGCGGCTGCAGGCTGCCGAGGTGGAGCTCGCGGCCGCCGGCGATGCGGATCTCGGAGGCCGGATTCGCCAGCCGCATCAGCACCAGGCCGCGGAGACAATCGCGCGGCGTGAGCCGGCGCGTGCCCTCCAGCGGCGTGCCGTCGATGGCGTTGAGGAAGTTGAGCGGGATCGACTCGACCCGCATCGCCCGCAGGTCGAAGGCCATGTCGATCAGGTCGTCGTGCGTCTCCCCCATCCCCATGATGCCGCCGCTGCACAGCGACAGTCCCGCGGAGCGGCAGGCCTCCAGGGTCGCCACCCGGTCGGCGTAGGTGTGGGTCGAGCAGACCTCGCCGTAGTAGCGCTCGCTCGTGTTGAGGTTGTGGTTGACCTTGTCCACACCGGCCGCGGCCAGCTTCCGTGCCTGCTCGGGCGTCAGCAGGCCCAGGCAGGCGCAGATGTTGAGGCCGTAGCGGCTCTTGATCTCGGGGGTGATCGAACAGACGAAGTCGATCTCCCGCTCGGTCGGCCCGCGGGCCGAGATCACGATGCAGAAGGTCTTCGACTGCCGCTCGGCCGCGAGCCGGGCCGCCTCCAGCAGCTTCGGGGCGGAGAGCAGGTTATACCGCGGGATCTCGGCCTCGGAGACCTTCGACTGCGAGCAGTAGCCGCAATCTTCCGGGCAGAGGCCGCTCTTGGCGTTCATCAGGAAAAACAGCTGCACGGTATCGCCGAAGTGCCGATGCCGGACGCGATAAGCGGCCGCCAGCAGGTCGAGCAGCTCGACGTCCGGCGACTCGAGGATCGCCCGGGCGTCGTCGCGGCGGATCTCGCCGCCGGCGAGGACGCGGTCGGCCAGGGCGTGCCAGCGGGATGCCGGGGCGGACGGTTCAACGAGCGACATGGTGGGCGATCCTCGGCGGTACGGACATGATTCCGGCCCAGAATGTACGCGACGCCGCCGCCCGCGCCCACGGCCGTGGGACGGGACCACCGACTCATGGAACCCCGCACGCTCGTTCACACACCGGGATCGGTCCCCGGGCTCGCGCCCGGGGCTTCACGGGCCACGGGCTCCGGATCGCGCCCGGGGCTTCGCGGGGCATGAAGGCACGATCGCCACCATGAAGCCCCGGGCGCGAGCCCGGGGCCACCGGGCC
>JBIPLS010000144.1:0-8605 GCA_044368305.1 Pirellulales bacterium
CGGAGGACGTCGCCAGACTGCGCGGCCTGGCCATCCGGGCCGGCGGCTCACCGGAGGCCGTGCCCGAAGCGATCGACGAGGCCCGGAAGCTCTACGTCGAGGCCGACGTCTTCGCGCGGGCCGCGGTGATCGTGCGCGATCAGCGGGCCCGGGCGGCCGCGGCCGTGGCGGGCTGCAGGCTGCCGCGGCTCCGCGAGGTGCTGGAGTTTCTCCTCGATCTCGCCGTGCCCGAGACGCCGGTGTAGCCACGGTCAGCCGCCGCCTTGCCGTGACCGGCCGACCGGCGGACAATCCCACGCCATGGCACCGCGTTCCGACCCCCGCCGCGAGCCGCTTCGTGCGCTTCCGCCTAACGATGCCCCCGCCGTCGCGCGGTCCCTGGAACTGGTGCAGGCCATCGGGCTGGGGGCGGCGGAGTTCGGCCGGTTTCGCGAGGTGCCGGCCGCCGAGGTGCCCGAGGTGCCGCGGCGGCTCCTCGACCACCGCAGCCACATGACGGTGGTCATGGAGCGGTTTCACGGCGGCCCTGTCGCCCTGCGGGTCGTCGCCGAGCGGACGGTCGCCGCCGCCGAGCCCGGCGGCCGCTACGTGCGGGAGATCCTGCTCGTCCGTGGCGACGGCACGGTGGTGCAGCACGGGATCGTGCGGATCGATCTGGCGGCGGTTCCGGCGCCGACCGCCGCCGCGATTCGCGACCGCCGGGTGCCGCTGGGAAGGATCCTCGTCGACGCGGGATTGCTGTGCGACGTGCAGGGGGTGCGGCTGCTCGAAATCACGACCGGTCCGCACCTGGCCGCGCTCTTTGGCCGGGCGGCCGGCGCCGTCGCCTTCGGCCGTGTGGCCGAGATCCGCGTGGCCGGCGCCGCCGCGGTCGAACTCCTCGAAATCGTCCCGCCCGCTTAGGCGGCGTCGGGGCGGAAACGTCGGCAGCCTGGGCCGGCGCCGGGGGCGACGGTCGTTCGAGGCTTTCGCGACTTCCTTCAAAAAGCCCGCGCAGCAGCGGTTTGCGGCGTCTGGGACGATATTGACTCGCCGCGAAAGCAGCCTGTAGAGTTGGGTCGTCTGGCAAGGATGGCTCGCAGGGAAGCGGTCGAAGGAAGCGGAGTCCTTTCCCTCTTTCCCCGGGCTGCGCCGTTGCGAGACCGGATCCCCGGAACCGCCGGGGCATTCGGAGAGTTGCGTCGAGATGGAATGCGACGTGACTGGCGACCGTTGTGGCGACGGCGTCAGGGACCGCTGCAAGGAGGCCTAGGCGTTCGGGGTCGAGTCGCTCGCGACGAGCCTCGAAGAGCCGTTTTGACTAGCTGCACCACGGCTAGGGAGAGGGTGGTAAAGCAGATGCAGAAGACCGTTTATACGACCGGCGAAGCCGCCAAGATCTGCAAGGTCAGTCAGCAGACGATCATCCGCTGCTTCGACTCGGGGCAGTTGAAGGGATTTCGGGTGCCGGGCAGCCGGTTCCGCCGGATCCCGCGGGATCAGTTGTTTCTCTTCATGCGGGATAACGGCATCCCGACGGACGCGTTGGAGAGCGGCCGACGGAAGATCCTCGTGGTCGACGACGACCAGGATCTCGTCGAGCTGATCACGGACGTCCTCGAGAAGGACGGCCGCTTCGAGACCCGCAGCGTGAACAACGGCTTCGACGCCGGCATGATGGTCAAGGACTATCGTCCGGACTTGATCGTGCTCGACGTCATGCTGCCGGACATCAACGGCAAGGAGGTCTGTCAGCGGGTCCGCAGCGACTCGACCATGGACGAGGTGCGGATCATCTGCATCTCGGGCATGTGCGAGCCCGACAAGATCGAGGACCTGAAGGCCTCCGGGGCGAACGAGTTCCTGCAGAAGCCCTTCGAGGCCGAGGTGCTCGTCGATCGGATCTGCGGACTGTTGGACATCGAGTCGGGCGTCGCCGGCTCGTGAGCCGACGGCCGCGATGGAGAAACGCATCGTCGCGGCCGCCCGCATCCGTTCTGGGTGCGGGCGGCCGCCCGCTTTCCGGGGCGGGTGAACGGGCCGGGCGGTGGCCGGAGAGGAGGCGGCGGTGAGCGATTCGGCGTTCGCGGCCGCCCTCGCCGAGGCCAGACTGGAGGCCCTGCGCGAGTTCGCCTACGGGGCCGGCCACGAGATCAACAATCCGTTGGCCAACATCGCGGCCCGGGCCCAGGCCCTGCTCGTGGACGAGCAGGATCCGGAGCGGCGGCGGCGGCTGGCGACGATCGTGGACCAGGCGTTTCGGGCCCGCGACATGATCGGCGGATTGATGGTCTTCGCCCGGCCGCCGCGGCCGCAGCCTGCCGCCACGCCGCTCGCCGAGATCGTGCGGAGCGTGATCGAACCGCTCCAGGCCACGGCCGCGGCCCGGGGGTTGCGTTTGGAATACGCGCCGGCGCCGACCCCGCTGGAGGTGCTCGTCGATGCCGGCCAGGCGGTCGAGGCCTTGCGGGCGGTGGTGCTCAACGCCATCGAGGCCGTCGAAGACGGCGGCCGCGTGACGATCGGCGTTCGCGAGGCGGGCGAGGCGGTCGAGGTCGAGGTCGCCGACGACGGCCGGGGCATGGATGCGGCCACGCTGCGGCGGGCCTTCGACCCTTTCTTCAGCGGTCGTGAGGCGGGCCGCGGCATCGGTCTCGGCCTGCCGAAAGCCTGGCGGCTGGTGGAACTCAACGGCGGCACCGTGGCCGTCGATTCCCGGCCCGGCGGAGGAACGCGGGTCGCGCTCACGCTGCCGCGGTGCACCGAAACCGATTCGGCCACCGCCCACGAGGCGCGTTAAAGCCGCCCCATCTTTCCCGGTGTGCCGTGCGCGGGTCTTCTCGCCCCGCCCTGCCTGGCCAGGCAGGCGTCTCCCTCCCGGCCGGACTTGTCGGCGTTTCCGCGGTTCTCTATCCTCCCCCAAGTCCGTTCGGCTGGAGGGCGAAGGATCGCCCGCGTCGCTAGCAGCAGGGATGTTGGCATGAGTTCCCCCGGATCCGATGCCGCGTGCGCCGTGACGGCCGCGCCGGCCGTGGCCCGCCAGCCCCACGCATCCGGGCAGGCTGTCCGTGGAAGCAGGGGGCCCGGCCCGCGAGGCTCTGCGGGGTTGGACGCCCGATCTTCGGGGGAGGCCGCGGGCCGTGTTTCGGCCTGGCTCCAGGCCCGGCAGGCGGCCGATGGCCATTGGCGGGCTCCGCTCGAGGGCGACACGATCCTGGAGAGCGAGTTCATCCTCATTCTCGCCTGGGCGGGCAGGCTCGACGGCCCGCGGGTGGCCGGCGCGGCCCGTCGGATCCTCAATTTGCAGCGGGCCGATGGCGGCTGGGCGATCCACCCCGACGGTCCCGTGGACGTGAGCGCGAGCGTGAAGGCCTACCTGGCTCTCAAACTCACCGGCCACGATCCCGCCTCGCCGGCGCTGGTGCGTGCGCGGCGGGCGATCGCCGCGGCGGGCGGCCCGTGGGCCGTCAACAGTTTCACGAAGTTCTACCTCGCCCTCCTCGGGCAGATGCCCTACTCGGCCTGCCCGGCGGTGCCGCCCGAGGCCGTGCTCCTGCCCGGCTGGTTTCCGGTGAACCTGCACCGCGTGTCGGCATGGTCCCGGACGATGATCGTGCCGCTGTCGCTGATGTGGGCGTTCAAGCCGCTGCGCCGCATTCCCGCCGACAGCGGCATCGGGGAGTTGTTCGGGGAGCGCGACCGCCGCGGGCCGCCGCCGCCGGCCGATCGCAGTTTCTGGGCGAAGTTCTTCCGCGGCACTGATCGGATCATGAAGGTGTGCGAGGCCATCGGCCTGATGCCGCTGCGGTCCCGGGCGATCCAGGCTTGTCGCCGGTGGATGCTCGAGCGGTTCGCCGGGAGCGACGGCCTGGGCGCCATCTTTCCGCCGATCGTGTGGAGCATCGTGGCCCTGCGGGCGATGGGCTGCGACGACGACGCCCCGGAACTGCGGGAATGCTGGCGGCAACTCGACGCCTTGGTGGAGTTCGAGGCCGACGGCACGGTGCGGGTCGAGCCCTGCCGGTCGCCGGTGTGGGACACCGCGATCACGCTCATCGGGCTCGTCGAAGCGGCCGCCGCTGGGGATCGGTCGGTCGATGCGCGGGCGCTCGAGCGGGCAGTGGACTGGTTGCTCGACAACGAGATCCGCTCCGCGGGAGACTGGGCCCGTCGGACCCGGGCCGAGCCGTCGGGTTGGTGCTTCGAGTACGCCAACCGCTTCTATCCCGACGTCGATGACACGGCGATGGTCGTCATCGCCTTGGCGACCTGGCAGGCGTCCGCCCGCACCGGGGAGCGGCGGGCCGCGCGGGTCGCCGCCGCGCTCGGCCGGGCCGTGGCCTGGCTGGAGGCCATGCAGAACGCCGACGGCGGCTGGGGGGCGTTCGACCGCGACAACGACTGCGACCTGCTCTGCAAGGTGCCCTTCGCCGACCACAACGCGATGATCGACCCCAGTTCGCCGGACCTGGCGGGTCGGGTGCTGGAGGCGCTCGGTAAGACGGGCCTCCGCCGCGGCCATCCGCTGATCGAGCGGGCGGTCGCCTATCTGGTGAAGACGCAGGAGGCCGACGGCTCCTGGTATGGCCGGTGGGGCGTGAACTACATCTACGGCACCTGGCAGGCGCTGCAAGGGCTGCAGGCCGTCGGCGTGGCGGCGGCCGACCCGCTCGTCGCCCGCGCCGCCGACTGGCTCGAGGCCCACCAGCAGCCCGACGGCGGCTGGGGGGAATCGCCCGAGAGCTACGCCGACCCGACGCTCGCGGGCGTCGGGCCGGTGACTGCGTCGCAGACGGCCTGGGCGGTGGCCGGCCTGGTGGCCGCGGGCCGCGGCGACTCGGAGGCCGTGCGGGCGGGAGTCCGCTGGCTCGTGGAGCGGCAGGAGGCCGACGGCTCCTGGGCCCAGGAGGAGTTCACCGGCACCGGCTTCCCGCGGGTGTTCTACCTGAAGTACCACTGGTATCCGATCTACTTCCCCTTGATCGCACTGGTCCGCGTGGCCCGCCAGACGGCCGCGCGGCGAATGGAGCGGGTCGCATGAGCGTGCCGGTCGGGCAGATGCTGGCGGTGCTGCGGCACGTGGCCATCCAACGGCTGCGGCGCAATGCCCGCTACCCGCTCGTGCTCATGCTCGAGCCGCTGTTCCGCTGCAACCTCGCCTGTGGCGGCTGCGGCAAGATCCAGCACCCCACCGAGATCCTCCGGTCGCACCTCACGCCGGAGCAGTGCTTCGCGGCGGTGGACGAGTGCGGGGCGCCGATCGTCTCGATCCCCGGCGGTGAGCCGCTGCTGCATCCGCAGATCGAGCAGATCGTGGCCGGGATCGTGGCGCGGAGGAAATACCTCTACCTTTGCACCAACGCGCTCAAGCTCGAGGAGATGCTGCCGCATTTCGAGCCCTCCCCCTACCTCGCCTTCTCCGTGCACCTCGACGGGCCGCGTGAGGAGCACGACCATGCCGTCTGCCGGGAGGGCGTGTACGACGCGGCGGTGGCGGCGATCAAAGCCGCCCGCCGGGCCGGGTTCCGGGTGACGACGAACTCCACGCTGTTCACCGACGCCGACCCGGACCGCTACCGGAAGTTCTTCGACGACGTCATGGCCCTCGGCGTCGAGGGGATGATGATCTCGCCCGGCTATTCCTACGCGAAGGCGCCGGACCAGGACCACTTCCTGCCGCGGCAGCGGAGCCAGTCGCTGTTCCGGCGCATGCTCGACGGGGCCCCGCGGCGGTGGAGGTTCAACCAGTCGCCGGTGTTCCTGGAGTTCCTCAAGGGCGCCTGGGAACTGGAGTGCCGGCCATGGGGCACGCCCACCTACAACCTCTTCGGCTGGCAGCGGCCCTGCTACCTGCTCGACGAGGGCTATGCGCAGACCTTTCGCGAGCTCATGGAGGAGACCGACTGGGACCGCTACGGGCGGGCGAGCGGCAATCCCAAGTGCCGCGACTGCATGGTGCACTGCGGCTACGAGCCGGCCGCGGTCGAGGCCACCTTCGGGTCGCTGGGCGGCCTGCTCGCCACGGCCCGGCTGATGATCTTCGGGCCGCCGCGGGTCAGGCCGGAAGACCTCCGGCCCCTGCCCGCCCCGGCCCCGCGGCTCCAGCCCAACGGCCTGCCGGCCCTGCCGGTGCTCGACCGCATCGCCTGACCGGCAGGCTCTGCTTTCTGCCGCGGCGGTCTCCGACCACTGGAACGGTGGTCTCCGACGGTCGTGCCCGGTTGCCTGGAAGCCCGAACCGTAAGGTGAGGGAATCCAGGTTGCTCCACCGGGACCGGATCGGCATTCCCTCGGCTCGCGCCTCGGGCTTCACGGCAGCGGGCATCGGCCACCATCGGCGTTGGCGTTGTCCCCGCGGCGTGAGCCGGTGGCACGACGGTCAGAGACCGCCTACAGGCCTCGTTCGCGAACCATCCGGGCGGCATCGAGGGCGGCGCCGCGGGCGCCGGCCGTGTCGCCGGCGGGCATGATGTGGATCGGCAAGTCGGCCTGCTCCTCCCGCTGCGCCGGCATGCCGGCGCGTATCTCGGCGATGAACCAGCGGCGGAAAGCCGCGTCGGTCTCCACGGCGCCGCCCCCCACGATCAGGGCGTCGGGGTCGAAGACGTTGATCATCTCGTCGAAGAACAGCCCCAGCGAGCGGGCCTGGACGCGGAAGATCTCCCGGCACATCTCGTCGCCCCGTTCGGCGAGGCCGCGGACCAGCTTCGCCGCCTTGCCCAGGTCGGGCTCCGCGGCGAGCGGATGGCCGGGGTGACGGGCGAGGAAGTGCGGCAGGAGCGACTGGCGGATCGCCGTCAGCGAGCAGAGCGACTCGAGATCGCCCGTCCGCCCGCAGTTGCACCGCGGCACGAGTCCCGCGACCTCGGGAATCGTCGTCCAGGGGAGGAGCACGTGGCCGAGTTCGCCACCGAATCCGTTGCGGCCCGTCACCACCCGGCCGGCCGTGATCACGCCGCCGCCGAGGCCCGTGCCGATGATCGCCGAGACGCTCGTGGCCGCGTTCTCCGAGCCGAAGATCGCGACGTGGCCCCACAGCGCCGCCGCGTTGCCGTCGTTGAGATAGGTCACGGGGAGGCCGAGCCGCCGCTCGAGGCCGGCCCGCACGTCGAAGCCGGCCCAGTCGGGATGCACGAAGTTCGTCGAGCCCCGCCGGCTGAGAACGCCCGCCGCGCTCGCCGGCCCGGGGGTGTCGAGGCCGACGGCGACGAGCTTCTCCAGCGGCAGTCCAGCCCGTGCGGCGGCGGCCCGCAGGCCGTCCTCGATATGCCCGAGGCAGATGTCCGGTCCCTCGACGCTGTGGGCCGGATGCTCGCACAGGCCGTCGATGAGGAACTGGCCCCGCTCGTCGAGGAAGGTGTAGTTGATCGCGGTGCCGCCGAGGTCGATGCCGGCGACGACTTTTTCAGCGGGCGACACGATGTGTCCTTCGCGAATGTGGATCGGTCAGTCGCCGGCGGCCGCCGCGGCGAGGCCCCGCTTGATGCGGGCGGTGATCGCGTGCAGGCCGCGGGCGCGGAGGATGCCGAGCACGTCGGCCAGGCCGAGCCGTTCGAGCAGGTCGTCGGGGATGGCGGCCGCCTCCTCCACGGGCCGGTCGTTCACGGCGGCGGCGAGGATGGCCACGAAGCCCTTGACCGTGGGCGCCTCCGGGGCGACCTCGGCCACGAGCCGCGCCCGCCCGCCTTCCGCCTCGGTCCAGAGGAAGACCGGCGTCTGGCACTCGTGCACGCGGCGGTCCTCGGCGGCCTTGCGGGCCGCGTAGGCGGCGGGCAGAGGCGGCAGCCCGTGGGCGTAATCCACGAGCAGTTCGAGCTTCTCGCGACCGTCGAGGTCGGAGAACTCGCCGACGATCTCCTCCACCTTCTCGCGGACGCCCATCGTGTGCGCTACGCGTGGACGGTGGTCGTGGCCTGCGCGGCCAGGCCGCCCGGCTCCGCCCCCTTCGCGATCGGCACCCGGACGGCGTTGCCCCACTCGAGCCACGAGCCGTCGTAGTTCTTCACGTTGCCGAAGCCGAGCAGGTAGGTGAGCACGAACCAGGTGAGGCTCGACCGCTCGCCGATCCGGCAGTAGGCGATCGTGGGCGAACGCCGCTTCATCTTCAGCTCTTTGACGTAGAGCTTTTCCAGGTCCTTGGCCGCCTTGAAGGTGCCGTCTTCGTTGCAGTTCATCGGCCAGGGAACGTTGACCGCCCCGGGAACGTGGCCGCCGCGGACGGCGCCCTCGTTCGGGTAGTCGGGCATGTGCATCCGCTCGCCGCGGTATTCCTCGGGGCTGCGGACGTCGAGCAGCTGCCGGCCCGCCCTGCAGTGCTTGAGCACCTCGTCCCGCAGGGCGCGGATCGAGCCGTCCTGCTCCTGGGCCGTATAGGCGGTCCGGGGATAGGAAACCCGCTCGCTCGACCAGGCCCGGCCGTCGAGTTCCCACCGCTTGCGGCCGCCGTCCATGATCCGGCAGTCCTTGTGGCCGTAGAGCTTGAACACCCAGAAGGCGTAGCAGGCCCACCAGTTGCTCTTGTCGCCGTAGAACACGACCGTGGTGTCGTTGGAGATGCCCCGCTCGGCGCACAGCCGCTCGAAGGCCGCCCGGTCGATGTAGTCGCGGACGACCGGGCATTGCAGGT
>JBIPLS010000267.1:0-8574 GCA_044368305.1 Pirellulales bacterium
GGCGGAATCCTCCGGCTTGGCGATCGCCTGGTCGAAGAGCACCGAGATCGTGTTGACGTTGTTCCAGGTGACCTGGGCCGCGTCGGCACCGCTCGTGGCCAGCTGGTTCGCTCCGTCGCGCAGCTGCCAGCCCAGCCTGTCCGTCCCGATCGTCGTGAACGCAGACAGGTTCAGGTAGTTGGCGTTCCATGCGCTGCCCCGCACGTACACCCCCTTCACCTTCACCGGCGGGTTCGTCACCCGGCTCGCCGGCACCGCGATCGTCGCCGTCGCCGCCCCGGACGAGGAGAGCGTCACGTCGCCGGAGTACGTGCCCACCGCCGTCGTCGCCGCCAGCCGCACGTGGAGCGTGCCGCTCACCGCCCCGCCCGCCTGTGTGAACGTCGCCGTCCCGCCGAACGTCGTGCCGTCGCTCGACACCTCGAAGCCCGCCGGGGCCGATGCCTCGATGTCGGCGGTCAGATCCGACCCCGTCACCGTGATGGTCGTCGTGCCCGACGCCGTGCCGTAGATGGTTGTCACGCCGGACAGGCCGGTGTTGCCCGTGACGATCGTGGGGGCGCCGCCGGGCGTCCGCGTCGTGGCATCGGCCACGACGACGCCACCAGACGTCGGCGCGGCCTCCACGTTGCCCACGTTGTCGGTCGCCACGGAGTAGAAGGCATACGTCCGCCCCGCCTCGCCCACGTACTCGGCCGAGCGGGACGTCGTGTTTTCGAGCCACGGCACGAACGCCCCGCCGTTCACCGACACGTAGACCGTGAACGCGGCGAGACCCGAGCCCGCATCTGAGCCCTCCCAGGCCACCCCGAAGGTCGTCGCCTCCGTCTCCGTCGGCAGCGCCGTCACCGCGCTCGACGGCGCGGAAGCGTCGAGGGTGTTGAACACCGACGGCGTCAGGATCGGAGCCTCGGTATCGAACACGATCACCGCGCGGTAGTCGTTTCCGTCGGCATCCTGCCCCGCGTCGATCCGAGCCCCGGTGATCGCCGAGGACTTCGACCGGATCGTGTATGACACGGAGCCGTCGCCACGGCCGGTCGCGTCGTTGACCGGCAGGAAGCCTACCGTCGCGTCGATCGGCTGCTCGCCGGTGGCGGGATCGATCGTGGTGAAGGTCCAGTAGGCCTCCTGCTTGGCCACGTCGATCCCGGCCGCGACGTCGACCGCGTAGCCGCGCGAGGCGGAGAGGTCGAGTCGAGTCGTGAAGAACGCGACGTTGTCGGGAACCTCGAATGCCATGTTGTCGAAGGCGAAATCACCGAGCCGGAAAGAGCTGTGGTTGAGATCGGGATCGAGCTTCTGGGTGATCTTCACGACTTGGGCGGGAGCCGTCGCGGAGGCCGCGTTCTCGAACCGGATCATGTAGGGGATCCGCTGGTCGGCGCGGATCCACTGCTCGGGCCCGAAGCCGACGGGATTGACGATGTCGTTGGGGTCGATCGCCACGATCACCTGCGGGCGGTAGCGGCCGACGTAGGCGTTGCGAGCGGCGTCGTGCTCCCGCCACGCCCCGAACACGGGCGCCGGCGGCAGGGCGGGCAGGATCGGACGGGCGGGCGACGCCGCGACCGTGACGTCCACGGCGAGTGTCGGATCGAACGCCGGGCGGGTCGCCAGGATCGCCCCGAACGCGGCCCGCACGTCCTGCGACCGTCCACCGAGCTCGGCCATCATCCGGTTGACGGTCGCCACGTAGTCCCGCCATTCGGTTCCCGCGGCCGCGCGGAAGCCGGCCCAGAACGTCGTCCAGGCGGCGTCGGTGACGCCGGCGGGGCGGGCCGACTGGCCGAGCAGGGTCCACTCGGCTTCGGTGATCGTCGTGGCGTCCTCGGTGGTGACGGCCCGCACGGTCAGGTCGATGGCCACGCTGCTCTCGAGCGTTCCGAACGCCATCGCCGCCGTGGCTCGGGTGCCCGGCCGCAGGATGCCCGCCGCACCGTCGGGGCTCGTCCCCGACAACTGCAGGAGCCCGCCCGCGACGAGATCGGCGGCCGCGCGACCCAGCGGAATCGCGGCCGGGGCCGTCACGAGCAGCAGCGGTGCCGACACGTCGCGGTCCCCCTCGTTCCCATACAGGATCCGCAGGGCGTAGGTCTTGTCCGGGCGAACCGTCGCCGGCCCGTCGAACTGCGAGACGACGTCGCCGCCAGTGCCCGAGCGAACGTCGAAGGCGGACGCCGCATCGGTGGTCTGCGTGCCATTTACCGCGCGGAGCGTATAAGCACCCGCGGGCACGGCCGTCAGGTCGAACGTCACGAAGGCGGTGGTCGAATCGGCGCGGATCACCCGAGCGGCGTTGGTCACGCTGCCGCCTGCGGCGACGAGCCGGAAAGCCGTCGCATCCGTGAACCGCGCTCCGTCGATCCGCACCGTCACCAGGCCGCCGTTGCCGACGGCCCCCGGCGCAACCGCGGCGATCGAGAACGGCACCGTGTCGGCCCGCAGCGCGTAGCCGCCGGAACCCGACCGCCGCTGGACGAGCACGAAATAGGTGCCCTCCGCGTCGGCCGGCACCACGAGCGACTGGTCGGCCTGGAAGGGAACCGCCGCCGCGAAGTCGTGATTGGCTGCGGTGGGCATGCCGCCCCGTCGCACGAACACAGCCGTGTCGCCGTCGTTCACCGCGCTGTCGAAGGTGATCCTCAGGGTTTCGCCGCCCGCCGGTACCGCGAACTTGAATCCCGCGACGCCACCCGCCGGCAGATCCCCGGTCACGGGCGTGCCCGGCACGAGCGTCGGCAGGTCGAAGGCCACGGCTTGAAGCGATGCCGAAACGTTGTTGGCTTCGTTCGACTCGAGCACCGCGTTGCGGACGTCGGTCCGCAGGATCACGCGGTAGCTGCCGGGCGTGACCGCGGGCGCGGTGGTGGAGAGCGTGCGCGTGTAGTTCCCAGCGGGATCCACGGAGGCTCCCCACAAGCCGACGCGGCCGAGCGGAATGTCGCCCGTGTCCCACATGTCGTCGGTCGAGAGAAACAGGGCGTCGGTCCAGGCGCCGGTCGCGGCGTTCGCGCCCGAGTTGGCCACGGTGTAGCCGACCGACAGCGAGCCGCCGCCGACCGCGTTGTCCGGCACGGTGATGGTGCCCGCAACGAGATCGGCCGGAGCCGGCAGGGCGAGCCTCACCGGCACGCCGTCGAACGCCGCATTGTCGGTCTCCGAGGATTCATCGATGGACTTGCTCGCGTCGGCGACGACGAACACGTAGAAGTCGCCGGCGATGCCCTGGGGCACGCCCACCGTCGCCGAACGCGTGGCAGCCGCCCCGGGCTCGAGGCCGCTGGGCGCCTCGTCGAACCCGAGGAACCGATCGGTCGCATCGAGCGTCTGGTCGATCGAGAGATAGATGGCGTCGTACCACCGCCCCGCCGCGGCGACCGCGCCGGCATTGCGGACCGTCCACTCCACGGCGAGGGCCTGGCCGGCGAAGCCGGTGTCCGGCGCCGCGACGGCCGACGCGACGAGGTTCGGTCGCGGCTGGGCCGCCACCGTCACGGCCGCAATTGATGCCAGGACGTTGTTGCTCTCGAAGGCCCCTTCGATGACGCGGTTCTCGGAGTCGGTGGCCACGAGCACCCGGTAGGTGCCGGCCGCGAGGCCCGCGGGCACCGTGAACTCGCGCGTCGGCGAGTACGTGGCGTTCACGCCGAGGGCATCGTTGCGCTGCGCGTAACCCAGCAGCGCGTCGCCCGCGTCGAGAATCGCGTCGGCGGAAAGATAGACCGCGTCGAGCCACCAGTTGGCGTCGGTCGCCGCCGTCCCCGCATTGTCCACGGTCCAGGAGACGGTCAGGCTGTCGCCGACCGAGAGGCTCGTCGGCACCGGCGACACGGCCGTCACCCGCAGGTCGCCGGTCGCACGCGTGATCGAGATCGCCCGGGCAGCGGTGGCGTTGTTCCCCTCCGCGGCGTGCTCGTAAACGGCGTCGGCACCGTCGGCGACGACGAACAGGAAGTAGCTGCCGCCGGGCACCGTGAGCGGAATCGGCACCACCGCGCCGGCGACGGCGTACTCCGCGACCGCCGCCAGGCCGCCGGTCCGGGGGATGTTCGCGAGCACGATGTCGTCGGCGTTGCCCTGCACGGCATCGGCCGAGAGCACCACGCGATCCGTCCAGGCCGATGCGTTCGTCGGTCCGCTGCCGGCGTTGCGAACCCGGTAGCCCACCGTCATGGAGCGGCCCGCGGCGGCGGCCGGCGGCGCGGTCAGCGAGTCGGCGACGAGGTCGGGCGGCGCGAAGGTGACGGCCAAGGGCGCCGAGGGCGCGACGTTGTTGCCCCGCTCCTGCTCGAAGACCAGGCGGCTGCGGTCGGTGACCACGAACAGGCGGAAGGTTCCCGACACGGTCCGCGGGAGCGCGGCTGTGAAGCTTCCCCTGTAGGCCGACTGCACGCTGGGCACGTCGGGGTTCTCGGCCTCCAGGCCGCCATACCGCACCTGCGATGCGAGGAGTTGGTCCACCTCCGGATTGAAGGTTTCGTCGGTCGAGAGGTAGAGCTCATCCACCCACCGGTTCACGGCCGTGGACGTGGCCCCGACGTTCGTCACCGTGTACGAGACGGTGATCGCGCCCCCGGAAAACGCCGACGCCGGAGCCCCGATGGCCGAGACCTCGAGGTCAGGCGTGACTAAGGTGACGTTGAGCGGCGTCGCATCGACACCCACGTTGTTGCCGTCGGCCGTGTGCTCGAAGACGTCGTTCGCCTCGTCGGCGTGCACCAGCACGTACCACGGGCCGCTGATGCCCGCAGGCACGGTGACGACGCCGGTCGCCGTGTAGGAGCCGTCGGGCAGAAGCCGGCCATCGTGCGGGAACGTGCCCACGAGACGGTCTGAGGCGTCGAGCGTCGTATCGGTGGAGAGGTAGACCGCGTCGGCCCACCGTGTCTCCAGGGTCTGGCCGCGGCCGGCGTTCGTCACCGTCCACGTCACCGGGATCGACGCACCGGAGAAGGCGTCGGCGGGTGCCGACACCGACGTCACCTGCAGATCCGGGGGCGGGGTGAGCTGCACGGTCAGCGGCACGGACATCGTGTTGTCGCCCTCCGCGAGCCCCTCGAAGACGGTCCGCAGATCGTCCGTCCGGACGATGAGCCGGTAATCGCCGGCGCTGCCGCGGGGCAGCGTCACCGTCGTGCTGCCGGCGTAGCTCTCGCCCGGAGCGAGGTAGACGGGGTTGGTCTCGGCCCCGAGACGCACGTCGCCGATGTCGAGGACGTCGTCCGTGGACAGGTAGACCGCGTCGTGCCAGACCGGCGCGTTGGTCGGCCCGGTGCCCACGTTGGTCACGGTCCACGACACGAGCACGGGACCGCTCGAGAAGCCGCCGGCCGGTGCCGTCACGCCGGTCAACCGGAGGTCAGGCAACGCCGGCACCTGCACGGCGATGCTCGCGTCGTCGATCGCGGCGTTGTTGTCCTCGCCGGCGTGCTCGGTGGCCGCGTTCGCGGCGTCGGTCCGCACGACCACCCAGCGCGGTCCCGAAGCCTCGATCGGCAGCGTCACCGCCTGCCGGCGGGTGATCGACTCGCCCGGCCGAATCGTGACCGCCGCCGCGAAGGTGCCGACGGCGGTGTCGTTGCCGACCGTCTGGTCGGCTGAGAGCCAGAGGGCGTCGGTGAGCACGCCCGTGAAGTCGGCCGTGCCCTGGTTGGAGACGGTCCACGAGACCATCACATCCTGCCCCGCGAAGCCCTGCTCGGGAGCCGTGATGGCCGTGACGACGAGGTCCGGCAGCGGCGGCACCGTGATGCTCACCGGCCCGCTCGCCCGGGTGTTGTTCGCCCGCTCGAGTTCCGTCGGTCCGCCACCCGAGGTGTTGCTGACGACGATCACCCGGTAGCTGCCGGCGGCGAGCGTCGGAACGATCGGCAGCTGGAGGGAGACCGTGCGTTCGACGGCAGCGGCGCTCTCCAGCGGGCCGAAGGTGCCGCTCTCCGGCAGCACGGCGAGCTGCCGGTCGCCGCCGTCGAGCACGCCGTCGGCGCTCAGGTAGAACGTGTCGCGCCAGCCCGCGGCGGCATTCAGATTGCCGACGTTCTCCACCCGGTAGGTGAACGCGATCGCATCGCCGAACCGGGCGGTGCCCGGGGCGGTCGCCGACGTCACGGACAAATCGGCGTAGGGCGAGAGCACCGACTCGCGGTCGAGCGTCGCGACGTTGTTGCTCTCGCCGGTGCCGGCGGCGTTGTACTCGAACACGCTGCCGCCCACGTCCACGCCCACGCTGATCGTGAGCATGCCCGCACTCGCATAGCTGTCGGGAAGCGTGAGCGAGTGCTGCCGGGCGAGCGTGCTGCCGGCGGCGAGCGACTGGCTCTGCCACAGCGACGCAAAGGCCACGTTGGCACCGGTGCTCTTGTTGACGACGGTGATGGTTTCCCACCAGCCGCCGGCGGCGGTCGCGTCGCCCGTGTTGACGTCGTTCCAGCGGATCGTCACCACGCTGCCCGACGAGAGCGTCGTCTGATCCACGGACAGGTCCCGCACCTGCAGGTCGGGATAGGGTGCGGCGGTGGACTGCACCTCGATCATGGTCGAGTTGTTGGTGTCGCCGGTGCCGACCGCGTTCAGCTCGGAGAGCGCCGCCGAGTCGTCGGCGGTGACCAGAATCTCGAGCGTGCCGACACCGGCGCCGCCGGCGGGCAGCGTGAACGAGTATTCGCGGGCGACCGAGCCGCCCGCCGGGAGCGCCGTGGACTGGCCGACGAGCGTGTCGACGAGCGTCTGCCCGGTCGTCGTGTTGACCACGCGGACGCGGTCGGACCAGCCGGATGGAGCGTCGGCCGTGCCGGAGTTCGTGTCCGTCCAGCGGATCGTCACCAGCGTGCCGGACTGCAGGTTCGTGGGCGAGACGGCGAGGCCGCTGACCGCGAGATCCGGCGCCCGCAGGTCGAACGAGGCGGTAAACGAGTCGCCCGTGCCGTCGGCGTTCTGGTCGAGCCGGTTGCCCGCGAGATCGCGAATCGCGTCGCCGATCGTGAGTGAGTAGCCGCCCGTACGGGACGGAGCGGAGAACTGCACGGTGACCTGCGTGCCGTCGGCGCTCGGGCTCACCGCCGAGATCGAACTGCGAAGATCCACGGCGCCGGGGCCGGTGAAGGCCGCGATCGCCGCCGCCGTCACGGTCGCCGGGTCGAGCGGCTCGTTGAACGTGAACGTGACCTCGCTCCAGCCGGCCGCGACCGGCGACGAGGGCGCCGTCGACACCACGCGGGGCCCGACCGTATCGATGCGGAAGTCTCCCGTGAAGGCGGCGTTCCCCGCCCCGCCGAGCCCGGTGACGGCGCCGGCCGCGATGGAGTAGGCGACGGTGCCGCTCGTGGCCGGCACCGACACATCGAACCGCACGGAACGGTCGTCCACGAGCGTGACACCGGTGACCACGGGGCCGGAGGCTGAGAAGACGAGGTCGGACTGCTGTACCGAGTCGGCCCGAACCGCATCATCGAAGGTCACCAGGATCGACATCGGCGGCTGCGACACGAGCGCGCCGGAAGCTGGCGTGACCGCCGCGACGGCCGGGGCGGGCGCGGCAGCGGCGCCCGTGACCGAGAGCACGTACGCGCCGGACGTCGCGCCTCCCGTCACCCTGGCCACGTAGCGGCCGCTCGCGGTCGGCGTGAACGCGATCCGGGCGTTGCGGCCGTCGGCCGCGCCGCCGGAGTTCGTCGCGACCACGGCACCACTCGGGTCGAGCAGTTCGAGGAACGGAGCGAGCGTGTTGGCCGTGCCGCCGGGCGTGGTCGTCGTGAACACGAGTTGCACGCCGGCCTGCGCTCGCACGGCGTGGAGATCCGCGTCGGCGGATCCCGAACCCGAGACGTGGCCGAGCACGCTGCCCGACGCGCTGATCCACGCCGCCGTGGTCGCCTCGTCGTTGGGCTCGCTCTCGAACCCGGCCGAGCGGGTGACGAGCAGGCTGTAGTTCGTGCCGGCCGAGCCACTGACGCGGGCGAAGTAGGTGCCCGTCGTCGTGGCGACGAAGCCGCGGATGCCGGGTCCGGCGTTGGTCGCACCCGACACGCCGGCGCTGACGAGGACCCCCGCGGCGTCGAGCAAATCCACACCGACCGTGCCGCTGCCGAGCGGCGTGACCACGACCGCGGCCTCCTGGCCGGCGGCGAGCGTGAACGCGAACACGTCCGGCGTCGAACCGTCGGCCGTACCGGCCACCGCGAGCCGGTCGGCCGAGCCGCCGAGCGCGATGGCCGTGGCGGCGAGGGTCTCGGCCGTGGTGGTGGTGTCGTTCGAGCCGCCGCCGATCCCGTCGGCATCGAGGCCCGCGTTCGCCGCGGCGACGATGCTGTAGCTGCCGGTGCCCTCGACCGCTTCCACTCGCAGGCGATACGTGCCGGCAGCGGCGATCGCGACAGGCTGGATCCGCACCCGCGCCCCGGCTGTCGCCGCCGTGGCCTCGCCCACGATGGTTCCGTCGGCGGCGAGCAGCGTGGCCCGCAGGCGGAGCGTCGCGCCCGTCGGCACCAGCCCGATCGCGCATGTCTGCCCGGCGACGAGGGCGACGGAATGGACGTCGAAATCACCTGCGAAGTCGATCGCCCCGGTCGCGGT